>NZ_JBEXXK010000036.1:0-121134 GCF_040630405.1 Streptomyces sp. NPDC005811
TTCTCCCCTCCGCTCCGCCCCTCCGCTCCGCCCCTCACCCCCCTCCACCCCCACCGCTTCACCCCTCACCCCCCTCCGCTCCTCCCCACCCCCGCCCCTTCCTCGCCCCCCTCCACCCCGACCGCTCCCCTCCCCCTCCCCCCTTGCCTCCTCACCCCTTACTCACTCCCCCGCCCCTCTCCACCCCCGCACCCCACCCGGCCCCTCTCCCCGCCGCAACGGCGCTCAGCCGCCGGCTCGCAGCGCGGCGGTGCCGTACCCGCGTTCGTCCCCTCCCCTCCCCAAGGAGTTCCTCGTGAGTCTTCGTCGTCGGTTCAGCCCCCCTCCCGTCCTCGCCCCAGGGGCCGTTCTCGTCGAAGCCGTCGGGGTGGGGTTGCGGATCGGGGGGCGGGAGGTCCTTCGGGGGGTTGATGTGTCAGTGCGGGGTGGGGAGGTGTTGGCGTTGGTGGGGCCCAACGGGGCCGGGAAGTCCAGCCTGCTGACGGTGCTCGCCGGGGATGTCGCGGCCGCGCAGGGGGTCGTACATGTGCACGGGCGGCCCGTCGCCGAGTGGTCCGCGGGGGAACTCGCCCTGCGGCGGGCCGTGTTGCCCCAGGCCGCCGAGTTGTCGTTCCCGTTCGCCGTGGAGGAGGTCGTGCGGATGGGGCGGGCGCCGCACCACTCCTCGCCCGCCGAGGACGACGCGGCCGTCGCCGAGGCCATGGCCGTCACCGAGGTCACCGACTTCGCCGCGCGGCCGTTCTCGGCGTTGAGCGGCGGCGAGCGGGCCCGGGTCGCGCTCGCCCGGGTGCTGGCCCAGCGGGCACCCGTGCTGCTGCTCGACGAACCGACCGCCGCGCTGGACCTCCGGCATCAGGAACTGGTGCTGCGGGTGTGCCGGGAGCGGGCGAGGGACGGGGACGCCGTTGTCGTCGTCCTGCACGATCTGGGGCTCGCCGCCGCCTACGCGGACCGGGTCGTCGTCCTGCGCGCGGGCGGTGTCGCGGCCGACGGGACCCCGGCGGACGTCTTCGGCGAGCCGTTGCTCAGCGAGGTGTACGAGCACGCCGTCGAGGTGTTCCCGCACCCCCGTGGCGGTCCGCTCCTCGTCACCCCGAAGCGGAATCTTTGAATCTCCTTTGACCTTCCCTTGGGGTCCGTTTTGAGCCACCGTGATCGGCTCGTGCTCTTACAGCGTCTATGAGAGCTGAATCACGGCACAGGCGGGTATTACGCAGGTAAGCCTTGGATAAGTTAGGCGAGGCTCACCAATCCTTGTGAGTCCCGTCACGTGAATATTCAGCCATCGCCGGGAGCCCGAATGCGAGCCGCCAGACTGTCCGTCGTCACCGCCGTCGCCGCCGTGACCGCACTGACCGCCGTCACGGGCTGCACCCAGAAGAGCGATGCGAAGAACGGCGACCGCATCATCAACGTGACCGCCACCGACTCCAAGTGCGAGACCTCCAAGAAGGAGATCTCCGCCGGACACGTCGAGCTCGCCATCGAGAACAAGGGCTCCAAGGTCACCGAGGTGTACGTGCTGTTCCCCGACGACCGGGTCGTCACGGAGCGGGAGAACATCGGGCCCGGCACCAAGCAGCGCGTCACCGCCGAGGTGAAGGCCGGCGCCTACCAGATCGCCTGCAAGCCCGGCATGAAGGGCACCGGCATCCGGCAGGACCTCAAGGTCACCGGCGGCAGCGTGGCCAAGCGCAACCCCAAGCTCGACAAGGCCGTCGCCGACTACCGCGAGTACGCGCAGGAGCAGGCCGACGCCACCATCCCGCTCGTCGAGACCTTCGTGAAGGCGATCAAGGCCGGCGACCTCACCGCCGCGCAGAAGGCCTACGCGCCCTCCCGTCTCGGCTGGGAGCGGACCGAGCCGGTCGCCGAGTCCTTCGGGGACATCGACCCGCTGGTCGACACCCGCGCGGACGGCCTGGAGGACGGCCAGAAGTGGACCGGCTGGCACCGGCTGGAGAAGGCCCTCTGGGAGGACAAGAAGATCGGCGAGGAGGAGAAGAACCTCGCCGACCAGCTCGTCACCGACCTGAAGGACTGGCAGAACCGGGTCGGCAAGGCCGAGATCACCCCGACCTCCATGGCCAACGGCGCCAAGGAGCTGCTCGACGAGGTCGCCACCGGCAAGGTCACCGGCGAGGAGGACCGCTACTCGCACACCGACCTCGTCGACTTCAAGGCCAACGTCGAGGGCGCGCAGAAGGCGTACGAGCTGCTGAAGCCGGTCGCGCAGACCAACGACGCCGCCCTCACCACCGAGCTCGACAAGCAGTTCGCCGCGCTGAACACGCTGCTCGACAAGTACCGCACGGACAAGGCCTCGTACGACTTCGTCTCCTACGACAAGGTCACCGAGGCGCAGCGCAAGGAGCTCTCGGACGCGGTGAACTCGCTCGCCGAGCCCCTGTCCAAGCTCGCCGCGGCCGTGGTCAAGTAAGGGGACGGCGATGACCGAGATCACCGAGATCACTGAGACCAGGAACGACGACCCCCACCCCTCGCGGCGGTCGCTCATCGGATGGGGCGGGGCCGGGCTCGCGCTCGGGGCCGCCGTGGCCGGCGGCGCGGTGGCGGTGGCCCGCACCGGCGACGACATCGAGCCGACGGCCGCCGAGACCGGCGCCGCGGTCGCCTTCCACGGCGCGAACCAGGCCGGTATCGCCACACCCGTCCAGGACCGGCTGCACTTCGCCGCGTTCGACGTGGACACCACCGACCGCGCCGAGTTCGTCCAGATGCTGAAGGACTGGACGGCCGCCGCGCGCCGGATGACCTCCGGGAAGACGGTCGGCGACGGGGCGTACGGCGGACTCGCCGAGGCCCCGCCGGACGACACCGGTGAGGCCCTGGGCCTGAAGCCCTCGCGGCTCACGCTCACCCTCGGCTTCGGGCCGTCGCTGTTCGCGAAGTTCGGGCTGGACGACCAGCGGCCCGACGCGCTCGTCGATCTGCCCAAGTTCGCCGGGGACGCCCTCGACGCGAGCCGCTCCAACGGCGATCTGTGCGTCCAGGCCTGCGCCGACGACCCCCAGGTCGCCGTGCACGCCATCCGCAACCTGGCCCGCATCGGCATGGGCAAGGTGTCCATCCGCTGGTCGCAGCTCGGGTTCGGCAAGACCTCCTCCACCACCCCGGACGCGCAGACCCCGCGCAACCTGATGGGCTTCAAGGACGGCACCCGCAACATCGCGGGCACCGAGACCGACCGGCTGAAGAAGTTCGTGTGGGTCGACGAGAAGGACGGCCCGGAGTGGATGGTGGGCGGCTCCTATGTCGTCGCCCGGCGGATCCGGATGCACATCGAGACCTGGGACCGCACCTCGCTCCAGGAGCAGGAGGACGTGTTCGGGCGGGACAAGGGCGAGGGCGCGCCCGTCGGCAAGGCCAAGGAGCGGGACGAGCCGTTCCTGAAGGCGATGAAGCCCGACGCGCACGTACGGCTCGCGCACCCCGACTCCAACCACGGGTCGACGATCCTGCGCCGCGGCTACTCCTTCACCGACGGCACCGACGGTCTGGGCCGTCTGGAGGCGGGCCTGTTCTTCCTGGCCTACATGCGCGACGTGAGCAACGGGTTCATCCGCATCCAGCGCAATCTCGCGACCGACGCGCTCAACGAGTACATCCAGCACGTGGGTTCGGCCGTCTTCGCCGTGCCGCCGGGCGTCCGGGACAAGGACGACTGGTGGGGCCGGACGCTGTTCCCCGAGGAGGCCTGAGCCGTGTTCTCCAACTATCTGATCGGACTGAGGGAGGGCCTGGAGGCCTCGCTCGTCGTCTGCATCCTCATCGCCTACCTGGTGAAGACCGACCGCCGGGACGCGCTGAAGCCGGTGTGGACCGGTATCGCGATCGCCGTCCTCATCGCGATGGGCTTCGGCTGTGTCCTCGAATTCGGCTCGCAGGAGCTGACGTTCGAGGCGCAGGAGGCGCTCGGCGGCTCGCTGTCGGTGCTCGCGGTCGGCCTGGTGACCTGGATGGTCTTCTGGATGCGGCGCACCGCCCGGCATCTGAAGTCCGAACTGCACGGCAAGCTGGACGCCGCCCTCGCGATGGGCACGGGCGCGCTGGTGGCGACCGCGTTCCTCGCGGTGGGCCGGGAGGGCCTGGAGACCGCCCTGTTCGTGTGGGCGTCGGTGCACGCGGCCGGTGACGGCACCCCGCGCCCGCTGATCGGGGTGGCCCTCGGTCTCGCGACCGCCGTGTTCCTGGGCTGGCTGTTCTACCGCGGGGCGCTGCGGATCAACCTGGCGAAGTTCTTCACCTGGACGGGTGGCATGCTCGTCGTCGTGGCCGCGGGCGTGCTGGCGTACGGCTTCCACGACCTCCAGGAGGCCGACTGGCTGCCGGGGCTGAACAGCCTCGCCTTCGACATCAGCGGCACGATCCCGCCGGACAGCTGGTACGGAACGCTGCTGAAGGGCGTGTTCAACTTCCAGCCCGATCCGACCGTCCTCCAGGTCACGGTGTGGCTGCTGTACCTGGTCCCCACGCTCGCGCTGTTCCTCTCCCCGGTAGGGTTCGCCTCCGGGAAGGGGAAGGTGAAGGCTCCTGATGACGCACCTGACGACCGGGGATCGCGGCAGTCGAAGGCTCCGCAGGCTTGAGCGGAACGCGCTGTGGGCGGCCTGCGCGACGGCGTTGTCGTTGACGGCGAGCGGTTGTGTGGTCGTCCACGGGGAGCGGGTGGTGCTCCCCTCGGCGACGCAGGCGGAGGCCGCGAAGGCGCTCGATCAGTTCACGGCCGCGTACAACAAGGCGGACCAGGCGTACGACGGTTCGCTGGACGCCGAGTACACGACCGGTGCCCTCGGGGCCATCGACGGGGCGCGGTTGAAGGCCGGGAAGGTCAACAACCCGGGCGGCAACCCGCAGCACACCCCGCTGACGCTGACGGACGCGACGTACACGATCCCCAAGAAGGCGGGCTGGCCGCGCTGGTTCGTCGCCGACGCCAAGGCCAACAAGGGCGGTGACGCCCGCTGGGTGCTGGTGTTCACCCGGGGCGACCTCTCCGAGCCGTGGCAGGCGGCGTATCTGACGCTGGTGGCGCAGGGCGCGCTGCCGGAGTTCAGCAAGGACAAGGACGGCTGGGCCGAGGCGGTACCGGCGGACTCGGCCGAACTGACGCGGGCGCCGCAGGACTTGAGCAAGGACTACACCGCCTACCTCAAGGACGGCGGGGGCGTGTTCGCGGACGGCGCGTACACCAGCACCCTGCGCACCACGCGGGCGAAGAACGCCGAGAAGCCGGGGCTGGTGCAGCAGTACATCGACGAGCCGCTGTCCGGCGGGGAGTTCGCCCCTCTGGCGCTGCGGACGGCGGACGGCGGGGCGCTGGTGTTCTTCTCCTCGCACCACTATGTCAAGCAGACGGCCGCGACGGGGGCGTCCGTGCCGGCGCCGAACGTGAGTGTGAAGGCGCTGACCACCGGGGAGATCAAGCAGTCGCTGACGATGGAGTTCGTGGCGAACGAGATCGCGCTCGATCCGGTGAAGGGGTCCGGGGACGGGAAGGTGTCGTTGCTGAGCCGGCTGGAGGGACTGACCGGAGCGAAGGGCGAGTAGAACCCCGGGAACGCGGACCTCTAGAGGCCGAAGGCCTCGACATGGCGGGCGCAGGCGTCCGTCAGGGTCTCCAGGAGGCTCAGGGGGTCCGGGAGGGGATGTTCCGGGCCCCTTACCCAGTACACCGAGCGGTGGTCGTCGCCCGGGAGGCGGGCCGGGGGGATCAGGACGTAGGAGCCACGGCAGTGCCAGCGCAGGCCGGGGTGTTCGTCCATCGTCTCGGGGTGGCAGTCCAGCTCGCAGGGCCACCACTCGTCCTCGTCCTCGGGGGTGCCCCGGGTGAGGGTGAAGAAGAGGAGGCGGCCGTCGTCGCTCTCGGCGACCGGGCCGACCTCGACGCCCGCGCCGAGGAGCCGGTCGAGGGCCTCGCGGCCGGCCTCCAGGGGGACGTCGAGGACGTCGTGGGTCATGCCGGTCGCGGTGATGAAGTTGGCCTGCGGCTGGTGCCGGGCCCACCGCTCGATCTGGGCCCGGTCGGTGGTCGACTGGGTCTGCCAGGCGAAGGACACCGGGTGCCGGGCCGGGGTGGGACAGCCCACGCGGTCGCAGGAGCAGCGGTAGTCGGCGGCGGGGTGCGCGGCGGGCGCGAGGGGCAGTCCGGCCCCGGCGGCGGCGAGCAGCAGGGCCTCGCGGCCGTCGTCGGCGGCCTGGCTCGGGCCGCTTCCGCGCAGCCACCGGGTGAGTCTGCCCCGCAGGCCGCTCAGGCCGGCGAACTCCGCGCTCATCTATCGCCTCGCCTCGCTGGTGATGCGGACAGCATGCCTTATGGTCCCATCATCCTGCGCATCGGGGGTCCCGTACCCCCAAACGGGGCAAAGCCCGTCAGCGGGGTGCGAGTCCGTACAGGGCGTAGTCGACGAGGGTGTCCGTGTAGTCGTACGAGATCGGGCCCGTGTGCTGGAGCCAGCGCTGGGCGAGCGGGGAGACGAAGAGTTCGAGGGCGATGCGCGGGTCGATCCCGGGGCGGACCTGGCCGGCGCGCTGGGCGGCGCGCAGGCGGTCGACGTAGAGCTGGAGCTGGGGTTCGAGGAGCCGGGTGACGAACTCGCGGCCGAGCGGTTCGTTGACCAGGCCCTCGGCGGAGAGGGCGCGGGCGGGGGCCTCGAAGCGGGGGTCGAGGAGTTCGTCGACGGTGGCGCGCAGGACGGCCTTGAGGTCGGCGGCGAGGTCCCCGGTGTCGGGGAGGGTGTACGGCGCGTGGCCGGCGGCCTCGGCGGCCTGCTCGCCGAGGTCGAGGAACGCCTCCAGCAGGACGTCGGCCTTCGACCCCCACCAGCGGTAGATGGTCTGCTTGCCGACGCCCGCGCGGGCGGCGATCCCCTCGATCGTGGTCTTCGGATAGCCCGCCTCGGCGACGAGCGAGAGGGCCGCCTCGTAGATGGCGCGGCGGGACCTCTCGCTGCGGCGGCTGGTGTCGGGGGCCGGTCGGGCGGGCTGAGCGGGCTTGGCGGGCTGGGTGACCATGGGTCGACGGTACGGCCTACTCGTGGGGGTAGCGCACGCCGATCCGTTCCCGTACGGCGTCCAGGGTGCGCATCACGGCGAGGGTGCCGTCGAGCGGGGCGAGCGGGGACTCGGTCTCGCCGGCCCTGAGGGCGCGCATGACCTCGCGGGCCTCGTGGCGGAAGGAGTTGCGGGGGCCGTCGGCCGGGTCGGTGAGGAATTCCTCCGGGTCGCGGCCGGCGCGGTGCAGGACCAGCCGGTCGGGGTGGAAGAACCCGGAGGGGATGTCGATGCGGCCGCGGGAGCCGGTGACGGAGGCGGTGGTGCCGGTGCCGCCGGTGACCGAGCAGTGCAGGGCGGCGAGCGCGCCGGAGTCCCAGGACAGGGCGAGGGCGGTCTGGAGGTCGACGCCCTCGGCGGAGAGGACGGCCTGCGCGGAGATGCCGTCGGGTTCGCCGAGCAGGAGGTGGGCGAAGGAGACGGGGTAGACGCCGAGGTCGAGGAGGGCGCCGCCGCCCTGGGCGGGGTCGCGCAGCCGGTGCGAGGGCGGGAAGGGGCCTTCGAGGCCGAAGTCGGCCTGGACGGTGCGGACCTCGCCGATCGCGCCGTCGTCGACGAGGGCCTTGAGGCGCCGGATCAGCGGGTTGCAGTACATCCACATGGCTTCCATGAGGAAGCGGCCGTGGTCGCGGGCCAGGGCGACGAGTTCCCGGGCCTCGCGCACGTTGAGGGTGAAGGGCTTCTCGCACAGCACGGCCCGGCCGGCCTTCAGGCAGAGGCCGGCGGCGGCGCGGTGGGCGGCGTGCGGGGTGGCGACGTAGACGACATCGATGTCCGTGTCCTCGGCGAGCGCGCCCCAGTCGCCGTAGGCCTTGGGGATGCCGAAGCGTTCGGCGAAGGCCTGTGCGGAGGCCTCGGTGCGGGAGCCGACCGCGACGACCTCCGCGTCGGGCAGGTCGACCAGGTCGGCCGTGAACGCGGCGGCTATGCCGCCGGTCGCCAGGATTCCCCATCGCACCGTGTCCGTCGTCATACCCCGTCCCGTCCTCGCGCCGTACCAGCAGTGGTTCCGAGCTGAGAGCATAGGTGGCGAGGACATGGCGGGGACAGGGAAGAGGGAGGGGCGGCGGTATGCCGGAGGGCGGGGCGATACCTCGGGCGGGCGAGCGAGCGGAGACGACGGCGGTCGCGCCGCCGTCGGCCGGCCCGCGCCGGACCGGTCTGCTCGTCACCCTGGTCCTGGGCGGTCTGACGGCCACTCCCCCGCTGTCGATGGACATGTACCTCCCGGCGCTGCCGGAGGTCACCCGTGGTCTGCACGCGCCCGCCGCGACCGTCCAGCTCACGCTGACCGCCTGTCTGGCGGGCATGGCGCTGGGGCAGCTGGTGGTCGGGCCGATGAGCGACCGGTGGGGGCGCAGACGCCCGCTGCTCGCGGGTCTCGCGGTGTACGTCGTCGCGACCGTGCTGTGCGCGCTCGCGCCGACCGTGGAACTGCTGATCGCGTTCCGGCTGGCGCAGGGTCTCGCGGGCGCGGCGGGGATCGTGATCGCGCGGGCCGTGGTGCGCGATCTGTACGACGGTGTGGCGATGGCCCGCTTCTTCTCCACCCTGATGCTGATCTCGGGGGTGGCGCCGGTGGTGGCGCCGCTGATCGGGGCGCAGATCCTGCGGGTGACGGACTGGCGGGGTGTGTTCGCGCTGCTCACGGTGGTGGGGCTGGCGCTGGCGGCGCTGGTGTGGGCCCGGCTGCCGGAGACCCTGGAGCCCGCCGGACGGCACGCGGGCGGGGTGGGCGAGGCCCTGCGGTCGATGCGCGGGCTGCTGGCCGACGCGTCCTTCACCGGCTACATGCTCACCGGCGGCTTCGCCTTCGCCGCGCTGTTCGCGTACATCTCGGCGTCCCCGTTCGTCGTCCAGGAGATCTACGGAGCCTCCCCGCAGACGTTCGGTCTGCTGTTCGGGGTGAACTCGGTGGGGCTGGTGCTGGTCGGGCAGATCAACGGCAAGGTGCTGGTGGGCCGGGTCCGGCTGGACCGGGTGCTGGCCGTGGGGCTGACGGTGGTGACGCTGGCGGCGGCCGCGCTGCTGCTGATGGCGTCGGGCGTGTTCGGCGCGGTGGGTCTGGCGCCGGTGGCGGCGGCCCTGTTCGTGCTCATGTCGGCGATGGGGGTGACGCTGCCCAACGCGCAGACGCTCGCCCTGATGCGGGTCCGGCACTCCGCCGGGTCCGCCTCCGCGCTGCTGGGCACCTCCTCCTTCCTCATCGGCGCGATCGCCTCCCCGCTGGTCGGGATCGCCGGGGAGCGCACCGCCGTCCCGATGGCCGTCGTCCAGCTGGCGGCCGCGCTGGTGGCGCTGGCCTGTTTCATGGGACTGTGCCGTCCCTGGAGACAGACCGTGGAGGAGAGCTGAGCGCACCGAGACTGCGCGTCGACACCCCGGAACGGGCCGGGCTCGACCCGGAGGAGATGCGCCTCCTCGTGCACGACGTCAGGAACCTGACCACCGGTGACCGGCCCTGGGCCGCGGGCGCCGTGGTGGTGGCGGGCCGCGGCCCGGTGATCGCCGTCGAGGAGGCCGCGGGCTGGGCGGTGCGGTACGCGTCGTACGACCCGCAGGCCGGCGCCGGGGTGGAGCTGCCGCCCGGGGAACGGGTCCCGATGACCGTGGACACCCCGTTCGACCTGGCCTCCCTGACCAAGCTGTACACCGCGGTGGCGGCGGTGCAGCAGATCGAGCGGGGCACCCTGGGCATCGACGCCCGGGTCGGCGCCTATCTGCCCGACTTCCGCGGGGTCGCCGCGCACGGCGTCACGGTCCGCCGGCTCCTCACCCACACCTCGGGCCTGCGCCCCGAGCTGCCGCTGTACGACTGCGCGGACGCCGCGGAGCGGCTGGAGCTCCTGCGGGCGGAGACGCCGGCCGGGGAGCCCGGCACGTACGTCTACTCCGACCTGAACATGCTCCTGCTCCAGCAGCTCCTGGAACGCCTCACGGGCCGGACGCTCGACGTCCTGGTGCACGAGGGGATCACCCGGCCGCTGGGCATGACCGCGACCCGTTTCGGCCCGTGCCCGGGCGCGGCGGCCACCGAGGACCAGCGGCGGCCGTGGGCGAAGGCGGACCGGGGGATGCTGCGGGGCGAGGTGCACGACGAGAACGCGTGGGCGCTGGGCGGGGTGGCCGGGCACGCGGGCCTGTTCTCCACCGGCCGCGATCTGGCCGTGTTCTGCCGCACCCTGCTCGCGGGCGGTTCCTACGGCCCCGCGCGGATCCTCGGCCCGGACTTCGTGGAGCTGCTGCTGGCCCCGCCGGGGCTGGGCTTCGAGGTGGACCGGCCGTGGTTCATGGGCGAGCTGTCCGGCGGGGGCGCCGCGGGCCACACCGGCTTCACGGGCACGTCGCTGGTCCTGGACCCGGCCACGGACTCCTTCGTCGTGCTGCTGGCGAACACGGTGCATCCGGTGCGGGCGACCCCGGACAGCGGGCCGCGGGCGCGGGCGGCGACGCGGATGGCGCGGGCGGTGCGGTGAACCCGCCGACCGCGGTGCACCCGCCGGCCGCGACCGCGGTGAACCGGCCGGCCGCGACCTGAGAAAATCGGCGGGTGAACGTCTCCGTCTCCGCCGCCGAAACCCTCCGTAGCGCCCTCGGGGAACTCCTCGACGGTCTGCCGCCCCGGCAGGCCGCCCAGGCCGTCGAGCGGCTCATCGCCAACTACCGGGGGGCCACCCCCACCGACGCGCCGATCCTGCGGGACCGGGCGGACGTGGCCGCCTATGCCGCGTACCGGATGCCGGCGACCTTCGAGGCGGTGTGCTCGGCGCTGGAGGCGTTCGCGGACGCGGTGCCGGAGTGGACGCCGGGCAGCCACACGGACGTGGGCGGCGGGACGGGGGCGGCGACCTGGGCGGTGAGCGCGGTCTGGGAGGGGACGCGCCCGGTGACCGTGCTCGACTGGGCGGAACCCGCGCTGGCCCTGGGCCGGGAGATCGCCGCCGCGCACCCGGCGCTCGCCGGCGTCCACTGGCGGCGCGCCCGCATCGGGTCGGCCCTGGCGCTGGACCCGGCCGACCTCGTGACGGTCTCGTACGTCCTCAACGAGCTGGCCGCCCCGGACCGCGCCGCGCTGGTGGACGCCGCCGCCGCTGCCGCGCAGGCCGTGGTGATCGTGGAGCCGGGCACGCCCGACGGGTACGCCCGGGTGATCGAGGCCCGTGACCGGCTGATCGGCGCCGGTTTCCGGATCGCCGCGCCCTGCCCGCACAGCGCCGGCTGCCCGATCGTGCCCGGCACGGACTGGTGCCACTTCTCGGCGCGGGTCAGCCGCTCCTCCCTGCACCGGCAGGTCAAGGGCGGCTCCCTGCCGTACGAGGACGAGAAGTTCTCGTACGTCGCCGCCGCGCGCTTCCCGGTCTCGCCCGCGCCCTCCCGGGTGGTGCGCAGGCCGCAGATCCGCAAGGGGCAGGTGCTCCTCGATCTGTGCGAGACCGAGGAGCGGCTGACCCGGACGACGGTGACGAAGAAGCACGGCGAGCTGTACCGGGCGGCCCGGGACGCGGACTGGGGCGACACCTGGCCGCCCCGGCCCTGAGCGGCCGGACGGGCTTCAGGCGGGCTTGAGGCCCTGGTCGCCGATCTCGGTGACGAAGGACGCGGCCGTGCTGATCGGGGCGCCCTGGGTGGTGACGTACGGGACGGTCCTGAAGTCGGCGCGGGCGAGGTCGCGGCCGAGGGTGACCGTCGCGTAGCCGCGCAGCCCGTTGTAGAACTTCAGGTGGGGGTTGGCGGTCATGAAGGTGGGCCAGTTGGACGGCTGCGCGGAGCCGTTGCCGCCGCTGGAGACGGACGTGGTGACGATCTCGGTGCCCAGGGTGCGGGAGGCGGGGTCGGCGAAGTCGCGCTTGATGTCGAAGCCGTAGTGCACGTGCACGTCCCCGGTGAGGACCATCATCTTCTCCACCCCGGCGGCCTCGGCGCCCGCGAGGATCCGCTCGCGGGAGGCCGGGTAGCCGTCCCAGGAGTCCATGGAGACCCGGGAGGGTACGGCCGTGGAGTTGTACCGCCGCGAGAAGGTGACCTGCTGCGGGACCACGTTCCACAGGGCCCGTGAGCGCCGCCAGCCGTCGATCAGCCACTGCTCCTGGGCGTCACCGGTGAGGGTGCGGGCCGGGTCCCTCGGAGTCGGGCCGGGGAACTGCCAGCCGTCGCCGTAGGCCTGGTCGGAGCGGTACTGGCGGGTGTCGAGGACGTCGAACTGGGCGAGCCGGCCCCAGTGGAGCCGGCGGTACAGCCGGACGTCGGGGCCGGCGGGGTCGTTGTTCTCCGAGACCGCTCCCGCGTAGTTGTTCTCGGTCTCGTGGTCGTCCCAGGTGACGACGAACGGGTGGGCGGCGTGCGCGGCGAGCAGGTCGGGGTCGGACTTGTAGAGGGCGTACTTCAGGCGGTAGTCGTCCAGGGTCACCATCTCGTGTCCGTAGACGGCGGGTACGGTCCCGGCGGGGTGGGCGCGGGCGCCTCCGACGCCGCTGACGGCGTACTCGTACAGATAGTCGCCGAGGTGGAACACGACGTCGACGTCGTCCTCGGCGAGGTGCCGGTAGGCGGTGTAGTAGCCCTGGTCGTAGCGCTGGCAGGAGACGATGCCGAGGGTGAGGGCGGAGGACCTGGCGCCGCGGGCGGGGGCGGTGCGGGTGCGGCCGGTGCGGCTGATCCAGGTGCCGGCCTTGAAGCGGTAGTAGAAGGTGCGGTCCTCGTCGAGGTGGTCGACCTGGACGTGGACGCTGTGTCCGAACTCCGGGTGGGCGAGGGCCGTACCGTGTCTGACGGTCCGGTGGAAGTTCTCGTCGCGGGCCAGTTCCCAGTGGACGGGGACGCGTGCGGCGGGCAGTCCGCCGTCGGGCTGGTACGGGGCGGGGGCGAGGCGGGTCCACAGCAGCACGGAGCCCGGTGGGGGTCCCCCCGCTCGAGCGAAGCCGAGAGTGGGGGAGGGTCGTCGGTGAGCTGCGCGGGGTCGAGTTCGGCGGCGGCCGCGGTGCCGGCGGCGGGCAGGTTCACGGCGAAGGCGAGGGCGGCTGCCGCGCCGGTGACGGTGAGGAAGCGGCGGCGGGCGATACGGCGGGCGGCCTCGCGGAGTTCGGGGGTGTGCTGGGACACGGCGGACGAGGGAGTTCCGCATGGCGGACGCCGACTTTCGGCCTGCCGTACGCTGCGGCCCCATGGACGCCAAGGAGAGTACGGAGAGCGCGGAGAGCACGGAGAGCACGGAGACCGCCGGGATCGCGATCGTCACCGGCGCCGGTTCCGGCATCGGGCGGGCGGTCGCCGTGGAACTGCTGCGGGCGGGCTGGGCGGTGGGGCTCGCGGGGCGGCGCGCGGAAGCCCTGGAGGGGACGGCGGCGCTGGTGCCGGGGGCCGCGAGTCTCGTCGTACGGACGGACGTCTCGGATCCCGAGGAGGTGGCCGCCCTGTTCGCCGCCGTGCGGGAGCGGTTCGGGCGGCTGGATCTGCTGTTCAACAACGCGGGGACGTTCGGGCCGGGCGGCGTGCCGTTCGAGGACCTGCCGTACGACGCCTGGCGGCATGTCGTCGACACCAACCTCAACGGGGCGTTCCTGTGCGCCCAGGCGGCGTTCCGGCAGATGAAGGAGCAGGAGCCGCGAGGCGGACGGATCATCAACAACGGCTCGATCTCGGCGCACTCACCGCGCCCGCTGTCGGCGCCGTACACCGCGACCAAGCACGCGCTGACCGGGCTGACCAAGTCCCTGTCCCTGGACGGGCGGGCGTACGGCATCGCCGTCGGACAGATCGACATCGGCAACGCGGCGACCGAGATGACGGCCCGGATGGAGACGGGCGCGCTCCAGGCCAACGGCGAGATCGCGCCGGAACCCGTGATGGATGTGACGGACGTGGCGCGCACGGTGCGGCACATGGCGGAGCTGCCGCTGGGGGCGAACGTGCAGTTCGCGACGGTACTGGCGACGGCGATGCCGTACGTGGGGAGGGGGTGAGGGGCCCACGGGCCGTCAACTCCCTCACCCATACAAGCGGAATTTGGCCATCCGGGCCATTGCGGCCGGTAGCGGACCTATGCTCAACTCATCTCCACGAGAACTTCACACTTTCCGCACGGGAACGCCTCGCCGATTTGGCCGACTGAGCCGATTGGGCTGATCGGGCCGATTTGACTGATTGAGCCACACCGAGGGGGGAAGGGCAGCCGCTCCACTGCACCGGGTGGGGGTGGGCCTCGCTGGGACCGCGAGGTTTGCTCCGGTGGGGTGGAGCGGCTGCCACTTATTTTTCGGCCGGGTCGGGTTCGTGGTCGGGGGTGCTGTCGTCTGCGGACTGCGGGTTCGTCGTGGTGTCTCGCGCAGTTCCCCGCGCCCCTTCGGGGTGTTGGTCTGCCCGGAGTTTTCTTCGCACCGCGTACGCGCCCGCCGCCAGGAGGGTCAGGGCTCCCGCCGTTCCCAGTGCGGCCCAGCCCGTGCCCGAGCCGTCGCCCGTCGCGGTGGCTTTCGAACCCCCGTGCGGGGACTTGGCGGCCGGTGAGGCGGTGGCGCCGCCCTCGCTCAGCGGCTCCACCAGCTGCCCCACCGGCGTGGCCGAACTCCCCCTCCCGAAGCCCCAGTCCAGGAGGGCCGCCGTCTCCTCGTAGACCGCGTTGTGGCCGCTCTCGGGATGGAGCACGGTGACCAGCAGAGTCCGGCCGTCGCGGGTGGCGGCGCCGGTGAAGGTGTTGCCGGCGTGGGTGGTGTAGCCGTTCTTGACGCCGATCATGCCCGGGTACGGGGTGACGCCGTACGTTCCCGAGAGGAGGCGGTCGGTGTTCTCGATGCGGAAGGTCTTGCGGCCCCCGGCGGGGAAGTCGGCGGCCTTGGTGGCGCAGTAGGCGCGGAAGTCGGCGTCGCGCAGGCCGTGCCGGGCGAAGAGGGTGAGGTCGTAGGCGGAGGAGAGCTGGCCGGTGTGGTCGTAGCCGTCGCAGGAGACGACGTGGGTGTCCAGCGCCTGGAGGTCCGCGGCCCGCGCCTGCATCTCGGCGACCGTCCGGGCGACCCCGCCGTTCATGAGGGAGAGGATGTGCACGGCGTCGTTGCCGGAGCGCAGGAAGACGCCCTGCCAGAGCTGCTCGACGGTGTAGGTGAGGCCGGGCTTGAGGCCGACGAGGCTGGAGCCGGCGGGGATGTCGGCGAGGTCGGCGTCGGTGACGGTGTAGCGCTCGGTGCGCTCGAACTTGTCCAGAACCGTGTCCGCGAACAGCATCTTCAGCGTCGAGGCGGGCGCCAGCCGGGTGTGCGCGCGGTAGGCGGCCAGCACCTCGCCGGTGTCGTGGTCGGCGACCAGCCAGGCGCGGGCGGTGAGCTTCTTCGGCAGGCCGGCGGGGACGGCCGTCTGGACGCCGTCACGGGCGAGCCGGGCACCGCCGATCACCGTGCCCGTCGCGGCGGCCGCGGGAGCGGCGAGAGCCAGGGGCGCGAGCGCGGTGAAGGACAGCAGCGAGCGGCGGGAGAATGCGTGCACGGCGGGACCGTACAAGGGGATCCTGTGGGCGGCAAAACACCGTGAGCGTCGGCCAGCCAACCCCTTCCACCTGGGAAAACCCCCTCCACAGCTTAGGAATGAGCTGTCTGATGCAATTCTGATCCAGGCCTGCGGAATCGGTCCTCATTCTCAGTCCTTACACATCTTTTACTCAGTTCGGCTCAAAGGTTCCTCCCTAGTTTTTGGGTCGCGTCCACAGCGGGCGCCAAGAACCTTCGAGGAACGGGATGTTTGGCATCTATCTCAAGCGCGAGCTGGGCCGGCGCAAGAAGGCGGCCCTGGTCATCGCTCTGGGTCTGGCGCTCGGTATCGCGCTGGTCATCACCGTCAACTCGGTGTCGGCCGGTATGACGCAGGCGCAGGACAAGGTCCTGCAATCGCTGTACGGCCTCGGCACCGACATGACGGTGACCAAGGCCCGTACGGCGCCCACCAGCAACAGCTCCGGTCAGCCCAGATTCGAGTTCGACGCCAAGTCGAACGACGACGACACCGAGCAGAGCTCGGACCGGGTGATGACGCAGGGCGGTCAGGCCCTGAAGTCCGCGCTGGTGACGAAGGTCGCCGCCCAGAAGGGCGTGGCGGACGCGGTCGGCGCGATCACCCTGAACGTCACCAAGGTCGACGGCTCCTTCACCCAGGGCAAGGCGCAGTCCTCCACCAGCGGCAGCAGCAGCAACCAGGGCGGTCCCGGCGGCGGTCAGGGCGGCGGCTCCTCCACCGCGGCCCCGCAGGTCCAGGGCGGCGGCGCCTCCTTCGACGTGAACTCCTACTCCGTGGCCGGCGTGGACGTCACCAACCAGGACCTCGGCCCGCTGGCCGGCTCGAAGATCACCACGGGCACGACCTTCACCTCCGCGCAGACCAACGCGAAGGTCGCGGTCGTCAGCAAGTCGTACGCCAAGGAGAACAAGTACAAGGTCGGCAAGACCCTGAAGATCTCCGGCACCAAGTACAAGATCATCGGCATCGCGACGCCCGACAGCAGCGATTCCACCACCGATGTCTACCTGCCGCTGAAGCAGGCGCAGACCCTCGCCGACGCCAAGAACCAGGTCACCACGATCTACGTCAAGGCGACCGACTCCAAGCAGATCGACACCGTCAAGGCGACGATCCAGAAGAACATCTCCGGTACGACGGTGACGACCTCCGCCGACCTCGCCGAGACGGTCTCCGGCTCCCTCTCCACCGCCTCGAACCTCGCGACCAGCGTCGGCAAGTGGCTGTCGATCGCGGTGCTCGCCGCCGCCTTCCTGGTGGCCGCGCTGCTCACCTCCTCGGCCGTGTCCCGCCGCGTGCGTGAGTTCGGCACCCTGAAGGCCCTCGGCTGGCCGAGCCGCCGGGTGACCCGGCAGGTCGTCGGCGAGTCCATCGTCAACGGTCTCCTCGGCGGTGCCCTCGGCATCGGCCTCGGCCTGGCGGCCGCGTACACGGTGACCGCGATCAGCCCGAAGCTGACGGCCGAGCTGGGCAGCACCGGCGGCGGTGGCGGCGGCATGGGCGGTGGCCCCGGCGGTGGCGGTCCCGGCCAGCAGTCCGCCTCCAACACCATGGAGATCGCCCTGTCGGCCCCCGTCTCCGCGACCACCATCGCCCTCGCGGTGGGCCTGGCGGTGGCCGGCGGTCTGATCGCCGGCGCGATGGGCGGCTGGCGCGCCTCCCGGATGCGCCCTGCGGACGCGCTGCGCAGCGTGTCGTAACACCCCCTCTGCTGGGGCGCCGCCTCCGACTCCCCCCGGGTGCGCGGCGCCCCGCCCCTCTTCTTCTTTCTTCTTCTCTACGCGGCTATGCGGCTATGCGGCTACGCGGCCAAGGACCTGGAGCACCCCATGTACAGACTGACCGGCGTCACCAAGCGCTACTCGCGCGGCAAGGAGACGGTGGAGGCCCTGCGCGGCATCGACCTGACGATCGAGGACGGCGACCAGCTGGTCATCCAGGGCCCGACGGGCGGCGGCAAGTCCACCCTGCTGCAGATGATCGGCGGCCTGGACCGCCCGACCGAGGGCAGCGTGGAACTGGACGGCGTCGACCTGGCCCGCATCAGCGAGGCGAAGCTGACGCGGCTGCGGGCCGAGAAGATCGGCATCATCTTCCAGTCCTTCAACCTCATCCCGACGCTGACCGCGCAGGAGAACGTCGAGACGGCGCTGGTCCCGCTGGGCGTGAAGCCGGCCGAGCGCCGCGAGCGCGCGGCGGAGGCCCTGCGCTCGGTGGGCCTGGGCGAGCGCCTGGGCCACGCCCCCTCGGAGCTCTCCGGCGGCCAGCAGCAGCGCGTCGCGATCGCCCGCGCGCTGGTGAAGAAGCCGAAGGTCCTCCTCGCCGACGAACCCACCGGCAACCTCGACGAGGGCACCCGCGACGACATCATGGCCCTGCTGGAGGGCCTGTGGCACGAGTACGGCCTGACCTTCATCATGGTCACCCACGACTCGTCCATCGCCCGCCGCGCACCGCGCCTGGCCACGATCAAGGCGGGGCAGATCACGCTGACCGAGCAGCACGCGCAGAACGCGTACGTGCCGGCGCAGCAGGGCTACTGAGCCCCGGGAACCACCGCCTGCCCGAGGGGCCGCTCGCCGCTTGTCCGGCGAGCGGCCCCTTCCCCGTTGTCACGCCTGCCCGGTCTCGAACCGCGCGATGTGCCCGTCACCGGTGACGTCGAAGTGCCAGCGGGTACGCATCTCGCCCCAGGTGTCATTGCGGTAGTTCACGACGAGGTCCTGGCCGTGGTTGGACTCGTTGACCACGTCCATGTGGCCGCGGGAGGAGAAGATCTCCCGGTCGATCCACTGCGCGATGTCACGGTCGGAACCGTCGTCGGCCATGGTCGCGTCGGGCGCAAGGATGCTGAGGAAGGCCTCCTGGTCACCGTCGTTGACGGCACTGACGAAGGCCCGGACGGCAGGGTCGGTGAGTTTGCCGGTCTTGATCGTCATAAGGGCAGCGTCACACCGCGCCTCGGGCCCCGCCACCCGAACGGCGCGCAGGAGGGGCCGGGTGGGGTGGGGAGATGCGACGGTGGATGCGGAAACCGGAAACCGGGGGGGTTGCCGCTGCTGTCTGCTCAGGGAGTGAGTGAGTCCCCATGACCTTCTGCAACCGCCGTGACGTGGGCCTGCTGCTGCTACGGCTGGGCACGGGCGGCGTACTGGCCGCGCACGGAGCACAGAAACTGTTCGGCTGGTTCGGCGGCCACGGCCTGGAGGGCACGGGCCAGTTCATGGAGTCGGTCGGCTACAGGCCCGGCAAGGCCAGCGCGACGGCGGCGGGCCTGGCGGAGGCGGGCGGAGGCACCCTCCTCGCCCTGGGCCTGGCCACCCCGGCGGCGGGCGCGGCGGCGGCCGGCGGCATGGCGGGCGCGGCGGCCGTTCACGCCCCGAACGGCTTCTTCAACATGGACGGCGGCTACGAGTACGCGGCCACCCTGGGCCTGGCCGCCACGGGCCTCGCGATCACGGGCCCCGGCCGCCTCTCCCTGGACCACGCCCTGGGCCACGTCTTCGACCGGGGCTGGATGGTCCCGACGGCCCTGGCGGCGACGGGCGTACTGACGGCGGTGGTGGTGGGCACGCGCAACCGCCGGGTCCGACGACGGGAGGAGGGGGAGCAGGCGGCGTTGTTCGAGGAGGGGGAGTTGTTGCTGGGGTGAGACGCGATTCAGCGGCTCGACTCCCCATGCCAAGCTGCCCTCATGACTGACGCCCCCTCCCCCACGTCTGATGACATCTGGCCCACGATCGACGCCCTCTGGACCTGGCTGAACACCAACCGCGCCCACGACGGCCAGGAGGGCCTCCTCCTCCGCATGCTGAAACTCTCGGAGGAGGTGGGCGAGGTCGCGGAGGCGGTGATCGGGGCGATGGGCCAGAACCCGCGGAAGGGCGTCAGCCACAGCTGGGAGGACGTGCAGGGGGAGCTGTGCGATGTGGTGATCACTGCGCTCGTCGCCCTGCGGACACTGACACCGGAGCCGCAGCGGGTGTTCGGGGAGCATTTGGCGGGGGTGGCGGAGAGGTCGCTGGGCAAGGGATAAACGTTCTGCGCTGTCAGTGCCCGCGTCTAAGGTGCTCTCAGTCCAGAACGGGGAGAGAGCGTGAACCAGACCTTCCGCGTCGATCTGCGCGGGATCGTCGACCTGCTGAGCCACCACCTCTACACCAGCCCGCAGGTCTATGCGCGCGAACTGCTGCAGAACGCGGTGGACGCGATCACGGCTGGGCACGGTCCTGACGCGACGGTCCGGGGAGTCGGGCTGATAGCCATCGAGTCGGCCGATGCGACCGGCGACGGGTCTCTGACCATCAGCGACAACGGCGTCGGCCTCGCGGAGGCCCAGGTCCATGAGCTGCTGGCCACCATCGGGCGCAGCTCCAAGCGGGACGAACTCGGCTTCGCCCGGCACGAGTTCCTGGGTCAGTTCGGCATCGGTCTGCTGTCCTGCTTCATGGTCTCGGACTCCATCGAGGTGACCACGCGACGCGCCGGCGAGCCCACCGTGCTGTGGCACGGCCGCTCCGACGGCAGCTACAGCGTGCGCCCGGCCCCAGCCGAGGAGCACCGCGCCGAAGCCGGTACGACGGTCACCCTGCGACCCCGCCCGGGCTGTGAACATCTCCTGACCCGGGAGGCCGTCACCGAGCTGGCCACCCACTACGGCGCCCATCTGCCGCACACGGTCACCGTCGACGGTACGCCGATCACCGGCGGCCCCGCGCCCTGGGAACTCGTCGAGGGCGAGGACGCGGCCCGGCGCCGTACCCGTCTGGCGGCTTACTGCGAGCAGGTGTTCGGCTTCACACCGTTCGACACGGTGGACCTGACCGCGGCCGAGGCGGGCCTGCGCGGCGTCGCGTTCGTCCTGCCGATGCCCGCCAACCCGGCGGTCCCCGCCAAGCACCGGGTCTATCTCAAGCAGATGCTGCTGGCGGAGGGCGCCGAACGGTTGCTGCCCGAGTGGGCGTTCTTCGTGCGCTGTGTGGCGGACACGGCGGAACTGCGGCCCACGGCGAGCAGGGAGGCTCTCTACGAGGACTCGCTCCTCGAGAGCACCCGGGACGCGCTCGGCGCGGGACTGCGCGCTTGGCTGGTCCGGCTCAGCCGACAGGACCCGGCCCGGCTCCGGGAGTTCCTGCGCGTCCACCATCTGGGCGTGAAGGCGCTGGCCCTGCACGACGACGAGATGCTCCGGCTGGTCACGGAGTACTGGCCGATGGAGACCAACGTCGGCCCGCTGACCCTCGCCGAGTTCCGGGACCGTTACGGGCTGGTGCGGTTCACTCCGCTGGTGGACGAGTTCCGCCAGCTCGCTCCCGTCGCCGCCGCCCAGGGTCTAGCCGTCGTCAACGCCGGTTATGTGTACGACGCCGAGATCATCGACCGGCTGCTGACGGTGGACGGCCGGCTGGAGGCCGAGAAGCTGCGCGCGGCCGACCTGACCACGCATCTGGAGCGGCTGACCGCGGCCGAGGAGCAGGCGATCGCCCCAGCGCTCGCGGCATCGGAGCAGATCCTGGAGAAGCTGGGCTGCAACCTCCTCGTCCGGTCCTTCGAGCCGTCCGGGCTGCCGGCGCTCTTTCTGCTGGACGACGACACGGCGTTCCAGGTGGACCTGAAGGAGGCGGGCGAAGAGGTGGACGACCTGTGGGCGTCGATCCTCGGCACCTTCCGGACCGAGGAGGAGCCCCGCCCCCGCCTCGTCCTCAATCATCGCAACGCCCTGGCCCGCCAAGTGCTGGCGCTGGAGGACCCCGAGCTGCGGGCGACCTGCCTGGAGGGCCTCTACGTCCAGGCGCTGCTGCTGGGGCATCATCCGCTCCGCCCGGCGGACACCGCCGTACTCAATCAGTCGTTCCTCGGCCTCATCGGTCGCGCGGTGGCCGGAGGTGCCCGATGAGCCGTACGGAAGCCGAAGTCCGCAAGCTCTACCAGGACACCTTCCGCATGCCGCGCGGCGCGGCGCAGTTCGCGGCGCTGGAGGAGGTGATGCGGCACGCGGACGCCCTCGGCCTGGTGGAGTTCGGCTTCGACGTACGGATGCGGGCAACCTCGGAGTTCCAGCACAGCTGGGTCCCCGCCAAGGCGTTCCTGTCCTACTCGTGGTGTCTTGCGGCTTACGACCGCGAACCCGAACGCTTCGGTCCGCGAGCCGAACGCCGGCTCCTGTGGGGCATCAAGTGGATGATCTACAGCGTCCACCAATTCCCGGAGATACCGCTCCAGCGCGCCCACGACCTGCTGGACGACATGGAGCGCCGCTACCGGCGCGGCGGCCACAGCGTGCACGCCGTGCTCCAGCACCGCGGCCTGATCGCCGAGAGCGTGGGCGAACTGGACCAGGCCCAGGACTACTACGAGCGGATGTCCCGCACCCGGCGCGACTCCCTCTCGGACTGCTCCGGCTGCGTCCCGAGCAGCCAGGTGCGCACGCTCGTCGCGCTGGGTCGGGACGCGGAGGCGATCCTCGTCGGCGAGCCGGCCCGCACCTCGTCCTGCACCGAGCAGCCTCAGTGGATCAACTCCGAGCTGTTGCTGCCGTATGTCCGCACCGGCCAGGGCGAGAAGGCGGTCGAGGCGCACCGCACGGCGTACCGCCGGATCCGCGACAACCCGCACCACCTCGCCGAACTCGCGCTCCATCTGCTGTTCTGCGTCCACACCGGCAACACGAGCCGCGGCCTGGACCTGATCGAGCGCCACCTCACCTGGCTGGACCGGGCGCGGACCCCGCTCGCGGAGGCCGAGTTCGCGGCAGCCGCAGCCGCCGTACTGACCGTGGCGGAGCGCTCGGGTGAGGGCGAACTGCTGCTGCGTTTCCCGGCGGTGGACGGCAGCCGCCGCCCGGACACCACGGTCACCGCCCTCGCCGACGAACTCCGCCGGCGCGCGCTGGACATCGCGGCCCGCTTCGACACACGTAACGGCAACGACTATCAGAGCGGGCGCCTGCGCCGCTGGATGGCGGCCGAGCCCCTGGGTGAATCCGTCTCACTCTCCCTCTCCTCGCCACAGTCGGGCCCGCCCGGCGGCGCAGAGGTGCGTGACCTCGTCGAGCAGGTGGCCGCCAGAACCGCAGCGGGTGACCAGAAGGGCGCCGCCGTCGCCCGCCTCGCCGCCGCGAACGCGCTGCTGGAGGCCAAGCGCCCCGCGGAGGCGGTGGAAGCGGCGGAACAGGCGATCCGTGAGCTGGAACGGCTCTGCATGACCGAGGACGCCGCCCGCTGCCGCCTGCTCCTGGCCCGTGCTTACCACCATGACGGCGACCGGGGCGGCGCCGTTCGCCGACTGTGTGAGCTGCTGGACGAGGGGCCCGGGGAGGTTCCCGGCCTGCCTGCCCGCCCGGAACTGGAAGTGATGCTGGGCGGCTGGCTGCCTCACGGCCCGGAGTCGTCGCGCCGTTACGCGGCCGCGGCTCGGGGCTTCGCCGTGTCCGGCCGAACGGCGGACCGCCTGTCCGCCTTGCGGAAGGCCCTGTCGCGCGGCCCTGCCGCCGAGGCGCTGCCCGGGCTGCTCGCGGAGACGGACCGGGCTCTGTCGGAACCGGGGTCCGCGACCGCACCGACGGAGGCGAGGGCAGGCCTGCTGTACGCCTACGCCCGCGCCCTGCACGACGAGGGCCGGGAAGCGGAAGCCGCGACGCAGCTGTCGACCGCCCGCGCCGTCGCCGCGTCCCCTGAACTCCTCGGCGCCGTCCTGACCGCCCTGACGGGCGTCCATCTTCGTCTGGGCGCCCTCGGCCCGGCGGAGGAGACCGCCCGTGCGGCCCTCACCATGACAGCGGACTGCGACCCCTGGGACGACAGCCGCTGGAACGCCGCCCTGGCACTGATCCACACCCTGCGCGCCGTCGGCGCCCACGAGGAGGCGGATCGGCTGATGACCGAGCACGAGGTAGACGCGGAGGATCTGGAGGGATGGGACGGCTGGGACCTGTGACGGACGGCGGGCCAGGTGGGACGCGGCGGCTGCGTCCCATGCCGTGGCGAGGCAGCGTCCGACGGACTTGCCGGGGCCCTCGAACGGGAGGGGTATGTGTACGTAAACTCAGTCAAGCGATACGTCATGGCGTCGCTCATGCACAAGCGAGCTGGTTTCCGTACCAGTCGGCAAGCTCAGGTTCCGGAGGAGATCATGTCCAAGAGCACAGGGCCGTCCCCCGTTCTCGTGACCTTGGCGGAGATCGCTCGTATCGCGGGAGTCGGACGTGCTGCCGTGAGCAACTGGCGGAGACGCTACGAGAGCTTTCCGTCCCCGGTCGGCGGCACCGATGCGAGTCCGCAGTTCTCTCTCCCGGACGTCGAGGCATGGCTCAAGCAAGAGAACAAGTTCAAGTCGGCGGTACACCCGTTGGACCGGCTGTGGCCGGAATACGAAGCCTTGGGTGAGCGGGATGCGACAGGCCTGCTGGTGGCCGAGGTGGGGCTCCGGCTGAGCGGGGCCGAGTTCGCCGGACCGCCGGACGAGAGCGTCGCCGATCCGCGCCGGGCCGACCTGCTCAAGAGGACCTTGGAGCTGGCGGTCAAGGACGACCCCCCGGGGTCCTTCCGCCTGCTCCTGGAACGATGGCTGCGCGCCCACGTACGGCAGATCACCACGACCCCGACGCGACTCGCCGAGCTGATGCTCAAGATCGCAGCAGTCAGCCACCCTGATCCGGTGCGCACGGTTCTAGACCCCGCATGCGGTACCGGAACACTGCTGATGGCCGCCGGCCGTCAGTGGGGTCGCGGGGACGAGCCGCGCGTACGGCTGCTGGGCCAGGACAACGACCACGTCCTTGTACGACTGGCCACGGCGCGGCTCGCGATGGAGGGTCTCACCGACAGCGGCCTGTCGAACATTTCCCTGGCTGCGGGGGACACGCTACGGGCCGATGCGCATCCCACCGCGCAGGCCGATGTGGTGCTGTGCAATCCCCCGTCGAACGAGCGGGACTGGGGGCACTCCGAACTCGCCACAGACCCCCGTTGGGTGTACGGACAGCCGCCACGCACAGAGCCTGAACTCGCCTGGGTGCAGCACGCCGCGGCGTCACTCGCCCCGGGAGGCGTGGCGGTGCTCGTGCTGCCGCCCGCGGTCGCGGCCCGTCGTGCGGGCCGCCGGATCCGGGCGGGGCTCCTGCGGTCCGGTCTGCTCCACGCGGTGATCGCCCTGCCACCCGGCGCCGCACCGCCGTACGGTGTCGGTCTGCATCTGTGGGTCCTGCGCGCGAAAAGCTCCGGCGAGCGGCCGGCGGAACCGCGCGCCGAGCTCACCCTTGTGGACACCTCCGACAACAGGACCCCGGCCGTCGAAAGGGGCGGTGTCGACTGGCCGGCGGTGACCGCGCAGGTGACGGACGTCCTCCGCGGCACGGACATGAGCGGGGCGGTGACCGTCCCTGTGGTCGATCTGCTGGACGAGCAGGTGGATCTGACGCCCGCCCGTCACATCCCGAGAACGCGTGCCGCGACCATGGTCGACCTTCGCCGCTACTGGTCACGTTTCGACGCCCATTTGAGCGAACTCCGTGGTGCCGCCGACGTTCTGTCCGAGGTTCGGCCCGCGGACCATGACCAGACCGTGCCGCTCATCAGCGTCGGCGAGTTGGAGCGGGCCGGGGCATTGCAGATCCGCTCCGGTCAGGGAGTGCCGGAGGACCTCGTGCGCCGAGGGGAGCGCCGGGAAGGCGAAGCACGCGTCCTCACCGCGAGCCCCCTGTCCGGGCAGCCGCAGCTGTGGCTTCCGTCGTCGGCTGTCGCGAAGGGCGACGAGGAGGACTTCCTCACCGTCACGGCATCACAGGACGTCATCGTCTCCGTGCTGGCTCGCGCCTTCGACGTCCAGGTCGACACCGACGCCCCGTCGGTCCTCGGCCCTCAGCTGTCCGCGCTTCGGGTGACACCGGCCGTCCTGGATCCCTGGTTTCTGGCGGGTTGCCTTCGTGCCCCTGCCAACGTGCAGCAGGCGGGCACCCATGCGTCGACCACGTCACGTATCGACGTCCGACGACTACAGGTCCCGAGGCTCACCCTTGAGGAGCAA
Source organism: Streptomyces sp. NPDC005811 (assembly GCF_040630405.1). Classification (NCBI taxonomy): domain Bacteria; kingdom Bacillati; phylum Actinomycetota; class Actinomycetes; order Kitasatosporales; family Streptomycetaceae; genus Streptomyces; species Streptomyces sp. NPDC005811. Next base: position 25,591 of record NZ_JBEXXK010000036.1, read on the forward strand.
CGGCGGTACGGGGAGATCTACCGCAGGGTCGTCGTTTTCGAGCGCGAGCTGCGGGAGTTGAGGATGGTGGGCGCCGAGCTCAGCCGATCCCTGGGGGACCTTCTTGCCGTGGGACAGCTGCCCCGCGGGTGACTCCTACGATTCGGGCAACCGGGGAAGGAGAGCGTCCACCTCCTCCTGGTAGCCCGACTCACGCAGTTCGAGGGCGACCTCACGGCATCGACGAACCAGCCCGTGCGGCATCGGCATGAACGAGAAGACCATGCCGACCACCGCCTGCCAGCCGGCCAGGGCGCCGACGAAGTCGCCTTCGGTCATGCGGCATTCGGCCACACCGAGTTCGGCCTCCAAGACAAGGGGATCAGACGGTTCCCCTCCGTCGGCGACGTCTTCGTAGAGGGTCTTCGCGGCTGCCGACCGGCCGTCCAGAAGGGCGGCGTCGGCACACACCAGCCGTGCCTCCAGAACGATCCGCTCCCGCGCACCCCAGTCCTCGACGGCCCTGGGCAGCAGGTCCAGGAGTTCGGCGCAGCGGCCGCCAGGAGCGTCCGCCAGTTCCGCCCGGGCCAGGGCGACACGTCCCGCGAAATCGTTCCGCCCCAGCCAGCCACCGCGACGGCGTGAAGACCGTCGTGTCACGCCATGGCGCACGGAGGGACCACTCGCGTCGACCTGGGAGCGGCTCTCCGCCAGTCGGTAGCGGGCGGTCGGGTCCGGTTCCATCTGGGGATCAGGCGCCGGATCGCCGGGCTTCGGGAGAAAGTCCCGCAGGACGCCGAGCACCTCCTCGACGGTGCCGGGGCGGTCGGTCGGCGCCTTGGCGAGCAGGTCCCAGACCAGGTCGTCGAGTTCCTCGGGGATGCCGACGTTGATGCCGCGCAGGCGCGGCGGGAGGTCTTCGAGGTGCTGGATGTCCTTGTTCCGGTCCGGCTTGTCCTCGAACGGCCGCTCACCCGTGAGGAGTTCGAACAGGACGCAGCCGAACGCGTAGAGGTCCGCGGAGGCGGAGATGTCCTGCTGACCACGGCGCTGCTCGGGCGCCATGTACCCGACGGTGCCGGGGGTGTCGCCGAGCGCGGTGTACCGGGTCGCGTCGGGATCGGTCAGGTGGGCGATGCCGAAGTCGAGCAGCTTCACCACACCTCCCTCGAAGGCCACCACCACGTTGCCCGGCTTCAGGTCCCGATGCACCACGCCGCACGCATGGGCATGCCCCAGAGCCTCGGCGACGTCCACGGCGATGGCGATCGCCGCATCGAACGGGAAGGGGCGCCGCAGGTCCAGAAACTCCCGCAGCCCGACGCCCTCGACGTACTCCATGACGAGGTAGGGCTCCTCGCGCAGGTAGCCGCGGTGGAGCAGGCGCGGGATCCCGGGGTGGTTCAGCTCTTCGAGGATCGCTCCCTCGCGTTCGAACCGTTTCAGCAGCTCGACCCTGCGCCGGGCGCGCTCGGCCGGACTCAAGCGGCCCAGCGTGTAGGCGTCGAAGCGCAACACCTTGACCGCGACCGTCTGACCGGTTTCCACGTCGGTGGCCGTCCAGATGAGTCCCATGCCTCCCTGGTCGAGCGCTTCCTCAACCCGGTAGCGGCCGTCGAGGACTTCCCCCGCTTCCACGCCTCACCCCGCTTTCGATGACACGGTGTCAGCCATACTGTAGCGGTTCACGCGCCACACATAGAAAGTCGCTTGACTGAGTTCACAGATGTGCGCTTCTCTGGAGCCGTTGGCACTCTTCTCCCGACCACACCCGCAAAGGGGTGCACCGTGTCGCTTCACCTGCCTCCGCCTGGAACCGACGGCGACATCCGGCTCATCCGCACATCCTTGCCGCTGCTGCGCGAGGATCCCCAGGATTGCCCCCGGGCCAACGCCCTGCGCGCCAGGCCGTTCGTCCGCCAGGTTCCGGACCGTCCGCGCCGGAAGCCGGTCGAGGACTTCGCGCTCGGACCGGTCATGAACGTCCTGGACATGATCGAGTACGACGGACTGGACGCGGAGAGTGCGCTGGCGCGACTTCGGAAGAACAACAAGTACCACGCAGGTCACGCAAGTTGGGCTGAATTGGCGGTTCACGCCTATCTGGCGGCGCGCAGCACACGGGAGGCGCAGAGGCAGGCGCTCGGGCGTCCGGCAACGCTCGCCGTGCGCGCCCAGTGGACCTCCATCACAGAGAGCGAGATCCCCGACGCCCGGGGGGCGATCCGCTACGAGCGCACCGCGTGGGGCCGCCGCTATGCCTCTGGCGACGGCTCGGAGCGCGAGTTGTGGCTGCTGTCCGTGAACCACGTCAAGGAGGCCCGGCCGCCCGCCGAGATCGCGGAGGCGGCTGCGGTGGCGGTGACCGGCATCCCCGCTCACTCGGCCTTCGGTGACGTCTTCCGTGCGGCCGAGGGCAGCACGGCCCGACCGGGGCGTGTGCGCGTCGTCGGCGTCGGATGCGGCACCGGTGACCACGACGTCCTGGCCGACTGGGATGCCGAGGAAGCCGAACAGCGGTTCGCCCTTCACGCCAAGCCGGTCCTCGCCCGGGTTGTCGAGGACGACCGGCTCAACCCGGGTTCCAGCTGCGTACGCTGCGAGGGCCTGAGCGGCTGCGACCTCCCCCGCCGAGCCCCGGGCGTCCTCGGCGTACCCGGACCGCGCCGCCCGCGAGGACGCCGCTCCCTCTCGGCGACCGATCTGCGCGTCCACGCCCAGTGTCCGGCGCGGTTCCACCTCACCCGTGTGCTCCACCTGAAGTCCGGGGAACCGGAGAGCGAGCCGATCCGCCGGGGCCGTGCCGTGGACGACTGGCTCAACCTCCGCCATACAGAAGGGTGTTGCCGCACGGCCTCGCTGCCAGAGACCCTGCCCCGCCTATCGTCCACCGAGCTGCCGACCGCACTCGCCATGCTCGCCGAGCACCAGCGGGCCTGCCCGCTCGACGGCCTCCCGTCCACCGAGTGGGTGCGGGTGCAGCCGCGCCTTACCGCGTACGACCCCGAGCTGGACGTCGTCCTGATCGCCGACCCCGACCTCCTCTACACCCGCTCCGGCGGGTGGATCTGGCACGAAACGAAGACGGCCGCCAAGCGCCCCTGGGAGAAGCAGGAGTTGATGGAGACCTATCCGCAACTCGCCTTTGCCGTGCTGATGATGGCCGCCGGCGTACCCGGCGGCGACCCGCGCCGCTCGCTGATCGAGCTCGAGGTGCTGTACGAGGACGGCTCGCGCTGCGAGGAGGTCGATCCCGGCGATCCGGACACCCGGACCGAGGCCCGCCGCATCATCGCCGGTCTCGCCGGACCGTGGGCCGTCGACGAGACGTACGCCCCGAACCCGGACGGGCACTGCGCGGGCTGCGACGTGCTCGCGCACTGTGCGCCCGGTCGTGCACATCTGGAGGCGCTGTGAGCACGGCAGCGCACACCGTCGACTGGTCCGCCCACCGCGGCATTCCCCTGATGCGCACGCTGGCCACGGCACTCACCGTCCTGGACGCCGCCACCGGCCCCGAGGCCTACTCCCTCCCCTATCCCCCCGAGGTCCAGCGGGCCCTGGACCGCACGGTGCTGGCGTGCCTGGAGCGCGGGGCCCATCCCCCGGCGAGCCTGCCCGACCTGCTGGCCTGGTGCCGTGAACGCCCGGTGGCGGACTGGCCGGTGGACCTGCCGGCCGAGGCGGCGGGCCCCGACGACGTACTGCTGGATCCCGACTCCTCCCGCCCCACCGAGCTGTGCTACGAGTGGGCGGAACAGTTCTCGGACAGCGCGGTGGTGCTGTACGACCGGGAGATCATCCGCACCGCGCTGCGGCTGTGCCGCGAGTACGGCGAGGAGGACGCCTACACCGAGTTCCGCCGGATCCTGGTCACCCGGCCCGTCCTCACCTCGGCCGAGGACTTCGCCCTCTCCATGGACCATGTGCTCGATCCGGTGAAGGAGCTGCTCGGGCGCATCTACCGCCCCGTACCGGACAGTTATCTGCGCGGCGACGGCTACGCGGCCTGCGGCCGCTGCCGCACCCTCCTCGTCCCGCTGCACGACGGTGGCTGGTGGTGCGAGCGGGATCGCTGCCGTCGACGCGGGCAGCCTCCGGTGGGACGCCGCTTCGCCCGCGACGAGGTCGGTGAACTGCTGCAGCTGGCCAGGCCGTTGCGTCAGTTCGTCACGGGTCCCGGACGCGCCGAGGTCGTGCTGGGAGAGCGGCTGACCGCACTCGGCGTGAAGGTGCGGATGTGGCCGGCCTACGACGCCTACGACGTGCACATCATGTTCCCCGACGGCTGCGTGTGGGCCGTGGACGTGAAGGACTGGGCCCACCCCGCCTTCCTCGGGCGGGCGGCTCGCCCAGTGCCCCAGGAACCGCCGTACGACGAGGCCTTCTGGGTGGTGCCGCAGGATCGCGTCGACGACCGGCCGGGGTACATCGCTGCTTACGAGCGCAACCGCCCGGCCGCAGGCCGCCACGTACCGCTGCTCACCGACACCGAGCTGATCGCCCGTGCGAAGGACCGGCTCGCGCTGACCGGGGATGGCCCAGACCCGAAGGGGGCACGCGATGCGTGACCGTGAGAGCTGGCACAGGCCCGTCAGCGGCGAACTGGCCCGGCTGTGGGACGAGGTGCCGCCCGAACTGGGCGCGGTGAAGCCCAGCCTGTTGTGCCAGGTGGAGCTGGCGCTGCGGATTCTGGAGCGCATCGCCCCCGACGAGCCCGCCTCCGGGGCGTACGCCCTGTTCGGCGGCTACGGCTTCGCCCGTGCCCGCGGGTACGCCGCGACTCCCGAGCACGAGGTGATGCTCACCGCGGGCCGTCATCTGCTCTGGCACCTGCGCCGCCGGCGTACCTGGCAGCAGACCTTGGAGACGTATCTGGCCCTTCCGGACCGGCTGCGCGCCTTCGACGTCCCCGTGCCGGACCGGCCCGCGCGCCGCCGTGAACCGGCCGTCGCGTCGGACCGTCTCGCCGTCTACGACGCAGCCCTCGCCGCGCTGCCCCGCCTCGCCCGTAAGCCCCTGCAACTGGCTCCGGCGGGCCGCGCCACCTTCGTCGACCGGCGACGGCCCACCTCGGTGACGCTGCCCGAGTGGCTCCGCCCGGAGCCGGGCCCCCGGCACGAGCCGGAAGCGGGACGTCCCGGGAACGGCGCGCCCCTCACGATCACCCGCGCCGAACTCGTGGAAACCGCACGCTGGATGGACGCGAAGGAGCGGGAGAACGAGGTCGAGCACCCCGGCCACTGGGAGGACCGCCTGACAGAGCTGCACATCGTGCCGCGGGATCCCGACGGGCTCGGGTTCTCGCAGGACGGCGATCTCCGTCTCGACGGTCTGCTGCACCTTGCGGGCATGGTCGGCGCCGGCAAGTCGACGCTCATGACGCTGCTCGCCGTCTGGGGGGCCCGCCGGAGTCCGGGGCTGCGCACCACGCTCGTCGTCGGTGACGTCGCCGAGCAGCTCCGCATCACCGCATTGCTGCGTGACCTGGATCTGGCCGCCACGCCCGTGCTCGGCCTCACCACACGGGAGACCCATGTACAGCGCCTGCACCGCCGTATCGCCTCCCGGGGACTCGCCAATCTCCTGGACCACGACGACCCCGGCTTCGACCACCTGAGCACGGTGTGTGTGGTGGACGCGCTCCGCGGTACCGAGGCGGCCCAGCCGCTGCGCTTCGCGGACGCACCGTGCACCTCGCTCCACCCGGAGAAGAAGCACACGGAGGACGAGAAGCCGGACAGCTCGCTCCCCGAGCCGTACCAGCCCGGCCGTCGGCACACCCCCTCCGACGACGACCGCCTCCCGGAAGCCAAGGGCACACCGCATGGCTGCCCTGTCTGGTACGCCTGCCCGCGTCACCGCACGGCCCGGGAACTCGTCGACTCGCTGATCTGGGTGGCCAACCCGGCCAGCCTCGTGCAGTCCGCCGTACCGCGCCACCTCGGGGACGAAAGGCTGCGCCATCTTGAACTGGCCTGCCTGCGCAGCGACATCATCGTCGTGGACGAGGCCGACTCGGTGCAGATGAAGCTGGACGAGATCTTCGCGCCGTCGGCGACGCTCGTCTCCCCCGGCCCCGAGTCCTGGCTCGACCAGTTGCAGACCCACCGGATCGAGGAGCTCTCCCGGCAGGGCCGGCTGCCATTGACCGATCAGGAGATCGAACGCTGGTCCGCCTCGCTCACCGTGGTCCACGCCGCGACGGACCGCCTCTACAAGCTGCTCATCTCCGACGCGGATCTTCGGGAGTGGGCCGACATCGAGTACTTCAGTCCGTGGACGCTCCAGGAGAAGCTGATGCGCTCCTGGTTCGCGCGGGACTCCGGCACCGGCGCTCCGGACGGGGTGGCCGACGAGACGGAACTGTACGAGGCCTACGAGGACGACGCACCCGTGCCCGAGTCGCCGGGTCCCGAGGCAGACGCCCGCCGGGCCGAGCTGACGGAACGCTTCGACGACTTCCGCGACGATCCCCTCGGCGGCCGCGGACCGTACGGAAACACCACCGACGAGCTGGTGCGCCTCGCCCAGGACCTGCTCACCACGCTGTCCTCCCCGGGCACCCGGGCGCGCGTCCTCGCGGTGCTGCGCCCTCTGCTGTCCGGCACTCCCGCGGCCGAGCGGGCGCAGGACGAGGCCTGGCTGGACCTGACGGCCCGGCGCCTGGAGTTCACGCTGCTGCTGAGCGCCCTGAACCAGCGTCTGGACCGGCTGGTCTTCCTGTGGCCGCAGGTCGAGGCGGCCCTGCACCTCGACTCGACCGGCAACGAGCTCTCCCGTCGGCCGCCCCTGGACTACGCCCCGCTGGTCCCCGAGGCCCCCATGGGCAACGTCCTGGGATTCCAGTACCTGCCCGACGAACGGGAACGCAACGTCGAGGGGCAGCACAGCGGCACGCTGCGGTTCTTCCGGTGCGCAGGCGTCGGCCGCGAACTCCTCCTCACCCTCCCCGAGGTGGGAGCCGACCCCGGACGCGGCCGGAAGGGCCCGCACGTGGTGCTGATGTCCGGTACCAGCTGGGCGGGCACCTCCACTCGCGCGCATGTCGTCGCCCCCGTCGGCGCGGTGCTCACGCCGTCCCGCCGGTCGCTGGAGGCGGTGAGCAAGTCGGTGTTCACCACCCGCTTCCTGTACGACGACGAGGGCCGCCCCCTCAGCCTGTCCGGCACGGAACCGAAGGCGCGGCCGGCCGCCTGCAAGGCGATGGTCCGCCGGCTCGGCCTGCCCGGCCGGGGTGGGGCGCCCAGCCCGCTGGAACAGGAGCTGGCCAAGGTCACCGACAGCCGTAGGCGCCGGGCGATCCTCCTGGTCGGCAGCTACAAGGAGGCGAACACGGCGGCCGACGCGCTGCACGAGATGGAGCGCTGGCACGGCCGGGTCCGGGTCCTGGCCGCCGACGACGCCGATCTGGACCAGGCCGTACGCGGCTCCGGGCTCCCCCGTCCCGAGGCGGAGCGGGCCACGGCCCTGCGCCGAGGTGATCTCGCCACGTTCGCCCAGGACCCCACGGCGGAGATCCTCGTGGCACCGCTGATGGCCGTGGAACGCGGTCACAACATCCTCAACACCCAGCGCAACGCGGCTTTCGGGACGGCGCTGTTCCTCGCCCGGCCTCATCCGCGCCCCGACGACCTCGCCCTCGCGGTGTTCGCGATCAACGACTGGGCGACACGGTTCACCCGCGACGAACCGGGGCTGTCGCAGGGCACGTTCAGCAAGCTGGCCGTGGCCGCACGGGAACTGGACGAGGCCGGGCTTGCGTTCCGGCACGTGGCCCGGGGCGAATGGCGGCGGCTGTTGTCGCGCCGGTACATCTACTCCCGGCTGTCCGACCACGAGAAGAGGTCCTTCACCTGGGACCAGCTCGTGACGATCTGGCAGGTCATCGGCCGTCTGGTACGTGGCGGTGTACCGGCGCGGGTCGTGTTCGTCGATGCCCGTTTCGCCCCGCGCACGGCCAAGCTGCTGTCGCCGGGCGTCACGTCGGCACCGCTTCCCGACGAGGACGGTCTACTGACGGGCCTGCGGGACGTCCTCGCCCCGTACTTCACGGACGGGACCCCGCCGGTCGACTGCCCCGATCCGGCGGACCCCGTCGTCGCCCGGCTCCTCTACTCACCGCTGTACAAGGCGCTGCGCGACATCACGCACCACACCTCCTGAAAGGCAGGACACGCCATGGCACGCCCTTACGCCTCCATCCGCACCGCCGCCGCCCGCCCCGTCTCCGCCGAGTCCTCCGTCGTCGAGCGCTATCGTGCGCTGCCCTTCCCCGAGGAGTGGACCGGTGCGCTGCTCACCCTGTGCAACGCGGGCCGCGAGAAGCCCCTGGAGAGCGTCCCCACGTTCCGCATGGACCAGGTCGTGCAGACGCTGGCCCCCGATGTCCTGGTGCGGCCCCGCCCGAACCGGCACCGGGGGGAGGACCGTGACTTCTGGCTCTACGCCCCCGAGGACGTGCCCGATCCGCTGCCCGACATGGCGCTGAAGGGACTCCTCGGCGCCTGGCTCAGGGATCTGCGTCCGGAGCCCGAGTTCCGTGGGCTGCTCTCCGAGACCCGGTCCGCGCTGCTGGAGCACCCTCCCCGGTGGCAGGAGGGCGTGCCCGTGGAGCTGCTGCGCCACGAGCGGCCCACCGACGGTGGTACGGCCGCGCCCGATCCGCGTCAGTTCCAGCTGACCACCGACTGGCTGGCCCGACGTGTCCTCTCCCTGGACCCCTACGACTTCGGGGCCGGACGCCTGCACTTCCGTGCGATGCCCCGCGGCCCCAGGGACCAGGGTGCCGAACTGGTCTCCCAAGCACTGGAGTTCGAGGGAGACCACGGCTCCGAGTGGTTCTCGGTCGTCCTCAACATCACGCTCCAGACGGTGCCCTTCGACCCGCTGCCTCGCTTCCACGTGCACAGCCACGTCCGCAGGTACGCGACCCGGGTGAGCGCCAGGACCGGGAGGCTGTACCTGCCCTTCGGCCGCCGGACCACGGTGCTGTTGCGGCCACGGGTGCCGTGGCTGCCGGGGGCTCCGGCGAGCGACCGGTTCGCGGTGGCGCGGCTGGCCTGGAGTCGGGGCGGGCACGACTGGGTCGGGGGCGGCCCGGCCGGAATGCTGCGCGGCATGTCCCTCACCGAGTCGTTCCCGGACGCCGAGGCCATCCTGACCGACCCCCAGGGGTGGCTGACGAACGGCATGCGGGCGGCCGTGCTGCACAGCACCGCGATGGGCTCGCACAAGGTCGGCGCCGGTCTCATGACGGACCAGCGGTCGAAGATCGTGGAATGGGCTCTGGAGGCGCTGCCCGAGGAGTTGCTGCCGGTGCCGGCGCTGGTGCGTACCCGCCTGTCCGGCAGCACGCCGGGCAACCCTCGCCAGGAGTCCTCGAAGGAGCCGGTCAAGACCGAGGAGGAGCGCAGGCGCGCGGAGGTCCGCCGTGACGGTACGGCGTTCGCGCTGCACCACCTGTCCCCGGCCGTTTCCCCGGGGGACCTTCCCGTGCTGGAGGCACGGCTGCTCTGGCAGACACCGGTGATGCGGGGCACCGCGATCGCCGCGCTGGTCGCCCACCTCGACCTCAAGGGTGACGGCGGTGCGCCGTCCTCGGAGGACGCCTACGACACCGCGGTGATGCTGGAGTGGCAGTCGCCGGAGCTCGTCGTGCGCCTGCGCTGCCGCAGGCTGACGCGATCCCTCGGGCACGATCTGGCCCTGCCGGAGGGGCCGCGGCACTCGCGTGACGCGGTCACCACCGCGATCAGGGACCGTCGCCGGGAGATGGCGGCCTTCCTCGCCGAGGAGCACTCCCCCTCGGCGACGGAGTCCGCGCCGACGCTCGCCCTGGTGGAGATCGACCGGGCGAAGGACTTCACATCCGCGGACCACGACGCGAAGTTCGCACTGCGGCTGGGCTGCGCGGACGCCGGAGTGCTGACCCAGTTCATGGCCGTACCGAAGAAGGCCAAGGGCTACAACAGCGAGAAGAACAAGGAGTTCCGCGCGGCCAAGGCCTGGGACGACGGGCTTCGGCAGCTCGGCGTGCGGGTGCATCCCGAGCACAGCCTCGGGGAGCGGCTGCCGAGGGACATGCGGTACGCGGCGGTGTGGATGGTGCGCAGGAACCGGCGCAGCCGCACGCGGTGGGCGGGGTACGTGCCGGTCGCGGTGCTCGTGACCCCGGACCGGTCCCGCGAGGGGTTGGCCCGGGTGGAGGGCTGGGACGACGAGGCGCGCCAGTGGGTGCCGTACCCGAGGATGCTCCTGCGGCTGACCCGACAGGCCGAGGTGCCGACCGGCGCGATCCCCGTGCCGCGCGACGGCGAGGCTCCGGTCGCCCGGCTGTCCTGGTGGGCGGACATGAAGGAGCAGCGGCAGGCGACGGAGGAATGGCTCCAGCGGGTGCGCCGCACGCTGCGCGGCACACCGACCCTGCTGCTGGCGCATGGGCAGAACATGCGCTCGCACTGGACTTGGTTGCAGGACGGCAACGTGGTCGTGGACAAGCTCCGTGACGGCCACGCCCCCTCCCGCAGGCTGGACCCGGACCTGCGGCTGGTCCGCGTGCGGACGGCGCGCAATCGCGAGACCGCGCAGTGGTGGGCCGTGAACCCGGACGGGGCGAACGGTCTGGCGGCGCACCTGTGGACGGACCCGACGGCCGCCCCGGAGTCGGCCCGGGTCTTCTGGTCCACGACGCCGAAGGCCCGCACCTTCAAGCTCTCGGTGGCCGCCGACAAGCTGGCGCCGCGCGTCAACACCAAGGGCAAGGTCACCATCGACACCGACAAGGCCGCCTGGAACCCGGGCCTGGTGGAACTCGCGGTCCTCGGCTGCCACCCCGGCGACGGCGACGCGCCCGAGGCGCTCGCCCTGGCCGTCCACCAGCTCCGGCAGGCCCCCGACCTCCCGGACGCGCTGAGCCTGCCCCTGCCCCTGCACCTTGCCGGGCTGGCCCAGGAGTACGTGCTGCCGACCGTCAACGACGACGGCGACGAGACCACCGACACCACGACCGACGCCGACCCGGACACGGCCGCGGCACCGGGCGTCGAAACGGCTCCCGAACAGGAGGCACCTGCCGAGCAGCTGACCTTCGACCTGGACATCCCCTCACGCCGAGGCCCTGAAGGAGCGTCCACGACAACCCCCTGAGGGGCGCGGGGAACCGCGCGCCCAGCCACGACGCCGCCGCACCCGCCCGACGGCACATCGCCCCCTCAGCGCACCGTCACCGCGGCCCGTCCGCCTCCCGCGCCCACTGACGAACGGGCCGCGCGTCGGGCGCCATGGGGTGGAGGAACGGCCGGCGTGGATCGGCTTCCGCCCAGGGCACCAGCGCACCGTCCGCCGTCCCGGGCGCGGGCAGGTGCCCGGCGAGGCGCCGGTACACCTCGCCCGCGTGCGCGGGGCGGTCGGCCGGTTTCTTGGCCAGGAGCTCCAGAACGAGAGCCTCGATCTCCTCCGGCGCGTCCGGCCGCAACTCCCTCAGCGGCCGGGGCGAGGCATCCGTGTGCAGACTCGGCACCACCAGCGGGGACTCATGCTCGAACACCGGCCTGCCGGTGAGCATCTCGTGGATCAGGCAGCCAAGCGCGTAGAGGTCGGTACGCCGGTCGACGGGTTCGGCCATCACCTGTTCCGGCGCCATGTACAGGAAGCTGCCCAGCCGTTCACCGGTCGTGGTGAGCTTCTGGGTGTCGTCGAGGATCGCGGCCACACCGAAGTCGAGCACCTTGACGACACCGTCGGTACGGATGCGCACGTTGCCCGGCTTGAGGTCACGGTGGACGACGTTGCGGGCGTGGGCGGCGGCCAGGACGGAGCAGATCTGCACGCCGACCGCCGCGGTCTCCTCCACGGTGAGCGTCTCGTGTTCCGCGATGTAGTCGCCCAGGTCCAGCCCCTGGACATACTGCATGACCAGGTAGTGCGTGCCGGTCTCCACACCCAGGTCGTACACGGACGCGAGCCCGGTGTGGTCGAGCTTGGCCACGGCCTTGGCCTCGCGCTCGAACCGGGCCGCATCCTGGGCGATCTGAGCGGACGTCAGCCCACTCGCTGGAGTCATCGTCTTGACGGCGACACCTCGGCCCAGGTGCTCGTCGTCCGCCATCCACACCTGCCCCATACCGCCGTGACCGATGGCGCTCTTGATGCGATAGCGCTTGGCGATGAGCGTTCCGATGTCCATAGGTGACTGAGTGTGCCACTGTCATCTACGGCGGGGAATCGCCACCCCCGAGAGAGCCGTTCACAACCCGGATCAGAAATAACCGTTGACTGAGTTCACAAGCGGTGCTCTCATGGAAGCCGGGGCATCACGGCCAGCCGCCCCACCACACCGGCTACGGTAAAGGCGCAGGTCGACGCGGGGAACTAGTGAGGGTTTTGTGGACGTCTTCAAGGTGCACGAGCAGCTGATCGCCGACTACCGAGCCTTCACCACGAGTTCGGTCGTCCTGAAGAACGACCGGATCAAGAGCACGGTCGACGAGGCGCTCGTGCAGGGCGACCAGTGGCCTCACCCGTGGCTTTCCCTCAATCCGAGCTTCCAGCCCGGGGGCTCGGTCACCCAGCTGACACAGGAGGGACTGCTGCACCCCGAGTGCGAGCGGGTCTTCCGCGTCGGCAAGGAGAAGGAAGGCCCGCTCCAGCAGGGGCGCCCCATCGCCTTCCACCGCCACCAGCGGGACGCCATCGAAGCCGCCCGGTCCGGCGGCAGCTACGTCCTGACCACGGGCACGGGTTCCGGAAAGAGCCTCGGCTACATCGTGCCGATCGTCGACCACGTCCTGCGCGCCAAGCAGGAGGGCGCGGCCTCCGGCGTCAAGGCGATCATCGTGTATCCGATGAACGCGCTGGCCAACAGCCAGAAGTTCGAGCTGGAGAAGTTCCTGCGCCACGGGTACGGCGAGGGCGCCGAGCCGGTCACCTTCGAGCGCTACACCGGGCAGGAGAAGGAGGACGAGCGCGAGAGGATCCTGGAGAGCCTGCCGGACATCCTCCTCACCAACTACGTGATGCTGGAGCTGATGCTCACCAGGCCCCGCGAGCGCAGGGCGCTGATGCGGGCCGCCAAGGGGCTGAAGTTCCTCGTCCTCGACGAACTGCACACCTACCGCGGCCGACAGGGCGCGGATGTCGGTCTGCTGGTCCGCCGGGTGCGCGACTCCCTGGCCGCCGACGACCTCCAGTGCGTGGGCACCTCGGCGACCATGTCCACCGAAGGCACCTTGGGGGACCGGCGCCGGGCGGTCGCCGATGTGGCGACCACCCTCTTCTCGGCCTCCGTCACCCCGGACCGCGTGGTCGGCGAGACCCTGGTCCGCGCCACCTCCGAGCATGAGCCGGCCGACGCCGAACTGGCCGAGCGGGTACGGGCGAACGCCCCCTCGACCGACCACGACGTCCTCAAGAAGGACCCGCTCGCCGCCTGGATCGAGACCGAGTTCGGTCTGCGCACGCTCACCGAGGGACCGGACAAGGGTGCCCTCGTGCGCGCCGAGCCCACCACCGTGAAGGCCGCCGCCGAGAAGCTCGCAGGCCGCACCGGTGAGTCGGAGGAGGCGTGCGTGTCCGCGATCCGCGACACCCTGCACGCGGGTTCACAGGCCGAGGACGAATCGAAGAGGCCCCTGTTCGCCTTCCGGCTGCACCAGTTCCTGTCCAAGGGCGACTCCGTGTACGTGTCCCTGGAGGACGAGGAGAACCGGTACATCAGCCGCACGTACCAGCTGCGTGTGCCAGGTGCCAAGGAGAAGATCCTGCTGCCGCTGTCCTTCTGCCGCGAGTGCGGCCAGGAGTACCTGACGGTCGCCCGCGAGGAGCGCAAGGACGGATCCTTCGGCTTCCGGCCGCGCACGGAGGACGACGAGGACAACGGCTACCTGTACGTCAGCGCCGAGAACCCCTGGCCCGAGGAGACCGGCAAAGCGATCGACGAGCAGCGCTTCCCCGACAGCTGGGTGGTGACCGACGACAAGAAGGGCGGCATCCAGGTACTGGCGGACAGCCGGCGCAAGCGGGTCCCGCAGCAGGTGTGGGTGAAGCCGGACGGATCGGTGGTCGACCGCGGGCAGGGCATGTACGCGGCCTACATCCCCATGCCCTTCATGTTCTGCCTCAACTGCGGTGTGAGCTACGAGTCCGCGCGCGGCAACGACTTCGCCAAGCTGATGACGATGGACCGCGAGGGCCGTTCCACGGCGACCTCCCTCATCAGTTCCAGCATCGTGCGTCACCTCAAGGAGCTGCCGACCAGCGAACTCGACGAGGACGCGCGCAAACTGCTCACCTTCGTCGACAACCGCCAGGACGCGAGCCTCCAGGCCGGCCACTTCAACGACTTCGTCCTGGTCACGCAGTTGCGCGGCGGCCTCTACCAGGCGATGGCCGACGCCGGCGAGGAAGGGCTGCTGCACGAGGACGTGGCACCCGCCGTGGTGAAGAACCTGGGCCTGAGCCCGCAGGACTACTCCCAGAACCCGAAGGAGCCGTCCGGGCAGGCCAGGCGCACGCTGCGGGCCCTGGCCAAGGTGGTCGAGTACCGGCTGTACCTGGACCTGGAGCGCGGTTGGCGGGTCACCATGCCCAACCTGGAGCAGACCGGTCTGCTGCGCCTGGAGTACGCGGACCTGGAGGAGATCTGCGAGGACGAGGAGCGCTGGGCCGAGGCGTCCGGCCCGCTGCGCACGGCCGACCCTGCCAAGCGGGCCGAGCTCTCGCGCATCCTCCTCGACGAGCTGAGGCGCGTCCGGGCCGTCGACTTCCCGTCGTTCGAGCAGTCCGAGTTCGACGAGCTGCGCAGGCTGTCGTACCTGCTCAACGACGCCTGGGGGCTCGCCGAGACCGAGCGCACCCCGCCCCCGCCCGGCACGGCGTACGTCCGCGCCGGCCGGCCGAACCGGTCGCGCAGCGAGCTGAACATCACTTCCCGGGGTGCTTTCGGCCGTTTCCTGCGCAGGCCCGGCCAGTTCCCCTCGCAGGGACGGCCGCTGGACATGGCCGAGGCTCAGGAGCTGATCGAAGACCTGGCGGCCGTACTGGCGGAGGCCGGTCTGCTCACCGAGGTCCCCGCCGGGCGGGGCGAGACCCCCGGTTACCGCATCAACCACACCACGGTGGTGTGGACGGCCCGCGACGACGAGTTCGGTGCCGTGGACCGGCTGCGGCGCACGTACGGCAAGGGCCAGGGCCCGCGGGTGAACCCTTTCTTCAAGGACCTCTACAAGAACGTCGCCTCCACGCTCGCCGGCCTGGTGGCCCGCGAGCACACCGCGCAGGTGCCTGCACCGGTCCGCGAAACCCGTGAGGAGGACTTCCGCAAGGGCATCCCGCTGCCCGTGCTCTACTGCTCCCCCACGATGGAGCTGGGCGTCGACATCGCCAGTCTGAACACGGTGGCGATGCGCAACGTCCCACCGACGCCCGCCAACTACGCCCAGCGCAGCGGCCGGGCGGGCCGCTCCGGACAGCCTGCCCTCGTGACGACGTACTGCGCCACCGGCAACAGCCACGACCAGTACTACTTCCGCCGCTCGAACCTGATGGTCGCGGGCGCGGTCGCCCCGCCCCGTCTGGACCTCGCCAACGAGGACCTGGTGCGCTCGCACATCCACGCCATTTGGCTGGCGGAGACCAACCTCGACCTCGGCAGGCGCATCCCGCACTTCGTCGACGCCGACGGCGACACCCCCTCGCTGCGGATCTACCCGCAGTACGTCGAGAAGATCCGCGACCCCGCGGCACAGCGCCGGGCCCTACGCAGGTCCACCGCGGTCCTCAAGGACTCGATGGACGTCCTGAAGGCCACCTCGTGGTGGGACGAGCAGTGGCTGGAGCGCACGGTCGAGAAGGCTCCGGGCGGTTTCGACAACGCGCTCGGCCGTTGGCGCGAGCTGTTGCTGAAGGCGCTGAAGGAACGTGAGATCCAGCACCGGCGCATCGTCGACAACACCCTGGGCAAGGACGCCTCGGCCCAGGCCGAGCGCCGCCGCCACCAGGCGGAGACGCAGCTGAAGCTCCTGAAGAACGAGGACACGAACGGCAGCACGCTCCTGTCGGACTTCACGCCGTACCGCTACCTGGCATCCGAGGGCTTCCTGCCGGGCTACTCCTTCCCCCGGCTGCCCCTGGCCGCGTTCATCCCCGGCACCGGCCGGGCCGCGCGCGGTGGCCGGGACGGCGACTACCTCCAGCGGTCGCGGTTCATCGCGATCCGGGAGTTCGGCCCGGGTGCCTTCATCTACCACGAGGGCAGCCGCTTCCAGGTGGACCGCGTCCAGCTCCCCACCAGCGCCTCAGGCGACCTGCAGACCGAGGAGGCCAAGGTGTGCGAGCACTGCGGCTACCTGCATGTCGGGGAGGACCTGGAGAACACCTGCGACTTCTGCGGCGTGGAGCTGTCCGACGCCCGCTACAACCTGTTGCCGCTGCGCACCGTCTTCACCAGGCGCCGCGACCGGATCTCCTCCGACGAGGAGGAGCGCCAGCGCACGGGCTACGTCGTCGAGGTGTCGTACAAGTTCAACAAGCACGGCTCCCGGGACGGTTCGCTGAACGCGACGGCCGCCGCCGCGGACGGCGCCCCGCTCGCCGACCTGACCTACGGCGACAGCGCGACGGTCCGCCTCACCAACCTCGGTCACCGGCGCAGCAAGCAGCGCTCCGGCTTCTGGCTGGACCCGATCGAGGGCAAGTGGCTGGACGCCAAGAAGGACCAGGACAAGCCGGGCCGGCTCACCACCGACGAACAGGACGGCCTGGAGAGCGCGGAGAAGGCGGACCGCAAGGTGCCGGTGATCCCCTACGTCCAGGACACCCGCAACATCCTCGTGCTCCAGCTGGCCACACCGATCACCCCGGAGACGGCGGTCACGCTCCAGTACGCCCTGGAGCGGGGCATCGAGGCGGAGTTCCAGCTGGAGGACAGTGAGCTGGACACCGAGCAGCTGCCCCCCTTCGACGGGCTTCGGGACCGCATCCTGTTCATCGAGAGCAGCGAGGGCGGCGCGGGCGTCCTGCGACGCCTCCAGGCCGAGCCCGACGCCCTGCGCCGGGCCGCCGCCCGCGCTCTGGAGATCGCGCACTTCAAGCGGGACGGCACCGACAAGGGCGGCCGCGAGGGCGGGCCGGCGTGCGAGATGGGCTGCTACGACTGCCTGCTGTCCTTCGGCAACCAGCGCCACCACCAGTTCATCGACCGCCACCTCGTGAAGAACCTTCTGCTGAGCTTCGCCGGAGCGCGCGTCACCGACACCGGTCCGGGTGTCTCCCGCGACGAGCACGCGCAGGCGCTCATCGACGGTGCCGACAGCACGCTGGAGCAGCGGTTCGTGGCCTTCCTGACCCGCAACGGCCTGCGGTTGCCGGACAAGCAGCAGGTCTTCGTCTCCAGCGCCCTGTCCCGCCCGGACTTCGTGTACGACACGAAGATGGGACCCGTCGCGGTCTTCATCGACGGCCCGCACCACGACGACGAGCTTCAGGCCCAGCGTGACGAGGACGCGCAGGAGCGGTTGTACGACGACGGCTGGGAGGTCATCCGCTTCAGGCACGACGACGACTGGTCCGAGGTCACCCGCAGGTACGGCTCGGTGTTCGGCGTCGGTGACTGACTCGTACACTCCACTCCTCCTTCCGTGCATTTCTCCCGAAAGGTCCGCCGATGACGTCGCCCATCACCGCGCCCGCCCAGGACGCCGGTCAGCGGTTCGCGGTCGGTTCGCTGGTGCGTGCCCGCGGCCGTGAATGGGTCGTCCTGCCCGAGTCGACGCCGGAGCTGCTGGTGCTGCGCCCGCTGGGCGGCACCGACGACGACATCGCTGGCGTCCTGACCGCCCTGGAGCCGGTGGAGCACGCCCGCTTCGCCCCGCCGAGCCCGTCGGACCTGGGTGACCAGTCGGCGGCCGGCCTGCTGCGCAGCGCCCTGCGGATCGGTTTCCGCTCCAGCGCGGGGCCGTTCCGCTCGCTGGCCGGCATCTCCGTCGAGCCCCGCCCGTACCAGCTGGTCCCGCTGCTGATGGCGCTGCGCCAGGAGACCGTGCGTCTGCTGATCGCCGACGACGTCGGCATCGGCAAGACGGTGGAGTCCGGTCTGATCGCCGCCGAGCTGCTGGCTCAGGGCGACGCGCGCGGCCTGGTGGTGCTGTGCAGTCCGGCGTTGGCCGAGCAGTGGCGGGCGGAGCTGCGCGGGAAGTTCGGCATCGACGCGGAGCTGGTGCTGGCCTCGACGATAGGGCGGCTGGAGCGCAGCCGGATGTACGGGCAGTCGGTGTTCCGCCCGGACCGCAACTACGTCGTCTCGACCGACTTCATCAAGTCTCCGCGCCACCGGGACGACTTCGTCAAGAACTGTCCCGACCTGGTGATCGTCGACGAGGCCCACACCTGTGTCGCGGACACCGGGCAGGGCGGCGGCAGGCAGCAGCGCCAGCAGCGGTACGCCCTGCTGCGCACCCTCGCCGACGACCCGAACCGTCATCTCCTGCTGGTCACGGCGACCCCGCACAGCGGCAAGGAGGAGCCGTTCCGTAATCTGCTGGGCCTGTTGGACAAGCGGCTGGAGACGCTCAGTCTGGACCGCGGGGCGGGCCGCGACCTGCTCACCCAGCACTTCGTGCAGCGCCGCCGGGCCGATATCCGGGACGACTTCCGCGACGACGCGAACTTCCCGAGCGACCGCCTCTCGGCCGAGGTCGACTACCCCCTGCACGCCGACTACCGCCGGCTCCTCGAAGAGGTCATCTCCTACGCCCGGGAGACGGTCCGCAGCGCGGACGGCGCCCTCCAGCAGCGCATCCGCTGGTGGTCCGCCCTCGCCCTGCTGCGCGCCCTCGGCTCCTCCCCGGCAGCGGTCCGCAAGACGCTGCGCACCCGGGCCGGTGTGCAGGACGCCGACTCGGTGACCGAGGCCGACGCGATCGGCGGCCGGACCGTCACGGACCCCGCCGACGACGAGTCGGCCGAGTCCGCCGACGCCGTCCCCGGCGCGCTGCTCGCCGCCGGCGACACCGACCCGGACGCGGCGACCCTGGACGAGGAGGACACGGCCAGGCTGCTGGCCCTGGCCGAGGCGGCGGGGGCACTCGCCGGTCCCGCCAAGGACCGCAAGCTGAAGCAGCTGATCGCCACGGTCAAGGAGCTGCTGGACGAGGGCTACAACCCGATCGTCTTCTGCCGTTTCATCTCCACGGCGGAGTACGTCAAGGAGCACTTGGACAGCGCCCTCAACAAAAACCGCAAGGCCAGGACGTACGCCGTCCAGGCCGTCACCGGCGAGCTCTCCCCCGACCAGCGCGTCGCCCGCATCGCGGCGCTGACGGAGGAGGACGAGGAGGGCGAGGCGCCCCCGGAGCGCCGGGTCCTCGTGGCCACCGACTGTCTCTCCGAGGGCGTGAACCTCCAGGAGAGCTTCGACGCGGTCATCCACTACGACCTCGCCTGGAACCCCACCCGCCACGAGCAGCGCGAGGGCCGCGTCGACCGTTTCGGCCAGCGCCGGGACATCGTCAAGGCGGTCACGCTGTACGGCGCGGACAACGCGATCGACGGCATCGTCCTGGACGTCCTGCTGCGCAAGCACGCCCGCATCCGCAAGGCGACCGGTATCTCCGTGCCCGTCCCGGACTCGTCCGAGAACGTGATGCAGGCGGTCCTGGAGGGCCTGATCCTGCGCGGTGAGCGGCCGGAATACGAGCAGGAGAGCCTGTTCACGGTGGAGTCGGCGGCCGGGAAGCAGACGGCCGAGCTGCACGAGGCCTGGCAGAGCGCCGCCGAGCGGGAGAAGGCCTCCCGCTCGCGGTACGCGCAGAACGCGGTGAAGAAGGACGAGGTGGCGCAGGAGGTCGCCGAGGTACGGGCGTCGCTCGGCACCGGCGAGGAGGTGCGCCGCTTCACCCGCCACGCTCTCACGGCCCTGCGCGGTGTGCCGGGCGCGCTGCGCGGCGACGCGGACGGCTTCACGATGAACTCCGAGGCCCTGCCGGCGGCCCTGCGCGACGCGTTCGACACGCTCCTCGGCCCGCGCCACCCCCGCCCGGTCGCCTTCCACGACGCCCCCACCGCCCCGCGCGGCGAGGTGGCGCTCACCCGCACCGACCCGGTGGTGGCGTCGGTCGCCCGCTTCGTCCTGGACGCGGCGCTCGACGACCAGATGCCCCAGTCGGACCGTCCGGCCCGCCGCTGCGGTGTGGTCCGTACGACAGCGGTCGCCAAACGCACCACGCTCCTCCTGGTCCGCTACCGCTTCCAGCTCACGTTGCCGGGCCGCGACGGCGTCACCCGGCAGCAACTGGCCGAGGACGCCCGGGTGCTGGCGTTCCGGGGCGGGGCGAACGCCCCCGAGTGGCTGCCGGAGGAGGAGGCCGTGGCCCTGCTGGAGGCCCGTGCTTCGGGCAACACCAAGCGTGAGTTCGCGCAGGAGCGCGTCGAGGGCATCCTCGGCTCGCTGGAATCGCTGATGCCGGTCATGGAGGAGCGCGGCGAGGAACTGGCGGCCCGTCTCCTGGACGCGCACCGTCGTGTGCGCGGCGCCTTCCGCGACGTACGCGGCATGACCGGCCCGGCCCGCCGCGGCCTGCGCGTCGACGTCCAGGGCCGCCCGGACGTGCTCGGCGTGTACCACTATCTGCCGGTCCCCGTCCTCGACAGCACGGACGGTACGACCACGAACGGGGAAGCCCGCTGATGAGCCTCGCGAAGACCATCGTCACCGACTCCGTCCTCACGGTGGGCGGTCTCCTCCCGCCGGACACGCTGACCCGCATCCGTGACGGCAAGGACGTCCCCGGCGCCCACCCCTCCGACTACGGCCTGTTCGCGGCCAACGACACGGTCCGGGACGCGGCCGAGCGCTCCTGGTCGTATCTGAAGGGCGTGTGGACGGCCTACCAGGACGCCCTGGTCAAAGACGGCGCCGACAGGAACAGGGACATCGCGGCGGTGGGCCTGACCGTCGAGCGCTGGCTGCTGCCGCTGTTCGAGCAGCTGGGCTACGGCCGCCTGCCGGACGGACCGGCCGAGGGGCTGCCGTCGGCGGACGGCGAGAAGCGGTTCGCGGTCAGCCATGTCTGGCAGGGCGTGCCGATCCATCTGACGGGCTGGAACGTCGCACTGGACGGCCGGGGCGCGATCCCTCAGCCGCTGGTGCAGGAGTACCTCAACCGCAGCGGCGATCAGGCACTGTGGGGCCTGGTCGCCAACGGCCGCCTGGTCCGCCTGCTGCGGGACTCGACGTCGATGGTCGGCTCGGCGTACGTCGAGTTCGACCTGGAGGGCATCTTCGAGGGCGACCGCTTCGCCGACTTCCTCCTCCTGTGGCGCCTCACCCACCGCTCCCGTCTCGAACCGCACAGCGAGCAGGGCCCGGCCGGCTGCTGGCTGGAGAAGTGGCGCGCGGAGGCGATCGCCAGCGGCACCCGGGCGCTGAAACAGCTCCGGCTGGGCGTCGAGAAGGCCCTGGAGACCCTGGGCAGTGGCTTCATCGCCCACCAGGCCAACACGGGGCTCCGCGAGAAGCTGTACGAGTCCGAGGTGACGGTCCGGGACATGCACCCGGCGCTGCTGCACCTCGTGTACCGCCTGCTGTTCCTGTTCGTGGCGGAGGACCGGGGCCTGCTGATCCCCGAGGACGCCCCGGCGGAGACCCGCGAGCACTACGAGAAGTACTTCTCCACGGCCCGCCTGCGCCGTACGGCCACCCGCCGCACCGGCGGCCCGCACGGCGACCAGTGGCACGCGCTGAACCTGGTCCTGAAGGGCCTCGGCACGGAGGGCGGCCGCCCGGAACTGGGCCTGCCCGGCCTCGGCGGCCTGTTCGAGCGCACGGAGGCGGACGAGGTCCTGGAGGGCCTGGAGCTGCCGAACGAGGCGCTGTTCAAGGCGATCAGGGCGCTGTCGGTCGTCATCGACCCCAAGCTCAACCGCCCGCGCCGCGTCGACTACCGCCACCTCGGCGCGGAGGAACTGGGCTCGATCTACGAGTCCCTGCTGGAGCTGGTCCCGCGCTTCAACCCGGCCGCCAACACGTTCGAGCTGCGCACGCTCGCGGGCAACGAACGCAAGACGACGGGCTCGTACTACACCCCGTCGTCGCTGATCGACTGCCTGCTGGACTCGGCCCTCGACCCGGTCATAGACGACGCGGTCAAGTCGGGCACGACCCGGGAGGAGCAGGAGGCGGCCCTGCTCCGCCTCACGGTCTGCGACCCCGCGTGCGGCTCCGGCCACTTCCTGGTGGCGGCGGCCCGGCGTATCGCCAAGCGCCTGGCGTCGGTCCGGACGGACTCGCCCGAGCCGAGCGCCGAGGACACGCGGACCGCGCTGCGGGACGTCATCGGCCGGTGCATCTACGGCGTCGACCTGAACCTCATGGCCGTGGAACTGGCCAAGGTCTCCCTGTGGATCGAGTCCCTCGAACCCGGGAAGCCGCTGAGCTTCCTCGACGCCCACGTCAAGCACGGCAACGGGCTGGTGGGCGCGACGCCGAAGCTGCTCGCGGACGGCCTTCCGGACGACGCCTTCAAGGTGATCGAGGGCGACGACAAGACCTGGGGGACCAAGCTCCGTAAGCGGAATGCCGCGGAGCGGCTCGCCTGGGAGGCGCGCAAGGAGGGCGTCCACCAAGGCGAGCTGTTCTCGTCGACGACCGCGCTGGCCGCGTCGAACGTGACGATCGCGCGCGCGGCGGCGAAGATCACGAACTCGCGGAACGATGAGTTGGAGTACGTCCACCGGCAGCGGGACGCATATCTGGAACTGACCGAAGGGCCCGACTCGGAGTACGTACGGGAGCGGGAGCTCGCGGACGCGTGGTGTGCGGCGTTCGTGTGGGAGAAGACCGAGGAGGCGCGTCCGCCGGCGCTGACCTTGCAGGGGCTGCTGGACCTGCGGGACGGGGGCTGGGCGAAGCTGCCGGAGGGGACGCGGGAGAGGGTCGCGGGCCTGCGGGAGGAGTACCGGTTCTTCCACTGGCACCTGGAGTTTCCCGAGGTGTTCTCGGTGCCGGAGGACGCGGATTTCTCCGCTGTGGGGGTGGATGGGCGGACCGGGTGGGGTGGGGGGTTCAGTTGTGTGCTGGGGAATCCGCCGTGGGAGCGAGTGAAGCTCCAGGAGCAGGAGTTCTTTGCTACTCGGAGCGAGAAGATCGCGACGGCGGCGAACAAGGCGGCTCGGGAGCGGCTGATCAAGGCGCTGGCCACGAGTGAGGAGCCTGCTGAGCGCAACCTGCTGGCGGACTTCGTCGAGGCCAAGCGCGAGGCGGAGGGTGTGAGCCACCTGCTGCGTGACTCCGGACGCTTCCCACTGGCCGGTCGGGGCGACGTGAACACGTACGCCGTGTTCGCCGAGACGGCGGCTCTGGGCATCGCGCCTCATGGCCGCTTCGGCCTGGTGCTGCCGACGGGCATCGCGACGGACGCCACGACGGCGCCGTTCTTCTCCAGTCTGGTGCGCAGTGCGCGGCTCGCGTCCTTCCTGGACTTCGAGAACGAGGCGTTCCTGCTGAGCCGGGACGTGCACCACTCGGTCCGCTTCTGCCTCCTGACGGTGGCGGGCCGCGAGGAGCGGGTACGGGAGGCGTCCTTCGCCTTCGGCACGCGTTACATGGAGGACCTGCCGAGCCGCCGCTTCGCGATGCCGCCGGAGGAGATCCTGCTGGTCAATCCCAACACGGGTACGTTGCCGGTGTTCCGGTCGCGTCGGGACGCGGAGATCACGCTGGGGATCTATCGCCGGGTGCCGGTCCTCATCAGGGAGGACGATCCGGACGGCAACCCGTGGGGGCTGTCATTCACGAGGCTGTTCCACATGTCCGACGACGCTCATCTGTTTCGCACCCGAGATCAGTTGGTGGCTGACGGTTGGACCCAGAACGGGAATGTCTTCGAGCAGGGCAGCCAGCGCTACCTGCCTCTGTACGAAGCGAAGATGCTGCACCACTACGACCACCGCCTCGGCACCTACGAGGGTCAGACCGAGGCCCAGGCCAACATGGGCACGCTGCCTCGGGTGACGCCGGAGCAGCACGACGATCCGGGGTTCGTGCCGATGCCGCGGTACTGGGTACCGGAGTTCGACGTCGACGCGGGGAAGCGGGACAGAAAGGGCAAGCCCACTTTGGAGCCCGGAGTGGCTTCGCAGTTGGCTGAACGAGGGTGGGATCACGGGTGGTTGATGGGATGGCGGGACATCGCGCGCGGCTCTGACACCCGCACCACCGTAGTCACCACGCTGCCCCCCTACGGCGCCAGCAATACGTACTACCTGATGTTCCCCAAGGGTGCCGAATTCGCAGCACTCCTCCAAGCCTGCTTCAGCGCCTTCGTCCTTGACTACGCCATCAGACAGAAGATCGTCGGCACCCACCTGACACACAACTACCTGTACCAGCTCCCCGTCCCGTTGCCCTCTGCCTTCGACCAGGTGGGCGTGGGCACTCATTGGATCGTCTGCCGAATCACTGAACTCACCTACACCGCATATGACATGGCCGACTACGCTGGCGATCTGGGCGACAACGGACCACCGTTCCACTGGGACGAGCACCGCCGAGAGCTGCTCCGCGCCGAGCTGGATGCGGCCTTCTTCCGCTTTTACGGCCTCAGCCGAGACGAAGTCGGCTACGTCATGGACACGTTCCCCGTGATCAAGCGCAAGGACGAGGCCGCCCACGGCACCTACCGCACCAAGGACCTGATCCTCGACGTCTACGACCGCATGGCCGAAGCCCAACGAACCGGCACCCCCTACCAGACACTCCTCGACCCACCCCCCGGCCAGGGCCCCCGCCACCCCGCGTAACCCGAACCACCACCCCACGCCCCGCCTGAGCACCCCCACCGGCGCGCTGCAAGCGAACCGCAGCGCGCCGTACTCGGCGTCTCCACCGCCCGTCCACGAGACCGCACAGGCAGCCGCATATGGAACCCCGTAATTACCGCATGGTCGTCTCGACCACGCAGGACTTCGTCAACGCCTCCGCCGAGGCCGACCGCCAACTGCACCACTGGTTAGGTGTGATGAAGCGGTACAACACCTCCGCCCTCGACGAGGGCCGCAACGAGATCGCCGAGGGCGTCACCCTCGACCACGACGTCACGGCGGGCCGGCACGG
This sequence comes from Streptomyces sp. NPDC005811, assembly GCF_040630405.1. Classification (NCBI taxonomy): domain Bacteria; kingdom Bacillati; phylum Actinomycetota; class Actinomycetes; order Kitasatosporales; family Streptomycetaceae; genus Streptomyces; species Streptomyces sp. NPDC005811. The sequence continues at coordinate 50,678 of NZ_JBEXXK010000036.1, forward strand.
CTCGTACTCCCGCTGGCGTCTGCGTGAAACCAAGGACCCGGCCCAGGGCACATGGCAGTCCACCGTGGTCGTCCGGTCGGGCAGCCGCAACGACAACCGCCGTACCTGGCTCCAGGTCGACATCGAGCACCAGCCGGCCCCCGGCCAGAAACCCATCCGGGCCAACACCCCCGGCATAGCGAAACTGCTCCTCGACGCCCTCCCCACCCAAGACGGCCTGGCCGACGTCGGCACGGTCCCGAAGTTCGTCGAGCCGGACGACGTCGAAGAGGTCATCGAGGAACTCTGCGAGCCACGCCGTCGACTCCCGGTGGTCGTGGCGAGCGTCCCCTACGGGCAGGACACCGAGTCCTGGACGCAGAAGACCGTCGAACCGGCCTTCCGCCACCTCAGCGGCCTCGCCGTCATGTACGTCCTGAGACCCGAAGCGCAGCAGGCCTTCAACACCACCCTCGAGTACCACCCCGTCTTCGGTGGCGGCATCCGCACCTACCTCCCCGGTGTCGACCCGGCCTGGCGGCCCGACGCCCAGCGCCATCCGGTGATGTCCCGGACCACCATCGAGGCGAACACGAACCGTGCGGCCGGGATCCTCGCCTCCCTCCCCCAACGGCTGGCCCTGAGCCACCCGCTCCCCGACCCCCTGGACACCCTGCCCGTCCAGCGCACCCGCCCCCGCCCGGCCGCCGACGACTCCAGCCTCCACGAACTGCGCGGCGAGCTACGGACGGCCGAGGCGCTGATACAGGAGGCGGAACAGCGCGAGGAATCCCGCGCCGAGGAGATCCGTGACTTCCGTCGGCAGTTGAAGCAGGCCGAAGACCGGGACTTCGAGCAGATCGTCGAGAACGACCAGCTCTACGGCGACCTCCAGGACGCCCGCAGCAAGATCCGCTTCCTGCAGAAACGGCTGGAAGACGCCGGCGTCCACGGACTCGCCCACATCTCGCCCCCGGAAGCCGCCGACCAGCCCACCACCTTCGCCGAGATCCTGGACCGCATGGGCGAGTTCCCGCGCCTGCGTTTCACCGGCAGCGTCAAGAAGACCAAGGAACTCGACGCCCAGTGCATCGGCAACTGGGTCACCGTGGCCTGGGACGCCCTACGCGCCCTCAACGACTACGCCAAGGCCTCCGCCGCAGGTACCGCAAACGGCGACTTCCGCCACTGGTGCGACAACCTGCCGGACGCCTGCGAGAACCGCTTCCCGTCCGCCAAGGTCAAGATGAAGGAGTCCGAGACGGTCGGGAACAACACGAAGTGGCGTCGCCAACGCACGTTCCCCGTACCGAAGGCCGTCGACCCGGACGAGAAGCTCTTCATGCAGGCCCATCTCCGCATCGGCGGAGGCAACACGGTGTCGCCCAGGCTGTACTTCCACGACGACGGCCCCGGCACGGGTTTCGTCTACGTCGGGTACATCGGCCCGCACCCCGACAACACGCAGACCTGACCGTCAGCGTGTGACGGCGAACCGTACGAACGAAGTCCACTCCAAGGCACCGAAGGCCAGTTGGGCACGGGTGGGTGCCTTGGAGTCACGGACGTGGATGGTGCCGGGCCTTGCGGCGGCTTCCAGGCATTCGCCGCCTTCGGCTCCGCTGTAACTGCTCTTGAACCAGGCGAGTTCGGACGAGGTCGTGTCTGTGCTCATCGCTCTCCCAACAGTTCTTGCATCAGGGCGAGGGACTCACGCGGGGTGAGGGCCTGCCCACGAATGCTTCCGTAGCGCGCGGCCAGGATACGCACTTCCTCGGGATCGGTGATCAACTGGCCAACTCCCTGCACCTCCAGGTAGCCGACCTGCGGCTTCCCCTTGGGCGTGAGCAGGATGAACGGCCCGTCCACCCCGGAGTTCTCCTCGCAGTCCAGCGGCAGCACTTGCAGGGTGATGTTGCGCATCCGCCCGAGCTTCAGCAGGTGCTCCAACTGCCCCTGTCGCACCTTGTGCCCTCCGAGTTTCCGCCGCAGCACGGACTCGTCGATGACCGCCGTGACCATGGGTGGTGGCCACCGCGTCAGGATCTCCTGCCGCGCCAGCCGCGAGACCACCCGCTGTTCGATGGTCTCCTCGGACAGCAGCGGCTGTCGACCGTTCAGCAGGGTCCGGATGAAGTCCTCGGTCTGCAACAACCCGGGCGGTGCAAGAGTGCTGTAGAAGTTGATCTCGACCGCGCTCGACTCCAGCCGCGCATAATCCTTGAACCACGCCGGATGCCGAACCCTGGCCTTCGCCTTGGCCTTCTCGATGTCCTCGATCGTTGCCTTCAACAACCCACCCGCGTCGAGCAGTTCATCCGCCGCCACCAGGAACTCCCCCTGCGGCGTCCGCCTCCCCCGCTCCAGCGAGGAGACCAGATCCTCGCTGTACCCCAACCGGTCCCCCACCTCCTTCTGCGTGAACCCGGCCCGCTCCCGCAGCAGCTTCACCTGCTTGCCGACCGCCCGCATCAGGTCACCGCTCAGCTCACCCTCGTCGTACGACTCTGCACCTCGGACACCCACTACCCCCTGTCAGGTCACGGCCGACACCGGTACAGCACACCGTCTATACCGGTACGCACACCCTCCGTACCGGCGGATTCGCTGATCAGCGTAGAGCGCCCCGACCACACTCGGTGACATGAAGTCACAAATCTCCACCCTCCACTTCACCCAGCTCCTCAGCGCCACCCCCCGAGGCGCCCGCCTGGCCCGCCTGCTGACGACGAACCAGCTCAAGGAATGGGGCTGGCCCCCTTCCTGCACGGCAAGCGAGTCCGCCGCCCTGGTGGTCGCCGAGCTGGCGGCGAACGCGGTCACGCATGCCCGCGTGAGAGGCCGCAGCTTCCGCCTGTCCCTCACCATCGACGCCCCGGACACGCTCCGTGTCGAAGTGGCCGATCCTCGAGGCGACCGCCCACCCCAACCCCGTACGGCCAACGCTGCCGCCTTCGACCTCACCGCCGAATCGGGTCGCGGCCTGCTTCTCGTGACGGCTCTCGCCACCACCTGGGGCACAGCCCCCTACCCGCCCTCCGGCAAGACCGTCTGGGCATGTCTTTCACTCTCCTGACGGCGAATACGAGACAGTCCGTCCACAGGTGAACACGGGGCGTGGACAACCCCTCGGGAGGTGGAGAGAATTCCGATCACTTTGGGGGAAGGAAACAACACGTGGGGGAGAACAGCGCCGTCGGCGGCGCCTTACCGCGCATCCCGGGCGGGATCGAGGTGTACGCCGGCGAGGACGGGGCCGTGACATGGAGCGGTGTCGAACTGACGACCGACGTGATGCGGGAGTTACAGGCCGGCCCCTGGGCCGAGCGGGCCGGCGACCTGGCCGCCACCCGCGACATCGTCACCGAGTTACGGTCCCTGGCCACGACGGACATGGAGACCGCCTTCATCGGCACGCTCCTCGCGACGGAGCCGGAGCCGAAGGACTGGCAGTACGGCGAGGCCCTCGCCGAGGTGCTGTTGGAGCACTGGCACGGGGCGGTGTGGCTGTGGGACGGCGCCCGGGACCGGCGGACCCGCAAGGCCAGTCTGCCGGGCGCCGACCTGGTCGGACTATGCGTGGCGGACGGCTCGGCCACCCTGCTGTTCGGCGAAGTCAAGTCCTCGTCGGAAGCGAAGAGTCCGCCGCAGGTCGTGACCGGTCGCCCGGACGGCATGATCGAGCAGCTCAAGCGGCTCACCCAGATCAACGACCACATGACGCTCCTGAAGTGGCTGCGGCACCGCTGCCGGACCGAGGAGCACATCAGCGCCTACCAGACCGCCGCCCGTCGTTTCATCGGCTCCGCGGGCAAGGACTTCCGTCTCTTCGGGTGCCTGGTCCGGGACACCGCGCCCTTGGCGACGGATCTCAGCGGTCCCGCCGCCGAGCTCGCCAAGACGGTCGTGGAGCCGATGCACGCCCTGCTGACGGCCTGGTACCTGCCCATCGCCAAGGCCACCTGGCCCACGCACGCCTCCGCGGGGGTGGGTGACGGTGGCTGACCTCGGCTGGCTGGAAGGCGCCCTCGACCCCGGGCTCGTACAGGAGGCCGGGGAGCGGGCGCAGCGCGTGCTCATCGGGTCCGCCCTGCGCGCCGTGCACGGGGAGGTGCCGGAGGGATCCCCGCACAGCCGTGAGGCGGTCGACTTCGCGGTGGACGCGCTGGACCTGCTGGCGTGGGACGCGATCGCGAAGGATCCGAAGGCGGAGTCCACGCGACGCCTGTGCGCGCAGATGTTCGCCCTGGCGCGGGCCCGGCTGCCGCAGGCCGACTCTCCCGAGGCACGGCTCGAACTGCTGCGTACGGCCTGCCTGGGCTGGATCGCCGACGAGACCCCGCTCGCGGCCCGGCTGCTCGCGGACGTCGAGCTGCCCTCCGTACCGGATCCGGAGGAGGACTGGGAGTCCCGCATCCGGCGCGGGGCGGCCGACACGTGGCTGCTGCTGCTCCGCAAGCGCGGGTGGGACGACCTCGACGCGCTGGACCATCTCGTGGCACGGCTGAGGAGCGAGCAGAACGGCGCGGAGGAGGCGTACCTCTCGGCGGCCGGTGACGACGCCCGGCCCGCCGCCTGGGCGCTGGCGGCCCACTACCACCTGCTGAAGACGGCGGAGCTGCTCGCCGAGTACCTGGCGACCGGCAGCCTCCTGCGTGAGAATCGGCCCAGCCGCCACTACGGGGTGCGCGAGCGCGTGCAGTCGCACTGCGACCGTGCCCTGGAGGCGGCCACCGCCTCCGCCGATCCCGATCTCGAAGTGCTGGTACGGCTGCTGACCGCCACGGCGGACCAGATCATCGACAACAGTCTGTGGACGGTGGCCCGCGCGGTCAGCCCGGAGGTGAACGCCTTCGTCGCCTCCCTCGTCGACCGGGGCCGGCCACGCCCGATCTTCGAGGTGCTGCCCCCGCAGCGGATCGCCCTCGCCGAGCAGGGCCTGATCCGGACGGCGCACCGGAGTGTCGTGGTCAGCCTGCCGACCAGCGCGGGCAAGACGCTGATCGCGCAGTTCCGGATCCTCCAGGCACTCAACGCGTACGACAAGCAGCGGGGCTGGGTCGCGTACGTCGCCCCGAACCGGGCGCTCGTCAACCAGGTGACCCGTCGTCTGCGCCGCGACTTCGCCGATCTCGGCATCGGGGTGGAACGGGTCAGTCCCGCCCTGGAGTTCGACGGTTTGGAAGAAGACATGCTCACCGACCGAGGTGAGCGGCAGTTCCGCGTGTTGGTGTCCACGCCCGAGAAACTGGATCTGCTGCTGCGGTCGGGCTGGCAGGAGAAGATCGCCCGTCCGCTGTGTCTCGTCGTGGCCGACGAGGCGCACCATCTGGGGGTCGACGAGCGCGGGATCAAACTGGAGCTGCTGCTGGCGACCGTCAACCGGGAGGCACAGGACGCGGGGTTCCTGCTGCTGACGCCCTTCATCGACAACGGGGACGTCATCGCCGAGTGGCTGGACAGTGGGAGCCGGCAGTCGGTCGGGCTGTCCGTGGACTGGACACCGAACGACCGCATCCTGGCACTGGCCCGGCGCAGGCACGCCGGGGGCAACGGCGGCTTCCAGGTGGAGCTGGAGACCCTGGTCACCAGCCGGGGGACGCTCAGCGTCCCCGATCTGCTGCCCCTGGACGGAAACCGGCCCCTTCGCATGACCTGGTCACAGGCCGGCCAACCGACCAAGCTCGCAGCTGCCACCGCGGCGGTCCTGGCCCAACGGGGGCAGACCATCACTCTCGCCGGGCGGCCCGACTACGCCTGGACGATCGCCAAGAGCATCGCGAGCGGCCGGGCGGACCTGACGGAGGTGAGCGAGGACCTGCGAGCCGTACAGGAGGTCGTGACGGAGGAGTTCGGGGCGGGCTTCCCGCTGGTGGGGCTGCTCGCCAAGGGAGTCGGCATCCATCACCGAGGTCTGCCGGAGGACATCCGTACGGTCACGGAGTTCCTGATGGAGTCCGGTGACCTGACCCACCTCGTGGCCACGACAACCGTCGCCGCAGGGGTCAACTTCCCCGTGGCGAACGTCGTCCTGGCGTCCCATCAGTACCCGTACGGCAAGGACATGCCCGCCTCCGACTTCTGGAACCTGGCAGGCCGGGCGGGCCGGGTGGAGCAGGGCGAGGTCGGCCTGATCGCCCTGGCCGCGCCGGACGAGGTACGGGCCGGGCAGCTGCGCGACTTCGTCGACCGTCGGGTGGCGGACCTGAACTCGACCCTCGTCGATATGGTGGCCAAGGCCCTCGCCACTCATGGTTACCTCGACCTGCACGTCCTCGCCCACATCCCGGAATGGTCCGCCTTCGTGCAGTACCTGGCCCACACCTACCGGCAGATCGGGAACCACGAGGAGTTCGCCGAGGAGATCGAGCAGGTCCTCCGCGGCACGCTGGGTTTCCAGGACCTGCGGCGCAGGGACCGCGGCTGGGCGGCGGAACTGACACGCAGCGTGCGGGTGTACGCCGAGCGGCTGACCGGCAAGGCACTCACTCTGGTCGACAGCACGGGCTTCTCCTGGGAGAGCGTCGAGGCCACGCTCGGCAGGCTGAGCGCCACGCGGATCAACCGGGAGGTGTGGGAGCAGCCTCTCTTTCAGGGCGACCGGCGGCCCCTGGCCCAGCTCATCGGCCTCATGCTGGAGGTGCCCGAGCTTCGCAAGGGCCTGACCGAAGTCGCCAAGGAGCACGAAGGACGCAGCGGGGACTTCATCGCCCGGGTCATGCAGGACTGGGTGAACGGGGCTTCCGTCACACAGCTGGCCGCCGACCACTTCAAGAAGGCCGGTGAGTCCGACAACCTCAAGGCGATCACCAAGTGCTGCCAGCGCCTCTTCGGCGACATGGCTCCCACCGTCTCCTGGGGCTTGTCGGCCCTCCAGTCCCTGACACTCGGCCAGGAGTTCGCGTCACTGCCTCCGGGCGCGCAACGCGAACTGCGCAACATCCCGTCGTACGCGTTCTACGGCGTCCGCTCCGAAGACGCGATCGCGATGCGGCTCGCAGGCGTCCCGCGCTCGGCGGCCACCCGCATGGCCGCGGCAACCACCGGCCCGTCGGGCCCCACCACCCCCGCCAGGGCCCGCACCCGCCTCGCCGCCCTTCCCGACTCCGTATGGCAGTCGGCCCTGGGCTCGAAGGGTGCGGCCTACCGGAAGGTGTGGCAGATCCTCGACGGGGTGCAGTGACCCGGTCGGCGCGAGATAACTCGCGGTCACACCGGCGAAGCTTGACGCGCGAGCAAGCTTGAGTACTAATAGTTGCTATGCCAGCTATTGAGCTCGATCGGGACACGTACGGCAAGGTCGTCTTCGCCGCCCGCGTCATGGGCTGCACCCCTTCCGAGGTGGTCGGGCGGCTGGTCGAGTCCTGGAGTACGGAAGAAGAAGCGGCCGGTGAGGCGGACGGCGTGCGCGTCTACGCCGTGTACCGGAGCGAACGCGTCGAGGGGCTCTTCGATCCGGCCACCCGCACACTGGCGGTCGCCACCGGACCCCTGTCCGGCCGGGCCTTCCCCTCCCCGAGTGCCGCCGCCATGGCGGTGATCCAGGCCCTCAACCCGGACCGGACCACCCCGAACGCCAACGGGTGGTCGTTCTGGCACGTGACCCGAACCGGTGAGGAGCTGAAGTCGCTCCGCAGGCGGACCAGCACCATGTGACCGGCCCGCACCCGCACACCGAACCGCCTCCGACGCAAGGACCGGCACTCCATGGCCCCCTCGCACTCCCCCGCCACCCACCTCCTGATCATCAGCGACCGAAAGCCCCTCACCTGGGTCCTCGAGAACCAGCGCATGGCCTTCCCCGCCGGCCGCACCCGCGCATCGCTCAGCCTGGACAAGGGCGACGAGGTGCTCCTCTACACAACACGCGGCTGCTTCGGCAATCCCACCCGCGACCTGGGCCGCGTCATCGGCCTCGCCACGCTCACCAGCAAGGTGAGCACGCTCGACGAGGCGGTGACGTTCGGGGAACGCCGGTTCACGGAGGGCTGCAGCCTGCGCGTCCATGGGCTGACACCCTTCAGGGAAGGAGTCGTGCTGCGGGACCTGGTGAACGACCTTCAGGTCTTCCCTGACCCCCACTCCTGGAGCGTCCGTATGCGCCGAGCCTCGCTGCGGCTGCCCGAACCGGACGCCGCGCTGGTCAAGCGCGAACTGCAGCCCCTGCTCAAGCCCTACAGCGTGGTCGTCGGCGAGTACACCCTTCAACGGCCGTGAGCCGTGCCCCGCCTCGGCTCTACGTGTCGAGGTGGTCCACGAAGATGCCGATCAGTACGCGGCCGCCAAGACGCTGCTCCGGCAGGCTGAAGTGCACCCGGTTGCGGTGACCTTCCTTCTTGGCATGCCACTCGCAGCGGTAGGTCTCCCCGTCGTACGTGACGTCCCGCTGCCGCATGACCTTCTTGTTCTTGTGTGTCTTGGGGCTTTCCGGTGACAGTGTGAGCCCGTGCTGCCCCAGTTCGGCCTGGACGTCGTTGGGCTTGCCCCCGTGCTTGCGCACAGCATCCGCGAAGTGGTCCTGCACCACGGACAGAACATCCACAACCCAGTCCCGCATCTCCTTGTACGTCCCGTCGAACTTGCGGAAGGAGAGCGAGTCGACGAGGACCAGCCCCGGGAACGCCTCCCGGGCGCGGTCGAGGAAGTCCGGTTCCGTAACGTCCTCACGGTGAAAGAGCGACCGCCAGAACTCCGTCAGGGCAGCGGGCTCGGCAAGGAAGAACACCTTTACTGCTGCCGGTTCTCCGCTCTCGCCGTCCACCGCGGAGACTGGCTGCCAACCACGCCTGTGGGCGACGGGAAAGACCACGCACGCAGTGTGGTGGCCCTGCCGGGTGCGACACCACGCATAGCCCAGGGACCCGGCCGGCCCCTCGTCCTCTCCTCCCACTTCGACACGGTCAGGCCGCCCGGACAGTCCCGTGTCCCAGGACGGGCTCTTGTCCATCAACTTGACCGTTCTCAGCCGTGCATCACGGCCCGCCCTCGGCGTTCCGTTTTCGTACAGGACGTCGTACAGCTTGCTTTCGTCCGCGCAGTCCACCTCGTACCACGACGGCGAGCGGGCGACCTTGTGGTCCTCCTGTAACTCCTCCAGGGAGTCGTTGAAGTCGTCGAGCAGATCCGTGAGCTGTTGCTCCGTCAGGTTCCGGAAGTCGAAGGAGGTCTCGTCCACGACGAACCGGTACGGCTCACCGTCCCCTGCGCCTGGCACGCGCCAGCCTCCCCAGGTCTCGCTCGATCTGATCGAAGAAGCCTTGAGGCCAGTCCGTCAACTCACCGCTCCCAGTGAACTCGATCGGAACCGAGCCGACCCCGTCCGCACCGAAATAGTGGACGATGGCGGCCTCCGGAGCCAGCCCACGCTCCTCCGCGACGGCGAGCCTGGCGCCGTTGAGCACATGGTCACTGTGAGTCTCCATGATCACCTGAACTCCGGTGCCCGCCACTCGGGCCAGGAACCTTCCCAGCTTGGACTGGCCCCCCGGGTGCAGATGCGCCTCCGGGTTCTCCACGATCAGCAGATCGCCGGGCCGGGCCAGCAGACCTGCGACGATCACCGGCAGGGCATAGGAGAATCCGAAGCCCATGTTGGTGGGACGGATCGGCTCACTCAGCAGGCCCGGCTCCTGGAACCGGATGGTGCTCGCGGTGATGCCCGGCGGCCACTGCGCGGTGATCTTTATGGGGCGGATGATGTCGGAGGTCCACATCTCGACCTGAGTGCGCAGGATGGTGACGCCGTGGGTTGCTTCGGTGTCCGGGTGCAGGAGCGCCTCGGGAACCTGCTCGCTCTCGCGGAGGGCGAGGACCTGAGCCGTGTACTCGCCCTGCACGCCCACGCCGATCGCGTTCGGATGTTCGGCGGACACACCGAGTTGATCCCTCGGACCGAGTCGCTCGGCGCAGAGGTACGTGAACTCACTGCCCCACCCGTGCAGTTCCGGCAGAACGACCCCGGGGTCGGACACCTCGAGGTAGAGGGCCTGCTCGTCCGGTACCTCGAACCGATGCGCGACGGACGCACCGTCATCGTTGTCAAGGTGGATCTCAATAACGGAGTCGGGCGCGTCCGGATGCAGCACCTCATGCGCTTCGCCCAGCGCCAGCCCGTACGGCCCGTTGAGCTGCACCACACTGCTGTTGCTGTGCGCATCCGCCAGCTGCCGGGCCAGCAGCAGAGCTTGGATGGCCGTGCTCTTGCCCGTGCCGTTGAGGCCGGTGAGCACGGTGAGCGGACGGAGCTCGAACGACGCGTCAGCGAAGCGTTTGAAGTGGCGAATGCCCAGAGAAGTGATCACTTACCGGCCTCCGCCGCCTTCGCCGTGGCGTCGAAGCGGTAGATGACACGCCTGGTGTCACCGGTGGACGACGTGATGGCATCCAAGTAGGAGATGTCACGCGACATCAGCCTGCGGGCCTTTGCCACGATCGCGTCCTTGCGGCGTTCCAGATCCTTGGCTTCGTAGCGGGCGAGGGTGAGAGCCCAGGTTTCGAAGAGCGGACGGTTGATCGGGTTCCGCCAGGAGACGCCCTCAGGCCACTTCCGAAACGCATGGTCCCCGAAAACCAGACGTGAGTTCGTCATGCCCTTGGCGAAGTCATCCATCAGACGAGATTTCTCGTCGTCATCGACCTTTTCATCCGAATCCAGGAGACGGGTCGCCTCTTGCAGGAATGGATCCATGGCACCCTCTTCCAGATATCCGTCCACACCCATCAGCCAGAACGCCGCGAAGCGCAGAGCCATTTCCCGGTCGTTCATTCGGATGTGATCACGCATGCCTGTCGCCTCGTAGAAGGCGTCTGTCGCAGTCATCGCCTTGAGGATGCCCCGGCTTCGGTCGCGGCTCATGCAGTGCCGGATCTCCTGCGCGTTGAGCGGAGTACCCAGAGTGTTGATCCGCCGGAAAATGTCGTACATGACCTCCGGCGGGGTCGTGGGATCGATCACGTGGGCCATGATCTGGGCGTTGTTGATACGCCGCTTCCACGGGGCGGGAAGCTCGTCGAAGCGCTTCCCCTCCACCACGCTGTCCAGGTATTCGAGGCCCTTCAAGGCAAAGCCCGACTTGTCTCCTCCGCGGACGAAGTCATGGATGGTCGAAAGGCGTTGCAGGCCGTCCACCACACGCAGGAGTCCGTCCGCGTCCTCCGCGAAGTAGAACGCCGGAAGGGGAATCTGCAGCAAGACGGACTCGATGAGCTGAGACTTCTGCACGAGCTTCCAGACGCGCCCCCTCTGAAAATCCGGGGCCAGCTCCAGCGAATCGTCGTCGATCATGTCCAGCGCGTTGCGCAGCGAGAACTGTTTCGTATTGACCCGGATCTGCTCCGGATTCCACGGCCTGGCGATCTCGGGTGTGGTGTCCTCCGCCTCGGTCTCGGCCTCCACATCCGTGCCGTCGTCGAGGAAGTACTCCTCTCGGGCCGCCTGCGCCTTCTGGATCTCCGGGGTGGTCATGAGGAGATCGTAGCCGTGACCCACGGTGGCGGGACGGTCCCGGGACTCGCTGAGTAGGGTGTATCGCATCGCGCCGCGTGGGGAGGACGGTCCGTTGCCGCAGCTGGCTTTCGCCAACACCTTCTGGGACAAGTACGAGCAGTTGGAGAAGCCGGTCCGCGCGGGCGTGCGCAAGGCGATGGCGAAGTTCCAGCAGCTCACCGTCGCCGAACTCCACGCCGACAAGGGGCTTCACCTCGAATCCGTGGAGAAGGCCGCCGACCGGCGGATGCGAACCATCAGGATCACCGACTTCTGGCGTGGTGTGGTCCTCGCTCCCGACGACGGGGGAGACACCTTCCTGCTGGTCAATGTGGTACCGCATGACAAGGCCTATGAATGGGCCGCCAAGCGGCTCTACACCGTGAACAGTGCCACCCGTGGCCTCGAAGTGCGCAACGTCGTCGCCATCGAGCAGCTCACTCCCGTACTGGAGCAGTCGGCGGCGAAGGCGCCCGCCCGCCTCTTCGACGGCTTCACGGACGCGTGCCTGGAGCGGTTGGGGATCGACGAAGGAACCCGGCGGGCAGCTCGGACCATCCTCGACACACCGCAGTTGGAGGCGTTCGCCTCGCTGTTCCCGGAGGACCAGTTCGAGGTTCTCCAGTTCCTTGCCGAGGGGTTCGACAAGGACACGGTGTGGCGGGAGGTCGTGGCCCTGCGCCGGCCCGCGGATCCGGGGCCGTACGACCCCGACGACCTGACGTCCGCCATGGCCAACACCAGCAGCCGTATCACCGTCGTCACCGGTGCCGAGGAGTTGGAGGAGATCCTCACCAAGCCGTTCGCGGCCTGGCGCATCTTCCTCCATCCCGCACAGCGCCGGGTCGCCTACCGTGCGACGTTCGGCGGCCCCGCCCAGGTCAGTGGTGGTCCCGGCACGGGCAAGACGGTGGTCGCCCTGCACCGGGTGAAGCACCTCCTCGCGCGGTCGCCGCACGGCGGCAGAATCCTGCTCACCACATATACGACAGCACTCGCCAAGTCGCTGCGTGAGAACCTCGCTCTGCTGCTGGAGGACGACACGCTTCTGAGGCGCGTCGATGTCACCACGGTCGACGCGCTGGCCAGGGACGTCGTGCGACGCCGACGAGGCTCCGTACCGAGGCTCTGTGACGACGCGGACGAACGGTTCCGGTGGAGGAAGATCCGTCAGAAGCTGGATCTCGAGTGGAGTGAGCAGTTCCTTTCGCAGGAGTACCGGCACGTCGTACTGGCCCAGTCGATCTTCGCGGAGGACGAGTATCTGAGGGCCGTACGTCGTGGCCGAGGGTCCGCCCTGTCGCCGGTCAAGCGTGTTCTCGTATGGCAGGCCATGCAGATGTTCGAGCAGGGGCTCCGCAAAGACGGCAAGTGCACGTATCTGCAGTTGTGCGCGGAAGCAGGGCGGCTCCTCAGCGAGTCCGCTGCGGGCGATCCCCTTCCCTATGCGCACGTCGTGGTCGACGAGGCCCAGGACCTCCACCCCGTTCAGTGGCGTGTGCTGCGCGGAGCAGTCGCCCCCGGAGCGGACGATCTCTTCATCACCGGCGACCCGCATCAGCGGATCTACGACTCGAGGGTCTCGCTCGGCTCGCTCGGCATCTCCGTCGCCGGGCGTTCGAGTCGACTGCGCATCAACTACCGCAGCACGGAGGAGATCCTGCGCTGGGCGGCACGGCTGATGGAGAACGAGCCAGTGGAGTCGCTGGCGGGCGACGGACTGGATTCGTTGTCGGGCTATCGCTCCCTCCTGCACGGTCGCCGCCCCAGCCTCGCTGAATTCGACGCGGAGGAGAACGAACTGGCCATGGTCGTCGAGCGGGTCCGTGACTGGGTGGCGGGAGGAATAGCACCGGCGGAGATCGCGGTGACCGCTCGTTTCCATCAGACGCTGGACAAGGCCAAGGCACGGCTGGAGCGGGCCGGGCTTCCCGCGGTCCTGGTCAAGGACGGGCCGAAGCAGCAGGACTCCGGGGTTCGGCTCGCCACGCTGCATGCCATGAAAGGCCTGGAGTTCAGGTGTGTGACAGTGGTCGGTGTGACCGCAGGCGCTTTTCCTTTCCCGCCCGCGGTCACTCCTGCCGAGGCGGACCAGTTGCAGCACCAGTCGGACATGCTGTCGGAGCGCTGCCTGCTGTTCGTGGCCTGCACTCGCGCGAGGGAGGAGCTGTACGTGTCCTACAGCGGGACGGGAAGCCGCTTCCTGCTTTCTGGTGTCCGAGGCGCGTGAGCCGCACGGAAGGAGCTTCCCCGTTCCACTCCGAATTCCAGGAAGGCGGGTGCCGATGAGTCATCGGCTGTGCCGTACCAACGGCGGAGAAAACGCGGGACGCTGTCGCTTGGGGGTACAGAAGCTCTCTCACCGAAGGTCCTCCAGCAGCAGATCCACAACTGCCTCCTCGTGCAGCGCGCCCCCCAACGCCTTCATCGTCGGGCCCAGTTCCGCATCCCATGTCGCCTCAACCGGCGTCCCGACGAGCGGCAGCGGCGGCGTGCCCCGTAGCTCGGCGCGCGTCACCAGGTACTCATAGTCCGCCGCGCCCATACGCCATGGCTCCGCCCCGTACCGCCCCATGACCCGGTTGGCGAGGGTGAGGCCCGGCCAGTCGAAGTCACCGTGGTAGGCGAAGGCGCAGTCGGCGGCGGCCAGCGCGTCGAGCAGGGTGAGGACGACTGTGGTCGCGCTGCCCGAGGTGCAGATCAGCAAAGCCGTACAGCCGGCGTCCGCCGCGGCCTCGACCACGCGTGGGTTCTCACAGATGTGGACGCGGGTGCGTGAGGGCAGTTCGAGGCGCAGGGTGCGCAGTTCGCGCAGGGTCAGGTGGGTCTCCAGGTGGTGGTCCGCCCGTTCGCGCAGGGCGGTCTCCTGCCAGGTGGCTCCTCGCGGGCGCAGACCGTAGGTCAGGACCGTGCTGGAGACCTCGTCCGGGGTGACGGAGGCCTGGCGCCACAGGGCGCGGCGGGCCGGTGCGTCGGTCGGGATGTCGACGCCCTGGGCGAGGGCGATGCCGCGCTGGACCAGGCGGGACAGCAGGGTGCCGTCGTCCAGGCCGTGTGCCGAGCCGGTGACGCGGGTGGCGAGTTCGCCTCGACCCCAGGTCACGGCGGGCTCAGTGCCGGGGTAGAGGGTCGCGAGGGTCTGGATGGCCTGGGTGAGCGTGGTGAGCGCGATGGTGGGTGACTGACGGGTGACGGTGCCTGTCCGTCGTATCTCCGTCAGCCACGCATGGGCCCAGGGCTGGTCGACCAGTGGCGTCGCGGCCAAGGCCGTTTCCGCCATGGACCACAGGTGGTCGCGTTCGGCTGCCGCGGCGTCGCGGACCGCTCGGCGGTCGGTCAGGGGCGGGCCCAGTGCCGTCAGCGTCGCGGCCAGGCCCCGGCCGGCCGCGCTGGCGCGCAGGCGGGCGTCCAGGTCGGGCAGGCGGATGGAAGCGGTGGGGCCGGTGACCGGCTTGGCCAGGAGGAGGGACAGGGCTTCGCGTTCCTGCGGGTCGAGGTGCTGGAGTCTGATCGTGCCGGTCGGCTGGAGGCCTCCTCGTTCGAGGCGGGTGCGGGCCGCCGCCCACAGGCGGCTCAGGCCCGGCCTGGACAGGAACGCCAGTGCCTGTGCGTCGAAGGGCGGGTCGCCCGCCGCCCCGGCCTCCCTCATACCGACATCAGCCTCCGCTGTCGCCCGTTCCACGTGTAGTGCAGCGTCGCCACGCCCCGCACATGCGGGTCGCGCAGGCACTCGTAGATGTGCAGGGACGGTACGTCGGGCCAGTTGCCTACCAGCCGTTCGCTGGTGAGGACGAAGTCGAGGTCCAGGTCGACCAGGATGCGGCCGAGGCGGGCGTGGGTGGGCTCGTCGACCTTGGCGAAGGCGTCGTCCAGCAGGATCAGGCGCGGGGCGTGCGGCGCCGACTCGGCGAGGCTCGTGAAGTGGGCGGCCGACGCTGCGAAGAGCACGAGGTAGGAGAGGACGCGCTGCTCGCCCTGGCTCATGCCCGTGCGGCCGGTCAGTTTGCGGCGGCTCCCCGGGGCGGCGTCGTTCACCACCCAGGGCGTGAAGGTGAACCAGTCGCGGTAGTCGAGAGCGGTGCGCAGGTGGGAGGCGTAGCCCCCGCTCGGATCGGCGCGCCGGGCGTCCTCGATGCGGCGCTGGAGCAGGTCGCGGAGCTGTTCGGACTGCTCACGGGTACGCAGGCCGGAGGGGCTGCGCAGGAGGTCGACGGCAGCCTTGACGTCCGCTTCCACACCGTCCGCCAGCTTCCAGTCGAGGGTGACACCCAGGCCGTGCGACGTGCGGACCGTGGAGAGAGTGGTGTTGAGGGCGGCTACCAGGGCGCCCGCGGCCAGGACCTGGGCGGAGAGGTGGTCGCCCAGTTCACCGGTCAGGAAACGCTGGAAGACCTCCCGTTCGCGTTCCGTCAGCCGGTCCCGTGCCTCCGCCGCCTGGGCCGCGATGCGCCCGCCGACGAGGGCGATGTCGTGCGGGCCGTGGTCGTCGACGAGTCGGCAAAGCTTGATTCCGTCGTGTTCCTGGATCGTCGCGTCGTAGCCGCCGGACAGCTGGTCACGCAGCTCGGTGTGACGCTTGAGGAGCGTGGTGTCGGAGGTGTCGTGGCGTTCGGCGTCCAGACGACGGCGTACGGCGTCGACCAGCTCGCGCAGTGCCTGGATGCGCTCCCGGGCGTCGCCGTGGACCGGGTCCGGGGACTTCAGGGCCCGTCCCTCGCGATCGTCCTCGCCGGCGTCGAGGGCCGCCGCCTGCGCCACGCCGGGCAGCGACAGGGCCGTACGCAGTCCCCTGCCGCAGGCCAGTGCCTCGCCCTCCTGGGTGGCCAGCGCCGCACGCCGGCCCTTCTCGTCCTCCTCCGCACGGACCCGCTGGTCGTGTGCGTCGGTCATGTCCTGCCGCAGGCGGGGAAGTTGGCGTCCCACGGCGTCCAGGCGACGCTTCGCCTCGGCCTCACGGGCGAGGATCTCCTGTTCGCCGGCGCCGAGCGCCTCCTCAAGGGTTCGGACGGTACGGCGGGCGTCCTCCAGACGGCCGAGCGCCACGCCGTAGTCGGACTCGGCGTCCCGCCGTGCCACCACGGCGCGCTCGTAGTCCGTACGGTGGCCGCCGTGGCTGTCGGCCGTCGCGACGACGGCGCGGATACGTCTCCGCAACTGCTCCGTCCCCTGGCTCAGCCCCTTCAGGGCCAGGCGCACCGCGTCGAGTGCGGCCCCCTCCGCCGGGAGACCGTGGGCACTCGCCGTCGCCTCGGTCTCCCGTCTGGCGGCGACGGCACGGGTACGCGCCTCCTCCGCCTCGCGGGCTGCCGAGGCAGCCTGACCCGCGAGTGCCTCGGCGGCGCGCTCGGCCTCGGCCGTACGGGCCCACGCGTCGGTCAGCCCGCGTGCCGGGGGCGGGCGACGAAGTACGTCGGCCGCCTGGTCCCGGTGCTGGGTCAGAACGCGCAGGCTGTGCTCTCTCCGTGCCGCCTCGTCCCGCACAGCGGCCAGCCGACGGTCCAGGTCGGCCAGCATCCGGCGCCGGGTCTCCGCCCGCACCTCCGCGCCGACGTACTCGGCGGCCTGCTTCCCGTGCCGGCCATGTGCGATGCCGAGCTTCCAGGAGCCGTCGGTACCGAGGGCGGTGTGCGGTGTGGCGGCTGTGGACCGAGCATCTGGATCCGGCGCCGCTGTCGTGTTCGCTCTTTCTGCCATACCGGCCGGGTGACCGCTGTCCGTGATGACGGCCACCGCCTCCAGCACCCGCTGGACCTGCTCGACGCGCACCCCGGTGTCCGGCGCCGGGACCGGGCGGAGCAACCCCGCGAGCGTCGCCCCGGCCACGGGGACTCCCGGAACCAGCAGGGTGTCGCACGTGGCCGGATCCAGGACCGTGCCGTCGGCCCGGACCCAGGCATCGAGCAGGCCACTCGCCTCCAGCGCGGCTTCCAGCCCGGCCCGCGCCTCGGGCCCCAGGTCGTCGGCGAAGTCCACCAGGCGGTACAGCGGCGCCCCGGTGCCGGGCGTACGGGCAGCCGCGCGGTGGGGCGAGGGCCGGGGTTCGGGGTCGGTGCGGCGTTCCCAGTCCTCGCGCTCGCGTCGGAGCCGGTCTCGTTCGGTGTGCGATTCGCGGACCCCGACGGCCAGGGCGTCGCGTTGCTCGTTCAGCTCCGCGAGCCATGGGTCGACGGCTGACCGGGCCGCTTCGGCCACGTCGTCGGGGGTGCGGGCGGGGAGCGCGCCGTCCGCGGGATCACGCGTGACCAGGGCGTCCACGATGTCCAGCGGCAGCCCGGTGAGCTCGCGCAGCCGGTCGGTCCAGGCGCGGACCGAGTCGGCGTACGACTGCGACTCGTGCGCCGCTTCCTGTCGGCGCCGCCCGGCCCGGGAGCGCGCCTGGTCCGCCTGTTCCTCCAGTCGTTCACGGGTGGCGTCGGCCTCCTGTGCCTCACGTGTGGCCCGGTCGGAACTCCCGATGAGTGCGCTCAGTTCGGCCACCGACCGGGAGCGGTTTCTGATCACGGGCTGCGCGGTGTCGAGCCGGGCGTCCCACGCCTGCAGCGCGCTCGCGCACGCCTCGGTGTCCAGCGCCAGCACCCGCTCATGCCGTACGAGGTGGAAGTCGCCCTCCGGAGCGGTCAGTTCGGCTGTCGAGGCGGGCGCCACCGGTGCGGCGACGCTCGCCACGGGCTCCCCCAGATGCATGGCGTCGAGCCCGGACCGCTCGGCCTCCTGCGTCAGTTCGCCGTGTGCGGTGCTCAGTTCCACCAGTTCACCGCCGAGGCGACCGGCCTCGGCGGTGAGTCGCCGCCCGGCCTCCTCCTGGTTGATGTGTGCCTGGCGCGCGGACTTGAACGCGGTGGCGGCCGCGCTGTGCAGAGCGGAGACCGTGGCGCGCTTCTCCCCGAGTTCCGTAAGGCCTCGGTATGCGCTGCTGGCGTGCAGCGCGGCCAGGTCCGTCTCCGCCGCGGCCTGCTCATCCTCCAGGACTTCGATACGGGCGCCGAGTTCCGCCTCGCGCTCCCGGAGCGTCTCCGTGGTCCTCGCGGCGTCCCCGGCGGACCTGCGGTACTGCGCGAGCCGTTCCAGTTCACCGCCCGACCGGTCCGCGCGGCGGCGAAGCGCACCGTGCAGATAGCCGCGGTAGGTGGTGAGGAAGGTGCGCAGCGCCTGGTCCGTCCGTTCCAGGCGTCCGAGGTCGGCCCGTACGGCGTCGAGGTCGTCGAGGTTGCGGGCGACTTTCTCCACGATCTCGTCGTCGAGGGCGGGCAGGGTCTCGGCGAGGACGGAGACCAGGCCGCCCGAGTCGATGCGGTCGCCGATCGTGGGGCGGCGCAGCCGGTGGAGGAGGTGCGTGAGGTTGCGGTAGCGGGCCGGGTCGGTCAGGCCGAACAGTTCACGGGCCACCCGGGCCCGGTGTTCCACGGCGCGGTCCGACACGTTCTCCGGGCCGACGAGGGCCTTGAGCTGGTCGACGGGAAGCGGCTGGCCGGCGGGGGCGAGCTGCAGATCCTCGCCGACCCGGAGCGGGGTGACGAAGAAGAAGGGCTTGGCCGTCCTGGTCGACTGGGACGCGCGAATCGCCGTGCCAAGGGTGAGGTACTGGTGGGCGCCCTCCTCGTCGGTGCGTGCGAACTCCACCCACAGATAGCCCAGCCGGTTGGTCTGCCCGAAACCGTCGAGCATCAGCCAGACCAGGGTGGTGCGCCCGGTTCCCGTGGCGTCCAGGGCGCGGGCGTCGCCGTCGAGCAGATACGGCAGCAGCATCTCCAGGGCCTTGGACTTGCCGGCGCCGTTCTTGCCGCGCAGCAGCAGCCGGCCGTCGCCGAAGGCGAATTCCTGCTCGTCGTACTGCCAGACGTTGCGGATGCCGGCGCGGTGGAGTCGGTAGCGGTGCGGGGACGGCGGGCGGTTCACCGGAGCGGCTCCTGGGTGACGTCTGGGGACTGGTCGGTACGGGAGTGGTCTGTACGGGACTTGACGGCCACGGTGGTGGCGTAGCGGGCGGCCGCGGCGAGCAGGATCCAGGCGCCGTCCGTATAGCCGCTCGCACAGCCGTTCGTACGGTCCTGCCCGCGTGCGCCCGCGACATCCGTGACGGAACGGCCGTCGGCTGCCGTCTCCTCGTACCCCTCGGGCAGACCGTGGCCGTCCGCGCGCACGGGTCCGGCGGGTGCCATCAGGCGCATCCGGCCGAGGAAGTCGAGGACGGCGGCGAGGAATCCGGCCCGGTCGTCCAGGTGGCCGCGCTGCCAGTTGCTCCGCCTGCCGTACTCCTCGATCAGCTCGTCCAGCAGGTCGGACAGCAGATCCTGCGGGACGGGTACGCCGATGACGAGTCGGCCGCCGACCGCGGGATGCCCGGGATGCTCGGGGCGCAGTCGGGCGACCAGCCGCTCCACCAGGAGCAGCGCGGCTTGAGCCACCGTCCCGGTGCCGGGCAGGTGCAGGTCGGTGAGCTCGCCTTCCGGGTCGACCAGGGCGATGCCCTCGGCCCTGATCTCCGCCTCCAGGCCGAGCAGTTCGGAGAACGCCTGTGCCTCGCGGCGCTGCCGGGTGCGCAGCCATTCGCGCTCGGCGGTCGTGAGGTCGTCGAGGTGGACGACGGGGGTCTCGACCAGGCGCCTGCGGACGTACGTGCGCGGCCCTCCGAAACCGGGGTCGGCGGCCCGGCGTACGAGGTCGGCGCCGTCGCGGCTCTGGGCGAGCGGGCCGGCGACGACCGCCCGCGCGATCTCGCGGTCCACGGTCAGCAGCGCCTGGCCACCGCCCTCCTCGGCGACGGCAGAGACCTGGCCCTCGGTCTCGACCAGAACACCCCAGTCGACGAGTTGGCGCAGCGCCGCCGCGAGTGTGCGGCGTTCCGCCTGCCGGCCTGTGTCGTCGATCTCGATTCCGGCGTCGACCGCCGCGGCCCGCAGGTCGGCCACGAGCTGGGAGAGCAGGAGCTGCTCCGGGGCGGTGACGAGGACCGACAGGGCGAGAGCCAGATATGCGTAGGTCCGCGGTGTGAACGGCGTGCCGGTGGAGGGCCGTTCCAGCCGACGACCCGAGCCCGGGCCGAGGCCAGCCTTGAACAGGCGGGCGTACGTCGCCTCCACCAGCAGGCGGTAGCCGAAAACCTGCTGAAAGCGCTGCGCGAGCCAGTCGGCGTGGCGGCGGATCAACGGAAAGGTGTCGCTGTGCGGTCCGGTGCTGGTCACCAGGGGGTGGGCGAGCAGCAGTCGTGCGGCGGCGCGGCGTTCGGCCGCGAGAGCGACATCATGGGCGGAGGGCAGGACCATCAGGCGCTCGCCTCCCCGACGTTCGTCAAGGACGTGCTCGACGTGCTCGACGTGGTCGACGTGCTCTCGACGGACAGGGTGAGGGAGTCCGCCGTCAGGTCGCCGTCCACGGACCGCAGGAGCGTGTGCCGGCCGGGGGTCCGCCATGCGAGCAGCCGGATACCGAGGTCCGTGTCGCTCGCCTGCGCGCCGTCGAGCAGGAAGTCACCGGCCTCCGTGCGCAGTTGGGCGTTTCCGAGGGCTGTGGTCAGCAGCTCCAGCAGCAGTCGCATGGCCGGCGCCCCGAGTCGTACCTGCTCGAACCTCCCGGACGCGCTGCGCAGTTCGTCGGCGGCCGCCTGCCGGGCCTCTGCCTGTTGTCGCGCCTGTTCCATGAGGCGGCGCTTCTGCTCGGCATGGTCCTCGACCGCGGCGGCCCGTCCGCGTGGCGCCCGGCTGCCGCGCTCGCGCAGTGCCACGGGAACCTCCACCACCGGCCCGGTCCACCAGCTCACGTACGCCGGCACGGACTGGTCGGGATCCGGCGCCACTCCCAGGTGCCGGGCCCCGTAGAGCCCGAAGGCGGCGACGGCGAGGTCATGGGCCTCCTCCGGCTCGGCCGAGTCGAACCATGCGGCCAGCCGTAACAGGTCCTTGCGGTGGGACATCTCCCCGGAGGCCGACCGCAGCATGCGCTTGGCGTTGGCCAGCAGCGACTGCAGGGCGCGCAGGGTGGCGTCGCGCAGTTGGTCGACCTGACTGCCGTGTTCGTGTCCACCGGTGTCGGTGAACCAGTCGCGCAGTCCTTCCCAGTCGGCGAGACCACGGCCGCGACTGCGCTGTACCCGGGTCTCGGGCAGCCCGTCGGCGAGCGCCCCGATGCCTGCCGTGTGCGCGTCGACGCGGGCCAGCAGCGCGGGCAGGTGCGGCCATACGGCGTCCAGGTGCGCGGCGATACGGGGTGCGCGGAAGGAGATGTCCTCGGTGATGGCCTCCACGTAGTCGAGAAGCAGCTCCTTGAACCCCTGGTACTCCGCTCCGTCGAGGTCGTAGCGGGCCAGGACCTGACCCAGGTACGCGTAGAAGTCCCGCACCGACTCGGCGAACTCGGCGAACTGCACGAAGAGCGTGCTGACCCGCTCCAGCGCATGCTGCGGGTCCGCGCCGCCCGGCGCCGCCGCCATGGCGGCGATGTCGCGCAGGCCGCGCTCGACGAGGGCGAGCAGCTCGCTGCTCACCTCCCGGGCGGCGTCCGCCCCGGCCAGTACCTCGTCGGCGTCCCGCTGGACCCGCTCCCCCAGCTTGGACAACTGGTAGCGGGACCGCGAGCGTTGGTACTCGGCGATGCTCGTCGCCCGGACGGTGTGCGTGCTGCGCAGCAGAACGCCCCAGTGCACCAGTCGCTCGAGCCGGGCGGTGAGCGTCTCGGCGTCCAGGTCCGCCCCAGGGCCATCAGCGCGGGCCAGCTTGGCGTGCACATCGGGCACCGCCAGATCAGCGAGCAGCGTGCCGCAGAACACCCGCATCACGGCGACGTACTCCAGACGCTCGGGGGCGCTGAGGTAGGCGTAGGCACTCAGCCGCTGCCATGCCTCGGTGCCTGCGTCCTCCCCGCGTAGTGAGTTTCCCGGGTTCCCCTCCATGCCGCCGAGCGTACGGACCGGCACTGACATTCCGGGGCACAGTCCGGAAAACTGAGTTGTGTCACCACACGCAGGCAAAGCACTCGGCCGATTGACGGCCGTCCCGTGGCAGCCGGGGAGGAGCTGGCCGATGGCCCGGCCCTCTCCTCGAACTGCCCAGGGCCGGCGCCCGGGACATGATGTTCCGGCATCATTGCGCGCATGACGGACGCGATGGACCTGCAGACGGCAGCGGCGGCATTCGACCGGAGCAGCACGCCGGAGACCGAGACGGCCGCGGAGGACGAACGCAAGCAGGTGCTCGCACAGTTCCCCTTGGAGGAGTGGGCGACACTGCCGCTTTCGCGCTACGCGCTGGGGCAGGGAGCGCCGTCCGGCAGCGGGCCGACGTACTGCCGGTTGATGGAGTTCGGCACCCCGAACCTCGGCAGCATCAAGGGTGGCAGCGCGGCGAAGCACATCATGTACCACCACAACTCCGGCGAGTGGCGGGTGGCTGCTCCCCTGCGCGGGTTGGAGCCGGAGGACGCGTGGAGGGAGCTGCGCGGGCAGTTCGTGCGTGCCTTCGAGGCCGTGGCCGCGGAGGACTTCGACGTGGTGGACGACCTGGACGTGCTGCGGTTCGGCCCGACGTTGGTCACGAAGTCCCTGGCTGTCTACTTCCCCGAACATTTCCTGCCGATCTACGCAGCAGAGCATCTACGCAAGTTCGTCGCACTCCTGGGCGGGACCGCGCAGAGCGACTCACCGGCCTGGCACACCAACCGTCGACTGCTGCAACTTGTCCGCTCACGACCGGAGTTCGACGGTTGGAGCCGACAGGAGGTCATGCGCTTCCTGTACGAGCGGTTCAACCCGCGTCCGCAGCAGCGGAGCATCTGGAAGATCGCGCCGGGTGAACGAGGACGGCTGTGGGACGCGTGCCGTGACGGCGGTGTGATCCGAGTGGGCTGGGACGAGCTCGGCGATCTCGGCCAGTACCAGAGCGACACCGACCTGAAGCAGGCCCTCGACGCCCAGTGGCCGCGCAGCAGCGGCGGCAGCCTGACGCTCGCCCGACGACTGCTGGCATTCCGGGACCTGGAGGCGGGCGACCGGATCGTCGCCAACCGCGGGGTGGACGAGGTGCTGGCGACCGGTACCGTCAGCGGGAGTTACCACTTCGAGTCCGACCACACCGAATACCGGCACGTCGTCCCGGTGGCCTGGGACGTCTCCCGCGCCCGGAAACTGCCGCAGCCCCAGCACGGCTGGCGGTCCACGTTCGCCAAGGTGCAGCCGGCGCTTTTCGCACAGTTCGCCGCAGGCCTGGCCGAACAGGGCCCCGAGCCCACCGCCGAGTCGTACGCCGACGGCCTCGGCACACTGCCCGAGGATGTCGCGGACGTACTGGAAGCGCTGAAGCGGAAGGGGCAGGTGATCCTGCACGGGCCACCCGGCACGGGCAAGACCCGGCTCGCGCTGGGTGCCGCTCTCGCCCTCGCCGGTCGTGCGGACGCGCTCGACTCGACGCCGGACCGGCGGGCGGCGGCCCAGGCCGAGATGCTGCAGAACGGCCGCATCCACATGGTGACCTTCCACCCGTCCTACGGGTACGAAGACTTCGTGGAGGGGTTCAAGCCGTCGCTGAGTGCCACGGGCCCCGGACTGACACTGGCACTCACCGACGGGGTGTTCCACACCCTGTGCACCCAGGCCTCCGCTCGCCCGGAGGAGGAGTTCCTGCTGATCATCGACGAGATCAACCGTGGCGATCTGCCACGCATCTTCGGCGAGTTGGTCACCTTGCTGGAACTGGACAAACGCGGTCTGCCCCTCGCCCTGTCCGTCAGCAAGCGCACCTTCCACGTCCCGCCGAACGTCCGGATCATCGGCACGATGAACACCGCCGACCGCAGCATCAGCCATCTGGACGCCGCCGTACGCCGCCGCTTCGCCTTCCTCCCGGTCGGCCCCGACCCGGACGCCGTGTCCGGCACGGTCGGCCCACTGGACCTGGCGCAGTTCTTCGAGTCCCTCAACACCCGTATCACCCGACACCTCGACGCCGACCATCAGATAGGGCACGCCTACCTGCTCCGCAACGGCGAGCCGATCGCCACCGAGGAGGATCTGGCGGCCGCGTTCCGCCATGAGGTGATCCCGCTGCTCGAGGACTACTGCCTCGGCCGTGCCGACCTGCTGCACCGCATCCTCGGGAGCCTCGTCGACGAGCAGTCCGGGCGTCCCGCGGTGATGTCACCGCAAGATCTTCCCGCAACGCTGGCGAACGAGTTCACCAGTGGAACATCGGGCACCGATGCCTGACCCCACCGAGGTCCGGCTCGGTGAGTACGGATCCGCCCTCCTCGACATCCAGCAGCTCACAGCCCGGGACATCGAGCGTCTCCACGCTCTTCAGGCACGTGGTTGTCTCCGTCTGGACCGCGTCCCGGCCGGGTGGCGGATCAAAGCCGACGCCACCGTCGGCATCCTGGTGCTCGACCACGTACGGCTGGTCGTCGAACCGAAGTTCGCCATCCCCGGCGAACAGCTCATGAGCTGGCTGTCCTACGCCCTCCGCGCACCGACACCGCTCCCGGCGACGGCCCGACGCTGGGCCACCGGTCCGCAAGGCTATGCCGATCTTGTGGCAGCCGCTCTGCTCGAACAGTGCGAGCAGCTGATACGGGAAGGGCTGCGCCGGGACTATGTGAGCCGACAGAGTCTGGAACCGGTCCTGAGAGGGCGCCTCGACCTCACAGCCCAGGTGTCCCGCCGCTATGGGCAACTCGATCAACTGCACGTCCGCTTCTTCGCCCGCGAGACGGACACCTGGGACAACCGCATCCTGGGCACCGCTCTGCGAGAGGCCCGCGGCCTGGCTATACATCCCGACCTGGTCCGCGATCTCCACGCCCTTGCCGACGCGTTCCCGCAGGCGCCGACCCCCAACGCCGCCCTCCGCGCCTTGGACCGCGTCCGGTACACCCGTCTCAACGCCCGCTACCGCGCGGCGCACACGTGGGCCCACCTGCTGCTGCGCGG
The DNA here is from genome assembly GCF_040630405.1 of Streptomyces sp. NPDC005811. NCBI lineage: Bacteria > Bacillati > Actinomycetota > Actinomycetes > Kitasatosporales > Streptomycetaceae > Streptomyces > Streptomyces sp. NPDC005811. The sequence continues at coordinate 76,054 of NZ_JBEXXK010000036.1, forward strand.
CGGAGGCGTGACCGATCTCCTCACCGATGAGGGGACCAGGGCGGACGGTCTCCTGCTGGCCATGCCCGCCCTGTGGGAGGCCGTCGTCCGGCGCCTGGCCACCGAGGCCGTCGCGCCGCACGGCGGACGCGCCGTCCCCAGCAGCGGAGCGACAGGCATCACCGTCCAGGGCGACCTGGGCGCTGTGTCGGCCTTCCGGCCGGACGTTCTGCTCAGCCTCCAAGGACATCACGCAGCCGAGCACACGCTGCTGCCGGTGGACGCCAAGTACAAGCGATACGACAGGTACGGCGTCGGCGCCGCTGACATCCACCAGCTTCTGACCTACAGCGCCGGCTACACCTCGAAGGCCCCTCCGCGTGCCGTCCTGATCCACCCTCACCTGGGCGGGCATTCCCACCGGCTCCTCCAGGTGCGCGGGCCGGGAGGCATGCTCGGAAGCATCCACGTTGTGGGCGTGGACACCGCCGCGCCCCCTCCGCAGGCGGCCCGATGGATCGGGTCGGCACTGCCCTGGGGCGACTGGTAAGTGGGCAGCCGACGGCAGCTACGCCAAGGAATGACAACATCAGAGGGAAAGCCGCAGGTAGCGGCAGACGAGTCGGGCTGTACGCCGGGTTCTGTCGCCCGGTCGCCTCGCGGCGGCCGGGGAGACGGCCATCCATCTAGGGCCGGTGTTGCCACCGGCCTCGTGCGGTCTACCCGCGGACTCGGGCGGGCAGCCCTCGAGCGTCCGCGCAGAAACACCGGGGTGTTTCCTTTTGACCTTGCTCCGGGTGGGGTTTACCTAGCCGCCTGAGTCACCTCAAGCGCTGGTGGTCTCTTACACCACCGTTTCACCCTTACCCGGCGCCGAAGCACCGGGCGGTTTGTTTTCTGTGGCACTGTCCCGCGGGTCACCCCGGGTGGCCGTTAGCCACCACCTTGCCCTGTGGAGCCCGGACGTTCCTCGGGAAGCCCCCTAGGGGGACTCCACGCGGCCGTCCGCCCGGCTCGTCTGCCGTGTCGACCATGTTACCGGGCGACGGTCGCGCTTAGGACCGGACGCCGTCGCCAGGACCGAGCCCGCCAGGATCAGCGCGAAGGCCAGCAGGACGCCTGTCGTCAACGGCTCGTCCAGGAAGAGGGCGCCGGCCGCCACCGCCACCGCCGGGTTGACGTACGTGATCACCGTCGAGCGCGTCGGGCCTATCTCCTTGATCAGTTCCAGGAAGGCCACGAAGGCGATCGCCGTGCAGATCGCGCCCAGGGCCGCCAGGGAGGAGAGGACGGGGGCGGACGGCATCTCAGAAGGCCACGTCAGCGCCGCCGGGAGGGCGTAGACGAGCGCGGAGAGGGCCAGGCAGGGGGCGATCAGTTGCAGGGTCGGGACGTCCTTCAGGCGGCGGGCCGCTATCAGCGGGGCCGTCGCGTAGCCCACCACCGTCAGCAGTACCTCGGCCAGGGAGCGCGCGTCTCCGCCGGTCAGGTGGGGGATGGTGAGGACTCCTACGCCCGCCAGGCCGACCGCCAGGCCTGTCATCCGGCGGGCGCCCAGGATCTCTCCCTCTCCCAGGAAGCGGGCCGCCACCACGCCCACGATCGGGACTCCCGCGATCAGCAGGCCGGCGGTGGAGCTGGACAGGTGGCGTTCGGCGTCGGTCAGGGTGAACCAGGGGCCGATGATCTCTATGCAGGCGAAGGCCAGCATCCACACCCAGTGGGTGCGGACGGTCCGCACGAAGCCTCCCTGGCGGATCGCGAAGGGAAGGAGGAGCAGTGCGCCCAGGGCGCATCGCGTGAACACCACCATCGACGGGGAGAGGTCCTCCACCGCCACCTTGATCAGCAGATAGGGGATGCCCCAGACCACTCCCATCAGGGAGAACAGGAACCAGCCGCGTGCAGTCATGCACCCACCATCAACCGTCTCAGTACCTCGCGTCTTGAACGCTGTTGCGGTACGCCGCCGGTGTCACGCCCAGGACTCTGCGGAACCAGCGGGTCAGGTGGGCCTGGTCCGCGAAGCCGACCAAAGGGGCCACCTCGGCGGGGCGCAGGCCGGCGTCCAGGAGGGCTCGGGCGCGGTGCACGCGGTGCTGGGCCAGCCAGGCGTACGGCGGTACCCCCATCGTCGTACGGAAGGCGCGGAGGAGTTGGTAGCGGGACAGGTCCAGGCCCTCGGCGAGGTCGGCGAGGGAGGGGGGTGCCAGGAGTTCGTCGGCCAGGCGGTCGCGTACGGCGAGTGCTATGCGGTGTGCGCCGGGGACCGCGTCCGGCGCCGGTCTGGCCGTCGAGTGGCGGCGGGACAGGGCCGTCAGGAGCCAGGGGAGGCGGGATTCCGCCTCCAGGGGGTCGGGGCAGGTGCTGAGGGTGGTGTGGGCGGCGCGGAAGGCCGCGGCCAGTTCCGGGTCGTCTATCAGGGGCTCGCGGAAGTGCGGGGTGCCGCCGAGGGTGCCCTCGGTGAGGAGGGACGGGCCGGCGTACAGGGCGCGGTAGGCGTAGCCGTCGGTGGTGTTGCCGGGGCCGCCGGTGTGCATCTCGCCGGGGGCGAGGACGACGATGGAGCCGGGGCCGGTGCGGATGTGGCTACCCCGGTAGTCGATGATCTCCGAACCGCCGACGCAGACGCCGACCGTGAACTCGTCATGGGCGTGCGGGGCGTACACGTGCTTGTCGAAGCGGGCGGTCAGGAGGTCCAGGGGCGGGCCGCAGCGGCCCAGCCTCGCTCTCGTCCACAGCGCCTGTTCCATGCCTGCCGCACCCCTTCGTCCGCTCGAAGGGTGCAACACGGGGCGGGTCGGAGAAAGTCCGAGGTGTCCGAGGTGTCCGGGGCGAAGGCGTCCGCCCTTGACCCTGCCGCAGCGTCAACGTCTCTACTAATCCCATGCGGATCGGAGAACTCGCCGAGGCCGTCGGCGTCACCACGCGGGCCGTGCGGCACTACCACCATCTGGGGCTGCTGCCCGAGCCCGAGCGGCTGGCCAACGGGTATCGGGACTACACGCTGCGGCACGCCGTCGTGCTCGCGCGGATCCGGCGGCTGACCGAGCTGGGGCTCGGGCTGGCGGAGATCAGGGACGTCCTCGCCGAGGACGAGGGGGCGGGCGCCGGGAAGCGTCTCGCCGAAGTCGCCGGGAAAGACCTCGTCGAGGTGCTCACCGAGCTCGATCAGGATCTGGCGCGGCAGGAGGCCGCGATCCGGGAGCGGCGGGCCCGGCTGCGGGTGTTGCTGGAGACGGAGCAGCTGCCTGCCGAGGGGCCGGTGTCGCCCGAGCTCGCCGCGCTGTTCGCGCGGACGGCGGGGCGGGTCTCCGACTCGCCCATGGCCGCCCTGGACCGCGAGGTGCTGGCCCTGATGGAGACGGCCGCTCCCCCGGCCGAACGGGAGCGGCTGCTCGCGGCCCTCGACTCGCTCCTGGAGTCACCGGAGGCGGTGGCCCGCATCGACGAGGCGTACGCCCTGTTGGACGCCCTCGCCGACGCCGAGCCCGACGATCCCCGGGTCGAGGCGGCCGCCCGGCGGCTCGCCGAGTGCACCCCGCGCGAGCTGCTCCCGGACGGCGCCGCCATCGACCATGAGCATTCCTTCCTGCGGGCCCTGTACGCGGACTTCGCCCCGGCCCAGGCGGAAGCCGTCCGCCGTACCCTGCGGATCCTCACGGAGGAGGCGTGAGGGCCGCGGTCCGGGCACTTGTCGGGCATGAGATACGGCTTCTCGTCAGTCTGGTGCTGTGGGGTGGCCGGCGGCTGCACGGGGTGGGGGACGGGCGGGCGTTCGGGTATGCGCGGGGGCAGGGCGCGGTGATGGCCGGGTTCGGGTTCGTGTGCCTCGTCGAGACGTTCACCATGTCGGTGCTGCTGCGGGACCGGCCGACCGCGCACCGGGTGGTGCTGGTCCTCGACCTGTACACCCTCCTGTTCGTGGTCGGGCTGTACGCCGCGATGGCGGTGCGGCCGCATGTCCTGTACGGCCGTGAGCTGCGCGTACGGTACGCCGGTCACGTCGATCTGCGGATCCCGCTGGAGCGGATCGCGGCGGTACGGCGTGAGCGCGCCCACACCCATGAGCGGGCCGACGGTGAGCTGAACCTCGCGGTCGGGTCACAGACGTCCCTCACCCTGGAGCTGGCCGAGCCCGTACCCCACGTCACCCTCCTCGGCCGCCGCCGGGACCTCACCCTCGTGCGGCTGCACGCCGACGACGCCGACCGTCTCGTACAAGCCGTCGAACAAGCCGTCGTACACGCCCTCACGCGAGAGCGAAACGCACCGTCCGGTGTGCCGGATCGGCCGCGGTGAGGCGGACGCGGAGGCGTTCGCCCAGGGGGAGCGGGTCGCCGTCGACGCGGCCGACGACCGCCGGGGACTCCAGCTGGACCGTGCCGGTGGTCGGGCGGTGGTCGTCCACGTCGACCACGCAGCCCTCGAACACCTCCCCCACTCTGTCCTTCAGCAGCGCCGCCTCGACCAGGTCGACGCAGGCCCGCTCGACGGCGTTGGCGCGGCGGCCGCCCTCGGTCATCTCCTTCGGCAGGGCGTCCAGCGCGGCGAGGACCCCTTCGGGCGGGGGCTCGCCCGCGACGGCGGCGAGGCAGAGCTCGGTGGCGTAGCGGTCGGCGAGGCGGCGGAGGGGGGCCGTGCAGTGGGCGTAGGGGGCGGCGACGGCGGAGTGGGTGGTGATGTCCGGCAGCCTCCCGTCACGGAAGACGGTATAGCCGGCGCCCCTCAGCAGGGTCGTGCACTCCTGGAGGAAGGCCGCGTGGGCGGGGCGGTGCGGGTCGAGGGAGCGGACGAGGGCGGCGTAGGACACGTGGTGCGGCCAGTCGATGCGCAGGGCGTGCGCGGTGCGGCGCAGCCGGCCGACGGCGCCGTCGGGGGCCGGGGGCAGGGTGCGCAGGATGCCGGTGCCCGAGGCCAGCATCAGGTCGGCGGCCGCCATGCCGGTGAGGAGGGAGAGCTGGGCGTTCCAGCCCTCGGCGGGGAGCGGGGCGCGGTAGGTCAGCTCATAGCCGTGGTCGCGGTCGCGGTCGCGGTCGCGGTCGCGGTCGACGATCTCCTGTTCGGGGGCGTTGAGGGAGATGCCGCCGCGCTCCGCCTCCAGGGTCTCCCGTAGGCGTCCCACCTCGGCGAGCAGGCTCAGCGGCTCCTCCGCCGTTCCGTCGTCGATCCGCCGCTGGGCTTCCGTGTAGTCGAGCCGGGTGCGGCTGCGGACGAGGGCGCGGCGCAGGTCGACGGCGAGGGTACGGCCGTCCGCGTCGAGGTCGACGGTCCACAGGGCGGCGGGCCGGTCCCGGCCGGGCAGCAGGCTGGCGGCGCCCTCGCTGAGGACGGCCGGGTGCAGCGGGAGCTTCCCGTCGGGGAAGTAGAGCGTGGTGACGCGGCGGTGGGCCTCCTCGTCCACCGGTCCGCCGGGTACGACGAAGGCGGCGACGTCGGCGATGGCGTACCGGACGCGGTAGCCGGTGCCCTGGCGGGACAGGTGCAGCGCCTGGTCCAGGTCGGTGGCGCCGGGCGGGTCGATGGTGAGGAACGGGATGTCGGTGGCGTCGTGCGGCGGCAGGGCCGGGGCCCTGGCCGCGCGTTCCGCCTCCGTCAGGACGCCGAGCGGGAAGGCGAGCGGCGCCCCGAGCTCGGTGCGCAGCCGGTCGAGGGCCTCCCGCAGGGCGGCTTCGGGGGCACCGGTCACGCGGATGTGGCGGCGGGGCATACGGCGAGCGTAGGGCGAGGGCGGCCCGGTGGCACGCCGTACGCTGTCGCAGAGCTCTACAGAAGGAGACACCTTGCTTGTCCTGCTGCCGCCCTCCGAGGGGAAGGCCTCGTCCGGTCGTGGCGCGCCGTTGAAGCTGGAGTCGCTGGCGCTGCCGGGGCTGACCGCCGCCCGTGCGGCCGTGCTCGGTGAGCTGGCCGAGCTGTGCGCGAGCGACGAGGAGAAGGCGCGCGAGGTACTGGGGCTCAGCGAGGGACTGCGCGGCGAGGTCGCCAAGAACGCGGAACTGCACACCGCGGGCGCCCGGCCCGCCGGGGAGATCTACACGGGCGTCCTGTACGACGCCCTGGACCTGGCCTCGCTGGACACGGCCGCGAAGAGGCGCGCGGCGCGGTCGCTGCTGGTGTTCTCCGGGCTGTGGGGCGCCGTCCGGGTGACGGACCGGATCCCGTCGTACCGCTGCTCGATGGGGGTGAGGCTGCCGGGGCTCGGCGCGCTGGGTACGCACTGGCGTGCGCCGATGGCGGATGTGCTGCCCGAGGCGGCCGGGGACGGGCTGGTGCTCGACCTGAGGTCGGCGGCGTACGGGGCGGCGTGGAAGCCGAAGGGCGAGGTCGCCGGGCGGACCGCGACCGTACGGGTGCTGCACGCGCCGACCCGGAAGGTCGTCAGCCACTTCAACAAGGCGACGAAGGGGCGGATCGTACGGAGCCTGCTGGCGACCGGGATCGCGCCGAAGGGCCCGGCGGAGCTGGTGGAGGCGCTGCGCGGGCTCGGGTACGTGGTGGAGGTCGGGGAGCCGGCGCGAGCGGGCACCCCTTGGGCGCTGGACGTGCTGGTGGACGAGGTGCACTGAACCCGGACATGGTGGTGTTGCAGCATGTGCAATGACCTTTGCGCAGGCTGCATCCCAGGGGCAGGATGAGGCGCATGACCTCATCGCCGCCCTCCTCTTCGGCTGCCCGGGTAATGGATTCTTCGGCTGCCCGGGTAATGGATCTGGCGCCGGTCGTGCCCGTCGTGGTCCTCGACGACGTGTCCGACGCCGTGCCGCTGGCGCGGGCGCTGGTGGCGGGCGGGCTGACCGCGATCGAGGTGACGCTGCGGACGCCGGTCGCGCTCGACGCGATCCGGGAGATCTCCGGGGCGGTCCCGGAGGCCGTGGTCGGGGCCGGGACCGTGATCGCGCCGGAGCAGGTGACGGCGTGCGCGGCGGCGGGGGCGCGGTTCCTGGTGAGCCCGGGCTGGACGGACGGCCTGCTGAGCGCGATGCGGGCGTCCGGGCTGCCGTGTCTGCCGGGGGTGTCGACCACGTCCGAGGTGGTGGCGCTGCTGGAGCGCGGGGTGCGGGAGATGAAGTTCTTCCCGGCGCAGGCGGCGGGGGGTACGGCGTATCTGCGGTCGCTGGCCGGGCCGCTCCCCCAGGCCCGGTTCTGTCCGACGGGCGGGGTCGGCCCGGACAACGCGGCGGAGTATCTGGCGCTGCCGAACGTGGCGTGCGTGGGCGGCACCTGGATGCTTCCGGCGGACGCGGTGGCGGCGCGGGACTGGGCCCGGATCGAGGGCCTGGCGCGCGCCGCCTCCAGGCTCAGGGACGCAGGTGGGACGTGTCGTTGAAGAGGCGGACGCTGGCGTTCCCGTCGGCGTAGTACGCCACCGCCGACAGCGAGGCCGCCGACAGCTCCATGCGGAACAGGGACTCGGGCGGGGCGCCGAGCGCGAGCCGGACGAACGTCTTGATCGGGGTCACATGGGTGACCAGCAGGACCGTACGGCCCGCGTACGCCGCGACCAGCTTGTCGCGGGTGGCGGCGACCCGGGCCGCGGTGGCCGCGAAGCTCTCACCGCCGCCGGTCGGTTCGGCCTCCGGGTCGCCTAGCCAGCGGGTCAGGTCCTCGGGGTGGCGCTCCTGGACCTCGCCGAAGGTGAGGCCCTCCCAGGCGCCGAAGTCCGTCTCGATCAGGCCTTCCTCGATCGTCACCTCCAGACCGAGGCGGTCGGCGACGGCACCGGCGGTCTGGCGGGTGCGGGCCAGCGGGGAGGCGAGGATGTGCTGGATCGTGCCGCGCCGGGCGAGCGCCGCCGCGACCCGCTCCGCCTGCTCCCGGCCGACGTCCGAGAGGGAGGGGTCGGTGCCGCCGCGGCCGGAGAACCGCTTCTGGGGGGTGAGGGGGGTCTCGCCGTGCCGGAGCAGGACGAAGGTGGCGGGGGCACCCAGGTCGGGGGCGGAACCCCAGCCGACGGAGGGTTTGGCGGCGGGGGGCCTGCCGGTGGGGGTGGCGACCGTCCGGGCCGCCCGCAGATCGGCGGCGGCCTTCGGGACGGCGGTGGGGTCGGTGTCGGCGGCACCGGCAGAGCCGTCGGCCTCAGCGCCCTTCGAGCTGCTCATCCCGGCCTCCGTCGCATCGGCCTCTGTCGCATCGGCCTCTGTCATATCAGCGTCCGTCATATCAGCGTCCGTCACATCGACGTCCGCGCCATCAGCGCCCGTCACATCGACGTCCGTCACATCAGCACCCGTCACATCGGCGCCCGCGCCATCAGCGTCCGTCACATCGGCCGCCGTCGAGGACGACGTACGTGCCTGGGCCAGCGCCTCGCGGGCCCTCGCCGCGCCCGCCGTCGCGTCTCCGGGCGGGCCGGCGGGCTCCGGCGCGGTCGCCGCGGTCCGGGCGGCCGCCGACGTGGCCAGGGCGGCCCGGGACGTCTCCGGGTCCCACTGCTCACCGCGCCGGCCCGCGTCCATCGCCTCGTTGGCGAGCCGGTCGGCGTGCTTGTTCCGCTCGCGCGGGATCCACTCGTAGGTGACCTGTGCGGGCGGGAGCAGCCGGGCGGCCTCCATGGCCAGCGGCTTCATGTCCGGGTGCTTGATCTTCCAGCGGCCCGACATCTGCTCGACGACGAGCTTGGAGTCCATCCGCACGCGCACCGTCGCCGACGGGTCGAGATCGAGGACGGCGCGCAGACCGGCCAGCAGCCCCCGGTACTCCGCCACGTTGTTCGTGGCGACCCCGATGAACTCGGCACGCTCGACGAGGGTCTCCCCGGTCGCCGCGTCGATCACGACACTGCCGTACCCCGCGGGCCCGGGGTTGCCCCGCGACCCGCCGTCCGCCTCGACGATGAACGCCCGCACGCCGCGGCCCCCTTACAGCCCGGACTCGGACGTGCGCACGAGGATCCGACGGCAGTTCTCGCACCGTACGACGGTGTCGGGCGCGGCCTTGCGGATCTCGCTCAGCTCGGTGATGGCGAGCTCCTGGCGGCAGCCCTGGCAGGTGCGGGCGTACAGCTTGGCCGCGCCGATGCCGCCCTGCTGCTCGCGCAGCTTGTCGTACAGCTTGAGCAGGTCGGCGGGGACGGACCCGGCGACGACCGCGCGCTCCTTGGTGACCGAGGCGGCCTCGCCGTCGATCTCCGCGCAGGCGGCGTCACGGCGGGCGGTCGCGTCGTCGATCTTGCCCTGGAAGGCGCCGACCCGCTCGGTCAGCTCGGCGACCCGGTCCTGCGCGGACTCACGGCGCTCCATGACCTCCAGGACGACGTCCTCGAGGTCGCCCTGGCGCTTGGCGAGGGAGACGATCTCCTTCTGGAGGTTCTCCAGGTCCTTGGGGGAGGTGACCGCGCCGGAGTCCAGGCGCTGCTGGTCGCGGGTGGCGCGCTGGCGCACCTGGTCCACGTCCTGCTCGGCCTTGGTCTGCTCGCGGGCGGTGTCGCTCTCCTCGGTCTGCGCGGCCACGAGCAGGTCGCGCAGTTGTGCCAGGTCCTTGGTGAGCGACTCGATCTCGGCGTGCTCGGGCAGCGACCTCCGCTTGTGGGCGAGCTGCTGGAGGCGGACGTCGAGGGCCTGGACGTCGAGGAGGCGGATCTGGTCGGCGGGCGCGGCGTTCAGTTGGGGGCTCCCATTGCGCTAGAGGTGGTGGACGCCGCGTGGGCGGTCCAGGGGTCGGTGACCGTGCGCGAGACGTGGACCCTGAGGCCCCATCCGTTGCGGTCGGAGATCTCGTCGAGCTGGGCTGCGGCCAGCTCGCACCAGGGCCATTCGGTGGCCCAGTGCGCCGCGTCGAGCAGCGCGAGAGGACTGTGGGAGCGGGCCTCCGAGGCGGGGTGGTGGCGGAGGTCCGCGGTGAGGAAGGCGTCGACGCCGGCGGCCCGGACGTGGTCGAACAGGCTGTCCCCGGAGCCGCCGCTGACGGCGACCGTGCGGACGAGCGCCTCGGGGTCGCCGGCCACCCGGATGCCCTGCGCGGTGGCGGGCAGCCGCTCGGCGGCGCGGGCGGCGAACTCGCGGACGGTGACCGGGTGGTCGAGCGCGCAGATCCGGCCGAGGCCGCGCCGGCCCTGGGGGTCGCTCGCGTCGGGCACGAGGGGCCGTACGACCCGCAGGTCGAGCGCGCCCGCGAGGGCGTCGCTCACGCCGGGGTCGGCGGTGTCGGCGTTGGTGTGGGCGACGTGCAGGGCGATGTCGTTCTTGATGAGGGTGTGCACGACCCGGCCCTTGAAGGTGGAGGCCGCGACGGTCGTCGTCCCGCGCAGATAGAGGGGGTGGTGGGTGACGAGCAGGCCGGCACCGAGCTTCACCGCCTCGTCGACGACGTCCTGGACGGGATCGACGGCGAACAGCACCCGGGAGACGTCCTGATCCGGCTCCCCCACGACGGTGCCGACCGCGTCCCAGGACTCGGCCCGCTCGGCGGGCCACAGGTTCTCCAGCGCGGCGATGACTTCAGACAGACGGGGCACGGGGAAAAGGCTACCTGGCCGCTCTGCGGACCTGGGACGGGCGGGAGTGTGTGCACATGACACCCACGGACCGAGGCGGCCGGGCCACCACCGCACACGCCGCCGTGGCCACCACCGCACACGCCGCCGTCGCCACCACCGCACACGCCGCCGCGGGCACTGCTGGCGCCGCCATGTGTGCTGCCACGCCCGCTGCCGCACGCACTGCCACGCCCGCCCCCACATCGCTGCCGCCCGCCCCCGCATCGCCACCCGACCCACCGCCACACGCACTGCCCGCCCACCGCCACACACGCCACCACGCCCGCCCCCACGCCCGCCCTCACATCGCCGCCGCCCGCCGTCACATCGCCGCCACGTCGGCCGCCGCATCGCCGCCCCGCCCCCGCCGCGTCAATCCCCGCACCTCGCCGGGAGCAGCACAGCCACCCCATCCGCCTCTGATGAATCGCTTCTGCACCACTCGTACGAGGGAAGCCCCCCGCCTCCGGCTCCCCCGGCCGCGCGTGCGAAAACTAGCTTCTTCGGCGGAGGTGACCGACCCATGACGGCCTGTGCCATCGAACCCACCGCGGAGGGCGGCGACGAGGACCCCGTCCCGCCCGTCCCCACGGCCCCCTGTGTGATCACCGCGGACGGCGCCTACGCCGCCCGTCTCGCCCGCGGACCCCACCCCGACGCGTGGTTCCCGGAGCGCTGGACCCTGGACGGCCCCGAGCCCTACGCGGTTCCGCTGCCGGTCCACCAGCCGGAGGAGCCCGGCACGGAGGTGCAGCCACTGGCCGACGGCCGGGTGCTGATCCGCCGGTACGTCCAGGACCGGCACACCTTCTCCCTCCTCTACCCGACCGGTCCCGGCACCGGCGAGCTCCCCCTGGGCGCCGTGGAGTGCCCGGACGCGCGCGCCCGGCTGCGGCTGCTCCCCCCGGCCCCCTGCGGCGGGCGCGCCTACGCCCTCGCCGTGGGCGAGCGCACCAGCACCGTGTGGCTGGTGGCCGGCGGTGCCTTCGGCCCCGAGCGGCTCGCCGTGGTCCCGGGCCGCTGCTCGGGCGGCATCTGGCTGGACCGTACGGGCCGCATGCTCGCCCTGGACCGGGAGCTCGGCGGCCGGACCAAGACGGTCGTGGTGGACCTGGAGCTCGGCGAGGTCTCCCCGCTGCTCCAGATCGCCGCCGACAGCGACGACCGGCTGCTGCTCGCCGACCCGGACAGCGGCCTGCTGCTGATCCGCTCGGACGCCCCCTCCCCCGGCGCCCCCCGGCTCGGCTGGGGCGTCCTCGGCAGCACCCTGCCGGTGCGGTTCCCTGAGTCCCTGCGGCTGCCCGACTGCGCGCTCACGCCGTTCGCCGTCCAGCCCGGCCAGGTGCTGCTCCCGGAGCGCTGCGCGGTGGCGCTGCGCATCGACGGCTCCTTCGGCACCTGGGTGGGCACCTGGCGCCCCGCCGAGCGGCGCCTCCATCAGCTCGCCGCCCCCGAGGGCTGGCTGGCGGGCAGCGGCCTGTGGACACCGGACGGCGTGCTGAGACTGCCGTACGCCACCCACGACGAACCCTGCGCGGTGGCCCGGCTGATCCCGCCCGTCACCCCCGTGGAACCGGAGCCGGACGCACGGGCCGCACCGGACGTCCCGGAAGCGACGGCTCCGGAGCCCGCCACGCCTCGCCCCGTGCCGTTGCAGCAGGCTCCTCTGAGCCGTCTTGTAACGAACTAGCTGCGGTTGGCGTGGCCGCCTGGATCAGCCCCGTGGTCCGCCGGATAAAATCGCCCGGCTGTAAGAAAGATCATGTTGACGGGGTGAACTCACCAGATGAGCGACGCAAGCACGACGCAGCCGCTGTCCGCCGACGCCCAGGAGGCTGCCGGCCACGGCCGGCACCGGGGCCAGACCTCGGCTCAGGACGCCAACGCGGCCCCCAGCGGGCGGCACCGCAAGCCGGCCGAGGACAAGGCCGAGGCGGCTGCCTGACAGTACGCCGAAGGGGCTCCGCCGTCCATACCCGGACGGCGGAGCCCCTTCGCACATCACGCCCTAAGCCGCTGAGCGCTTCACGGCTGTTCCCTCTTCAGGCCCAGCACCTCCGCCGCCGCGAACGTCTCCCCCGCCGGCCGGTCCGCGAAGTGGGCGCCCAGGACGGTGTCCAGCTCCTCGAAGCCGAACGTGTCCCCCTTGCTGTCGAACTTCGCCCGCACCCGGGGCCGTTCGACCACCGCGATCATCCCGCCGTGCACCACGAGCAGCTGCCCGTTGACGCGTGCGGCGGCCGGTGACGCCAAGTACCCGACGAGCGGGGCGACATGCTCGGGCGCGAGCGGGTCGAGACCCTCGGCGGGCTGTTCGAGCCCGGCGAAGACGTCCTCGGTCATCCGGGTCCGGGCACGCGGGCAGATCGCGTTGACCGTCACGCCGTACTTGGCGAGCGCCAGCGCGCTGGACGTCGTCAGGCCGACGATCCCGCCCTTCGCCGCGGCGTAGTTGGGCTGTCCCGCCGATCCGGCGAGGAACGCCTCCGAGGAGGTGTTCACGATCCGCCCGTACACCGGGGCGCCCGCCGCCTTGGACCGCTCCCGCCAGTGCGCGGCGGCGAAGCGGGTGGTGTTGAAGTGGCCCTTGAGGTGGACCCGGATCACCGAGTCCCACTCCCCCTCCGCCATCGAGAAGACCATGCGGTCGCGCAGGATGCCCGCGTTGTTGACGACGATGTCGAGCCTGCCGAACTCCGTGATCGCCGATTCGACCAGGTCACGGGCCTGTCGGAAGTCGGAGACATCACCCGTGTGGACGAGGGCGTTGCCGCCCCCCACGCGGATCTCGGCCGCGACCTCCTCGGCCGGGCCCGCCGACGCCTCGCCGGAGCCGTCGCGCCCGGACTGCCCGTAGTCGTTGACGACGACCGCCGCGCCCAGCCGGGCCAGTTCCAGCGCCTCGGCCCGGCCGAGCCCGCGCCCGGCCCCGGTGACGATCGCCGTGAGCCCCTCCAGCGGCGATGACAGCGGTGTCGTCCGCGATGCCGTCCCTGGTCCCGTCCCTGGTCCCGTCCCTGGCCCCGTCCCTGGTCCCGTCCCTGATGCCATCCGTGGGTCCGCCCCTCAGATCTCTATGCAGGTGCGCAGGGCGGTCCCGGTGCGCATCTGGTCCAGCGCCTCGTTGATCTCCGCGAGCGGGACGCGGTGGGTGATGAGCCCGGCGAGGTCGATCCGGCCGGCCCGCCACAGGGCGATGGTCCGCTCGTAGGAGGTCAGGACGTCCCCGCCGCCGTACATCGAGGGCAGGATCCGCTTCTCGTCGAAGAACAGCTCGAACATGTTGAGCTGGAGGTGGTCGTCCATGGCGCCCGCGCCGACGACGACGAGGGTGCCGCCGCGCCGGGTGTTCTCGTAGGCGGTGCGGGCGGTGGCGGAGCGGCCGACGACCTCGAAGACGTAGTCGAAGCCCTCGCCGCCGGTGACCTCCTGCTTCGCGCCCGGCAGTTCCTCCGGCGAGACCGCCCGCGTGGCGCCGAACCGGAGCGCGGACTCACGGCGGGAGGCGACGGGATCGACGGCGACGATCTCGGCGGCGCCCTTGAGCCGCGCGCCCTGCACGGCGGAGATGCCGACCCCGCCGCAGCCGATGACGGCGACCGACGAACCGGCCGCCACGTCGGCGGTGTTGAGCGCGGCGCCCAGGCCGGTGGTGACCCCGCAGCCGATGAGCGCAGCGATGTCGAACGGCACGTCGTCGGGGATCGGGACCGCGCAGCCCGCGTCGACGACGACCTCCTCGGCGAAGGTACCGGTGCCCGCGAAACCGAACACATCCCCTCCGGGACGGCGGAAGTTGGGCGTTCCCGCGTTCATGAACCCGGCCAGGCACAGCTCGGTCTGGCCGCGCTTGCAGGCGGGACAGGCGCCGCAGGCGGGCAGCCAGCAGACCACCACCCGGTCACCGGGCTTCACCCGGGTGACGCCCTCGCCCACCTCCAGGATCTCGCCCGCGCCCTCGTGTCCGGGCACGAACGGCGCGGGCTGCGGCAGCACCCCGCCCATCGCGGAGAGGTCCGAGTGGCACAGCCCGGTGGCCCGGACCCGGATCCTGACCCGGCCCGGGCCGAACCCGACCGCCTCGACGTCGTCGAGGACCTCCAGCTTGTCCTGGCCGATCTCGTGCAGTACGGCTGCGCGCATGGTGCGGCTCCCCTCAGGGCGTCCAGGGTTCGGGTTCGGGTTCTGTTTGGGGTTGGGGTTGGGGTCGGGGTCGGGGTTGGGGTCGGGGTTGGGTTCGGGCTCGGGTTTGGCTGGGGTTCAGGAGTGTTCGACGATCGTGTCGGCGAGGACGGGCGCGTCGTCCCTCTCGACCGCGCTCACGGCGACCCGCGCCTCGCCCTGCCCGCGCCACATCCGGATGCGCAGGGTCTCCCCGGGGAAGACGACACCGGCGAAGCGGGTGGTGTACGACCGCACCCGGCTCACGTCCCCGTCGAGCAGTGTGTCGACGACCGCTTTCAGGGTGATCCCGTAGGTGCACAGGCCGTGCAGGATGGGCCGGTCGAACCCGGCGCGCTTGGCGAACTCGGGGTCGGCGTGCAGGGGGTTGTAGTCGCCGGAGAGGCGGTAGAGCAGCGCCTGGTCCTCGCGCACGGCCCGCTCGACGGTCCGGTCCGGCTCCCCGGCGGGTGCGTCGAGGCGTCCGGACGGCCCCCGGTCGCCGCCCCAGCCGCCCTCTCCCCGTACGAAGATCTGGGCGTCGTTGGTCCACAGCGGGCCGTCGGCGTCGGCCACCTCGGTGCGCATGACGAGGACGGCGGCCTTGCCCTTGTCGTACACGGCGGCGATACGGCCCGTCGCGGTGGCGGTGCCCTCGGTGGGCAGGGGGCGGTGGATCTCCAGGCGCTGGCCGCCGTGCAGGACGCGGGCGAGGTCGACGTCGACGCCGGGCATGGACAGTCCGCTGATCACACCGGGCGAGCCGGATCCCGCGACGGTGGCGAAGCTCGGCAGGACGTGCAGACGGGACTCCAGGGTGTACCGCAGCTCGTCGGGGTCGGTCGCGGGGATGCCGGCGCCGATCCCGAGGTGGTAGAGCTGGACGTCCTTGCGGGTCCAGGAGATCTCGCCGGACCGGGGTTCGGCGGCGAGTGCCTTGGCTGCGTCGATGGGCATGGGGCTCCTGTGTGTCCGTGGAGGGCACGGTGGTGTCCGTGGAGGGCACGGACCTGTCCAAGACCTCGGTGCGACCGTCCGCACCGATCGGGCGCACCGAGGCCGTCGCGCGCCGACCTAGAACGCGTTCCAGTCCGGCGCCTTTTGTATAGCCCAGCGCTCGACAGTTGTGAAGGCTCCTGACGGGGTGTCAGAGATCGGGCGGGGTACGGACGGGTGGGCCCGGGCACTGTGACATTTGTACCGGTGGACCGGTGACATCCCGATCTGCCGGAGCGCCGCCCGGGGCCGTAGCGTCGAGAGCGTGGACACCGCTGGAACGGGGGCAACAGAGATGACGACGTCGACACCGGGTCCGGGCCGGTCCGGGCGGAGGCGTGCGCTCGCCTCCCGTATGGAGGCCTGGCGGGCGGGCGTACGACGGGAAGGGCAGCAGCGCCGGGAGTGCAAGGACGCCGAGCCCCCGGGCCCGCCGTCGCACCCTTTCGCCCTGCTGCCCTGGCTGCTGCTGGGCATGGGCGCCTTCTCCAACCTCTTCCAGGGCGAGACCCCCAACCCGTGGCTGGGCGGCCTGGGCGTGCTCACCTTCAACTCCTGCTATATCTACGTCGCCGTCCGCGCCTTCGTGAAGGAGAAGCGGGAGTCGCGCTCCACCCGGGTGGCGCTGGCCGTCATGGCGCTGGTGACCATCGGTCTCGCCCTCGGCTACGGCGGCAGCTGGGTGCTGTTCTTCCCGCTGCTCGGCCTCGCCACGGGCGCGTCCCTGCGCGGCCGGCCGCTGAAGTTCGCGGGGGTGGCGCTGGCCGTCGTGGCGGCCGCGGTCGCCTTCCGCCGCGAGGGCTGGGGCGGACTGGACACCGCGTACGCCACCTGGATCTCGACGATCGTGACGGCCGTGATCCTGAGTCTGTCGGAAGCCGTCCGGGAGCTGCGGGCGGCACGCGAGGAGCTGGCCCGTCAGGCGGTCGACCAGGAGCGGCTGCGCTTCTCCCGCGATCTGCACGATCTGCTCGGGCACACCCTCTCGGTGATCGTGGTGAAGTCGGAGGCGGCCCGCAGGCTGGCCCCCGCCCGGCTCGACGCGGCCCTCACCCAGATCGCGGACATCGAGTCGGTGGGCCGCCAGGCGCTGACGGAGATACGGGAGGCGGTCACCGGCTACCGCGAGGGCAGCCTCGCGACCGAGCTGGACCGGGCCCACTCGGCGCTCACCGCGGCGGGCGTGGAACCGTCCGTGCACCGGTCGGGGTCGCCCGTGGAGCCGAGGACCGCCGCCCTGCTGGGCTGGGTGGTACGCGAGGCGGTCACCAACGTGGTCCGGCACAGCGGCGCCACCCGCTGCGAGATCACGGTGTCGGGGACACCGGAGCGGGTCGCCCTGACGATCACGGACAACGGCACGGGTGCCGCCGACACCGGCAAGGGCGACACCGACGGCTACGGAACCGAACGCACCGGCACGGGTCTGACCGGTCTGCGCGAGCGCCTGGCGGCGGCGGGCGGCTCCCTGACGGCGGGTCCGGGCCGGGGCGGCGGCTTCACGGTGACCGCGGAACTCCCGGTGGATCCAGGCTTCCCGGGAGCGGAGCGACCGGAGCGGGCGGACGCGGTGATCGGCTGCTCCGCACCCGCAAGGGAGGTGCCGTCCCTTCAGACCGGCTCTACGCTTGGGCCGTGAACGACATGCCCGGTGGCCGACCGGTGAACGAGATGCCCCGCGACCGCCGTCCCGCCCGCTCGATCAGGGTCCTGCTGGCGGAGGACCAGGGCATGATGCGCGGGGCGCTGGCCCTGCTGCTGGGGCTGGAGCCGGACATCGAGGTCGTCGCGCAGGTCGGCACCGGGGACGCGATCGTGGACGCGGCCCTGGTCCACCGCCCCGATGTGGCCCTGCTCGACATCGAGCTGCCCGGCATGAGCGGCCTGGACGCCGCCGCCGTCCTGCGGGAGGAGGCGCCCGGCTGCCGGGTGCTGATCCTGACGACGTTCGGCCGACCCGGCTATCTGCGCCGGGCCATGGAGGCCGGGGCCGCCGGGTTCCTGGTCAAGGACGGTCCGGTGGAGGAGCTGGCGGAGGCGATCCGCCGGGTGCTGACCGGCGAGACGGTGGTCGATCCGGCACTCGCCGCGGCCGCGCTCAGCGCCGGCCCCAGCCCGCTCACCACCCGCGAGTGCGACGTACTGAAGGCGTCGGCGGACGGGGTGACGGTCGCCGACATCGCGGCGGGACTGCACCTCTCGGAGAACACCGTCCGCAACTACCTCTCCTCGGCCATCGGCAAGACCGGCACCCGCAACCGGACCGAAGCCCTGCGCGAGGCCCGCCACCAGGGCTGGCTGTAGCGGACCGGACCGTCGGGGCCTCCGGGGCCGTCGGGGCCTCCTGGGCCCGACGGTTCAGATCCCGGCGCCGGTGCGTCGCAGCACCCGCAGCGAGCCGGTGCCGGGGACCTCGGTGAAGGCGCCGGAGGCCAGGGCCCGCAGATAGACCCGGTAGGGAGCCTGCCCGGTGAACTCGTCGACGGGGTCGGGGAAGACGTCGTGGATGACGAGGAGGCCGCCCTCGGCGACATGCGGGGCCCAGCCCTCGTAGTCGGCGGTGGCGTGCTCGTCGGTGTGACCGCCGTCGACGAAGACGAGACCGAGGGGCGAGTTCCAGATCTTCGCGATCTGCGGGGAGCGTCCGACCAGGGCCACGACGTGCTCCTCCAGACCCGCCCGGTGCAGGGTGCGGCGGAAGGTGGGCAGCGTGTCCATCAGCCCGATCTCGGGATCGACGGTCTCCGGGTCGTGGTAGTCCCAGCCCGGCTGCTGCTCCTCGCTGCCCCGGTGGTGATCGACGGTGAGCGCGACGACCCCGGCCTCCCGGGCCGCGTCGGCCAGCAGCACCGTGGACCGCCCGCAGTAGGTCCCGACCTCCAGCAACGGCAGCCCGAGCGCCCCGACCCCGACGGCAGCCGCGTACAACGCGAGCCCCTCGTCCACGGGCATGAACCCCTTGGCCGCCTCGAACGCGGCGACTACTGCGGGCTTGGGGACGGCGGCGGCCATGGAGCGCCTTTCGGTCGTACGGCACATCAGCGGGCCCCATGCTGCCGTACCCCCGGCCGCGCATGCGACAGGGGGTACGGGCGTGGTCTTTCAGGGACGGGGAGTGGATCCTTCAGGGACGGGGAGTGGTTTCTTCAGGGGCGCGGGGAACTGCGCGACAAGCCACGCCGAACCCGCAGCCGCCGGCCGACGCACCCCGGCACCTCATGAGGCGCGTTACGCGCTCACCGTCTCCCCCGGCAGCGACAGATCCAGCTCGACCGCCCGCTCCTCCCCGTGATGGGACGCGGACGACGCGAGCGGCCCATGCCCGAAAGCCTTGGCAGCGACGACATACGCCCCCTGCGCCGGCACGCCCAGCGCATAGCTCCCGTCCTCACCCGAGACGGTCGCCCCGGCCTGCCGCCCCCGGTGGTCGATCAGCGTGACCGTGGCCCGTGCCACCGGCGCGCCCTCGGCGTCCAGCACCAGCCCGCGGAAGCCGCGCAGCACCTCCTCGGCGCGCTCGACGATCTCGTCCCCGGCGCTGGCGGCCCGCAGCTGCGGCGCCCGATTGCCCTTCGGCAGCATCAGCGCGAAGAGCAGTCCGACGGCCACGGCGCCGGTGGCGATGAGGAAGGAGACACGGAAGCCGTGCATGGTCGGGACGGCGACACCGTTCACGTCGTTGGCGGTGTTGGCGAGGACCATGCCGATGACGGCGCTCGACACGGACGTACCGATGGACCGCATCAGGGTGTTGAGGCCGTTGGCCGCGCCGGTCTCGGAGGCCGGGACCGCGCCGACGATCAGCGCGGGCAGCGAGGAGTAGGCGAGGCCGATGCCCGCGCCGAGGACGACCGCGATGACCAGGCTCTGCCAGGCCGCGCTCATCAGGCCGAGTCCGGCGCCGTAGCCGACCGCGATGATCAGCATGCCGAGGATCAGGGTGACCTTGGGGCCGTACTTGGCGGACACCCGGGCGTAGACGGGCGCGGTGAACATCATCGTCAGGCCGAGCGGGGCGACCAGCAGTCCGGCGACGACCATGGACTGGCCGAGGCCGTAGCCGGTGGCGGTGGGCAGCTGGAGGAGCTGCGGAAGGACGAGCGAGACGACGTAGAAGCTGACGCCGACCATGATCGAGGCGAGGTTGGTGAAGAGGACGGCGGGCCGGGCCGTGGTCCGCAGGTCCACCAGCGGGGCGGCGATGCGCAGCTCGTACACGCCCCACAGGACGAGGACGACGGCCGAGGCGGCGAACAGGCCGAGGGTGGTGCCGGAGGTCCAGCCCCAGTCGCTGCCCTTGGTGATCGGCAGCAGGAAGAGGACGAGGCCGGCGGAGAGGCCGAGCGCGCCCGGCAGGTCGAAGGTGCCCGCGGCGCGCATCGGGGACTCGGGGACGACGAGGAGGGTGAGGACGATGGAGAGGACACCGAGGCCGGCGGCGCCGTAGAAGAGGGCGTGCCAGTCGGCGTGCTGGGCGACCAGGGCCGCGGCGGGCAGGGCGAGGCCGCCGCCGACGCCGATGGAGGAGCTCATCAGGGCCATGGCCGAGCCGAGCTTCTCGCGGGGCAGCATGTCGCGCATCAGGCCGATGCCGAGGGGTATCGCGCCCATCGCGAAGCCCTGGAGGGTGCGGCCCACGATCATCGGGAGCAGGGTGCTGGTGAGGGCGCTGACCAGGGCGCCGACGACCATCACGGCGAGGCTGAGGATCAGCATGCGCCGCTTGCCGTAGAGGTCGCCGAGGCGTCCCATGATCGGGGTGGCGACGGCGCCGGACAGCAGGGTGGAGGTCAGGACCCAGGTGGCGTTGCTCGGGGCGGTGTCCAGCAGCTGCGGCAGGTCCTTGATGACCGGGACGAGCAGGGTCTGCATCACCGCGACCACGATGCCCGCGAAGGCGAGCACGGGGACGACGGCTCCGCTCGCCTGGCGGGTGGGCCGGTCGGTCGTGTGCGTCATGGGGTGGGGGCCTCCGGGGCGGGACGTTCAGGGGTACGTGGAAGCTGAACCTGTATGCACGGGCAACTATTCCGATGCTTCGGCGTACTAACAATTTCTTTAGCTTCTCTTGGGAAACGGGAGGGAAGCCGGAGGGAAGCGGGACGGAGGCGGGGCGGAGGCGGGGCGGAGGCTCGAAGGACGCGGGAGAATCTCCGCACACTCCGTCACCGTCCGAGGCAACGGTCCGGCCCCCTCATGGCCTCCTTTGTGTATCTAGGAGGCGCACATGGGGGAATCGAAACAGGCCGGGGACAGCGAGTTCCAGGCCTTCGTCATCGGCCGCTGGCCGCGGCTGATGCGCACGGCGTTTCTCCTCACGGGGGAGCAGCACGCCGCCGAGGACCTGGTCCAGACGACCCTGGAGCAGGTCTACGTGGCCTGGCGCAGGGTCGCCTCGGCCGACGAGCCAGAGGCGTATGTACGGCGCGTGATGATCAACGCGCATGCCCGCAGGTACCGCAGGAGACTGCGCGAGTTCCTCGCCCCGAAGGGCGACGACCCGGGCCCGGCGCACGAGGTCGCCGACACCGGCGACCGCATCGCGCAGGCCGACGACCGCCACGCCCTGCTCAAGGCGCTCGCGGAGCTGCCGCCACGGCAGCGGGAGGCGGTGGTCCTGCGGTACTGGGAGGACCTGACCGAGACGCAGACGGCGACGGCGATGGGCTGTTCGGTCGGCGCGGTGAAGAGCAACGCGGCCAAGGGGATCGCGAAGCTTCGCGCCATACCGGCGCTGGCGGACATGGTGACGTACGGAGGGCGGAAGTGATGAGCGCGGACCGGGAGACGGACCACCCCATGGGACAGCACGACATCGCCCTGCTGCTGGCCGACGCCGCGGACGAGGTCGAGATCGGTATAGCCCCCACCCAGGCGCTGATCCGCGGCGGCCGCCGCCGCAGGGCCCGCCGCTGGGCGGTCGCGGCGGCCACGACGCTGGTGGTCGCGGGCTCGACGGGAGCTCTGGCACTGACCGGCCTCCCCGGAGGCGGGAACCGAGCGGCCCCCACGACGACGACCGGCTCACCGGAGCCGCTCCAGCCCCGCACCGGGGGCATCCTCGCGACCGGCACGGACCAGGGCGCGGAGTGGCGCGTCACCCTCGACGTCTGGCCGGCACCGGTCGGCATCAAGGACGCCCGGGCCTCGATGAGCGCGATGGCGCGGTACGGCGAGACCCCCGGCGTGAACACGCCCGAGGAGCTGGTCGGCCGAAGCGCCTGGTTCGTCCATCGCGGCACCACCACGCAGAACGGCGAAGAGTGGGAGCACCTGACCCTGCAAGGGCTGACCGGCCCGGACGAGACCATGACGGGCAAGGACATGGACGCCGCCGCGGTCCCCCTCTCCCCGGCCTCCGAAGGACCCGAGCGCCTGGTGATCGGCCATGTGGCCAAGACGGCCCGCGAGGTGACCTGCACCTGGAAGGACGGCACCACGACGAAGATCCACAGAGTTCCGGCGGGAGCCGACGTCAACAGCGACGACCTGACCATCCGCACGATCGACGGCTCCCCGTACAACTGGTTCGTCTGCCTGGCCCCGGCAGGCACGGAGTACAAGTCGGCGGAGGTGACGGGGTAGCGCGGCGGCCGGGCGGCGGGGCCGCGGTTCCCGGGTCCGGGCGGGGGTGCCCGTTAGGGTGGCAGGCGTGTCTTACACCGGTCCGCACTCCGAGCCCTTCGGCCCCACCGACCCGTACGACCCCTATGGCTCACCGCAGCCGCGCCGCTCACCGCTGCGGCGCACCCTGACGGTGGCGCTGGCCGCGCTCGTGCCCGGGGCGCTGCTGGGCTGGCTGGTGTACGAGGCGCTGGGCGGATCGGGCAACAGCGGGAACGGGGCGGCGGGGGTGGGGGTGGGGGCCCCGACAGGGGCCGCAGACTCACCCCCCGGCAGCACCCCCGACGACAAGGCCGGCACCCTCTCCGCCTCGGCCTCGGCCTCCGCCTCCCCCGGCCAGGACACCGCCACCCCCCTCAAGGGCAAGGTCGTCGTCATCGACCCCGGGCACAACGTCACCAACTCCCAGCACACCGCCGAGATCAACCGCAAGGTGGACATCGGCACCAACCTCAAGGAGTGCGACACCACGGGGACGTCCACCAACGCGGGGTACAGCGAGGCGAGGTTCACCCTGGACGTGGCGCACCGGCTGCGCGCGCTGCTGCAGGAGCAGGGCGCGACGGTGAAGCTGACCCAGGACGGGGACCGGCCGTTCGGTCCGTGCGTCGACGAGCGGGCCCGGATCGGGAACGCGGCGCACGCCGACGCGGTGGTGTCGATCCACGCGGACGGATCGGCGGAGGGCAACCGGGGCTTCCATGTGATCCTGCCGGGCCTGGTGCACGAGGGCGCCGCCGACACCCGCTCGATCGTCGCCCCGTCGAAGGACCTGGGGAAGCTGATCGCGGCCGACTTCGCGCACAGCACCGGCAGTTCACCGTCCAACTACATCGGCGACGGCACCGGCCTCGACACCCGTAAGGACCTCGGCGGCCTCAATCTGTCGACGGTTCCCAAGGTGTTCATCGAATGCGGCAACATGCGCGACACCAAGGACGCGGCCCTGCTCACCAGCGGCGCCTGGCGGGAGAAGGCGGCGCGGGGGATCTCCGAGGGGATTGCAGGCTTCTTGCGTAAATGACCGGTGCACGACACTGGCGCAATATCGTCATGACCATGCTCAGATCTTTCTCAAGTCCATTGCGGGCGCACGCGCCCCTTTGATCAACTCCGATCGACCAAACGTGATCGAAGAAATTCTTCAACGATCAAAAGGGGGGGCACGATGAAAAGCCGTCACATGGTGCGGTTCGGGAGCACGCTTACCGCTCTGACCACCTGCCTGGTCGGCGCGGGCTCAACAGCCGAAGCCCAGTCGGCAGAACGCTCCACCGACATCCGCGCCGTCACCGCGGCCGCCGCCTACCCGCTCGGCAAGCTGGTGAACGTCAGGTCCGCCGGGACGAAGTGCGGCACGTCTCCGATCGCGAAGGCGTCCGGGTCCGGCGGTATCAGGCTCACCATCTCCGAAACCAAGTCGGTGAGCACGACGCTCTCCGCCGACATCGGCGTGAGTTACAAGGTCATCAGCGCAGGCGTCGGCTGGAACGTCCAGAAGAGCCGCAGCATCACGATCAGCGGGAGCCGAGAGGTGTCCCGAGGAAAGCACGGCACTCTCACCGCCTACGCGAAGTACAGCGGGAAGAAGTTCGACATCTTCGACAACCTCACACAGAAGATCGTCGAGAGGAACAAGACTGCCTACAAGCCGATCGGCGTCTGCTTCACCTACAAGGAGAGGTAGATCCCGCTCATCGTCTTGATGGCTCGGCGCGAGGTCCGACGCCGACCACCGTCGTCCGCCACCGGCGCTCACCCTGCGACCGCAGCGGTGCAGCGCCGGTCCCGTCACATGTGAGAGCCTGCGCGGTCTCAATCTGTCAACGGTTCGCTACGCGTTCATCGAGTTCGGCACTCCGCGCGGTAACAAGGACGCGGCGCCGCTGACCAGCGGCGCCCGGGGGCAGACGGCGGCGCAGGGGATCTCTGAGGGAATCGTGAGTTTCCTGGGCGGGTAGTGATCCGCACGTTGATCCCGGCGGACAGTCCGATCGCGCGGGCGATAGTGTCGTCCCTGCGATCAGGGGGTTCCACGCGCTTCACACCGGGGCCCGAGGGCGGCAAGGTGACAGCGACGCCTCTACCGGACGTACCGATGACGACGAGACGACTGACGAAGGACCTGAAGTGAATATCCGCTCCCTCACTCGGGGCGACGGCGTGGTGATCGGAGCAGCGGTGTTGCTGTTCATCGCGTCGTTCCTCGACCTCTATTCGATCGACGGCGTGCCCGACAACATCGACCTTCCGAGCCTGTGGGGCAGCGGGCCGGTTCTGCTGGGTGTCGTCCTTGCGGGAATCATCGGCGCCGCAATCGTCGTCGTCAGCAGGATGCTGCCGCAGGAGCGCAAGATCGTCGGGCTGGATCTGCGTCAGTTCGGTGTGGCCTTCACGGTCTTCGCCGCGTGGAGCGCGCTCGGCAACGTCTTCGACCCGGCCGGGGGTTACGACAACGTCGGTGACAGCTCCAACGGTCCGGACGCCGGCACCGGTCTCATCATCGCCCTGATCGCCACCCTGCTCATGGCCGGTGCGGCTGTCGCCACCCCGCTCGTGCCCGCTCTGCAGGCCGGGCTCGTTCCCGCGCCCAAGCCGCCGACGCCTCAGCCGTACGGGGCGCAGCCGCCGGCCGGGTACGGGTATCCGGGGGCGCAGCCGCAGGCCGGGTTCGGTGGGCAGCCGCAGCCGGGGCAGCCGTTCGGGGCGCAGCCGGGGCCGGCCGCGCAGCCGCCGGCGCCGGACTTCTCGCCGTTCTGGTTCGCGGTGCCGGTGCCGCGGCCGCTGTACGCGGAGGACGGTGCGCCGATGCCGATCGCGGAGCTGGCGCCGGGTACCTGGTACCTCGCGGTCGAGCAGGGTGCGCAGGGTCTGGTGGCCCAGACGCAGGACGGGCGGCGTGGTGTGCTGCGGGACACGTCGGGTATCCAGCGCGGCTGAGCGGACGCTTCGTACCGACGGCCCCTCGCCCTTCCGGGTGGGGGGCCGTTGTCGTACAGTCGCAGCCCGGTCCAGAATCTGACGGTTCGTCAGGAGGCAGGTATGCGGCTCGGTCTCGCGCTCGGCTACTGGGGTCGTGGCCCCGCGCCCGGTCATGTGGAGCTGGCGCTGGAGGCGGAGCGGCTCGGGTACGGCTCGGTGTGGACGGCGGAGTCCTGGGGTTCGGACGCGTTCACTCCGCTGACCTGGATCGCGGCGCGGACCTCGCGGATCGGGTTGGGGACGGCGGTGGCGCAGATGGCGGCGCGTTCTCCCACGACGACGGCGATGCAGGCGCTGACGCTGGACCATCTGTCGGGCGGGCGGATGATGCTGGGGCTGGGGTTGTCGGGTCCGCAGGTGGTGGAGGGCTGGTACGGGCGGCCGTTCCCGAAGTCGCCGCTGACCGCGACCCGGGAGTACGTGGAGGTCGTACGGCAGGTGCTGGCGCGGCGTGCGCCGGTGGAGTTGGAGGGGCGGTTCCACGCGCACCCGTACCGGGGGGCGGACGGGACGGGGCTGGGGCGGCCGTTGAAGTCGATCACTCATCCGCTGCGGGCGGATCTGCCGGTGCTGCTGGGTGCGGAGGGGCCGCGGAATGTGGCGCAGACCGTGCGGATCGCGGACGGGTGGCTGCCGTTGTACTGGTCGCCGGGCCGGCCGGACGCGTACGGGCCGGGGCTGGAGGAGCTGCGGGAGGGGTTCGTCGTGGCGCCCCTCGTCCGCGTCAAGGTCTGTGCGGATGTCTCCGAGGGGCTGTTGCCGGTGAAGGCGATGCTCGGGTTCTACATCGGGGGGATGGGGCACGCGACGCGTAATTTCCATGCCGATCTGATGGGGCGTATGGGGTACGAGGAGGAGGCGCGGCGGATCCAGGAGCTGTTCCTGGCGGGGCGGCGGGAGGAGGCGGTGCTGGCGGTGCCCGATGCGTTCGCGGACGAGATCTCGTTGGTCGGTCCGCGGGAGCGGATCGCGGAGCGGCTCGAGGCGTGGCGCAAGGGGCCGGTGACGGATCTGCTGGTGGTGGCGCCGGATCCGGAGACGCTGCGGGTGCTGGCGGAGCTCAACTCCTGAGGGTGGCGCCGGGGTTCAGAGGAAGATGGCGATCGGGTTCAGGGTGAGTTCGCCGTGTCCGCGGTTCCAGGTGGGCACCTTCCCGGGCAAGCGGGACCTTGTCCTCACCGTTCTGCTCAACGGCGGCGAAACGACCCTTCCTCGTGGGCCGGGTTTCGGACGCGTGGGAGCGGTAACCCGCAGGAGCATGTCCCGATATCGCAACGGCGCGAACCAGGCCGGCACCGTCATCGCGGTCGTGGCCGACGTGATGGCCCTGATCCTGGGCCTGTGGATCCTCATGTACCTGCTGGACGCCAATCGCGGCAACGAGTTCGTCCAGTTCGTCCATGGCGTGGCCCGCTGGCTGGCGGGCTGGTCCCACGACCTGTTCACCTTCGACGAGGCGTGGGCGAGGGTGGTGGCGGGCTATGGGCTGGCGGCGGTGGTGTACCTGTTCGTCGGGCACGCCATCGCCAATCGGGTCCACCGCCACTGAAGGCGCCCTGAAGGCGCCCTGAAGGGGCGCGGGGCTGGTCGCGCCCGACGGCGTGTCACCCGCAGCAGTCCACCTCGAGCCCCCACGGCAGCTGCTCCCCCCCGAACACCGCACAAGTGGCCTCATGCCCACCCAGCGCGGCCACCGCGAGCAGCAACGACCCGGCGGTCCACGTGGTCAGCTCCCGCGGCCATATCGCCCGGTCCTCGAACACGTACCCGGTCCAGTACAGCCCCGACTCCGGGTCCCGCAGATGCTGGATGGACTGGAGGATCTCCAGCGCCCGGTCGGACTCGCCCACCGCCCACAGCGCCAGGGCGAGTTCGGCCGACTCCCCGCCCGTCACCCACGGGTTGGGCACGACACAGCGCACACCGAGTCCGGGTACGACGAACCGCTGCCAGTCCTCCTCGATACGGGACTTGGCCTCCGCGCCGGTCAACGCGCCGCCCAGCACCGGGTAGTACCAGTCCATGGAGTAGCGGTCCTTGTCGAGGAACCGCTCGGGATGGCGCCGTATCGCGTGCCGCAGCGCGCCCGCGGCGAGTTCCCAGTCCGGCTGTGCCTCCTCGCGCTGCTCGGCGATCGCCAGGGCGCAGCGCAGCGCCTGGTGGATGGAGGAGGAGCCGGTGAGGAGCGCGTCGGCGGTGGGGGTGCCGTCGTCGCCCTGCCGCCAGCCGATCTGGCCGCCGGGCCGCTGGAGCCGCAGCACCCATTCGACGGCCGCGTAGACGGCCGGCCACATGCGGTCGAGGAAGGTGTCGTCGCCGGTGGAGAGGTAGTGGTGCCAGACGCCTACGGCGATGTAGGCGACGAAGTTGGACTCGCGGCCGGTGTCGGTGACGTCGTCGAAGGCGCCGTCGGCGTAGGCGGCGTACCAGGAGCCGTCCTCGTTCTGGTGCCGGGCGAGCCACAGGTAGGCGCGCTCGGCGGCCTCGTGCTCACCGGCCGCGTCCAGGGCCATGGCGGCCTCGGTGTGGTCCCACGGGTCGAGGTGGTGGCCCCGGAACCACGGGATCGCGCCGTCCTCCCGCTGTACGGCGAGGATGCCTGCGACGGTCGCGGCGGCCTGCTCGGCGGTGAGGACCCCGGGCAGGACGAGGTGTTCTGTCCGGGGGGTCGTCACCGGGTGGCCGCCTCGACGTCGGTGCGGGGCAGGTGCGGCTTGGTCGCGTAGGCGACGAAGCTCTTGCCGATGAGCGGGTTGAGCGCCTGTTCGGCGACCCGGGTGGCCAGCGGCTTCTTCATGATGTCCCAGACCAGGAGCTTGTGGTACGCCCGTACCGGCAGGGCCTTGTCGTTGTCGACGCCGAAGGCGCACTTCAGCCACCAGTACGGCGAGTGCAGCGCGTGGGCGTGGTGGGTGCCGTACGGCTTGAGTCCCGCCTCGCGGATCTTCCCGAGGAGTTCGTCGGCCTTGTAGATGCGGATGTGGCCGCCCTCGACCTCGTGGTAGGCGTCGGAGAGGGTCCAGCAGACCTTCTCGGGGCCGTAGCGGGGCACGGTGATGGCGATGCGGCCGCCGGGCCTGAGCACCCGGACCATCTCGGCGAGCACCCCCTTGTCGTCGGGGATGTGTTCCATGACCTCGGAGATGATGACGACGTCGAAGGACTCGTCGGGGAAGGGGAGCGCCAGCGCGTCGCCCTCCATGGCGGTGGCGGTGGCGCCTTCCGGCGCCTCCCCGGCCTCCTTCATCGCGGCGAACCACTTGGCGACCTCGCGGATCTCCTCGCCGTTCTGGTCGAGGGCCACGACCTGGGCGCCGCGCCGGTAGCACTCGAAGGCGTGCCGGCCGGCCCCGCAGCCGAGGTCCAGGACCCGGTCGCCCGGCGCGAGCGGGAACCGGGAGAAGTCGACGGTCAGCACGTGGCCCTGCTTTCGCGATCGGATGCTCGGTTTACGACGTCAACATCTTCGGGCACCGCGGTCACCGGGCGGCGGGCGCCCCCGGCTATCGCCTCGCGGTAGCGGGTCACGGTTCCCTCGGCGGCCCGTGCCCAGGTGAAGTTCGCGAGCACGCGTGCGCGTCCGGCCGCGCCGAGCCGGGCGCGCAGATCGGCGTCGCCGAGGAGCCGGCCGAGTCCGGCGGCGAGGGCGCCCGCGTCGCCCGGGGGGACGGCGAGGCAGGTCTCGCCGTCGCGTCCGGCGACCTCGGGGATGGCGCCGCCGGTGGTGGCGAGGAGCGGGGTGCCGGTGGCCATGGCCTCGGCGGCGGGCAGGCTGAAGCCCTCGTAGAGGGAGGGCACGCAGGCGACCTGTGCCGAGCGCACCAGGTCGACGAGTTCGGCGTCGGAGATGCCCTTGACGAACTCGACGGCGCCTTCGAGGCCGTAGCGTTCGATGGTCTGGGCGACGGGCCCTTCGGCGGGGCGCTTGCCGACGACGACGAGGTGGGCGTCGGGGTGCTCGGTGCGCACCTTCGCCAGGGCGTCGACGAGGTGGACGAGACCCTTGAGGGGGACGTCCGCGCTGGAGGTCGTGACGATCCGGCCGGGCACGACGGGCACGGACGGGTCCGGGGAGAACAGGTCGGTGTCGGCGCCGATGTGGACGACGTGGATCCGGTCGTCGCGGACGCCGAGGTGGTCGACGATCTCCTGGCGGGAGGTGCCGGAGACGGTGAGCACGGAGGGCAGCCGGCGGGCGACGCGCTTCTGCATCCGGGTGAAGGCGTACCAGCGGCGCTTGGACAGGCGCTGCTGCCATCCCTCGGCGGCGTCGAGCTCCAACTGCCGGTCGACGGTGATGGGGTGGTGGATGGTGGTGACGAGGGGTGCGCCGACGTCGCCCAACAGGCCGTAGCCGAGGGTCTGGTTGTCGTGCACGACGTCGAACGCGCCGCGGCGGGCGCGCAGATGGCGGCGGGCGCGCAGGGAGAAGGTGAGCGGCTCGGGGAAGCCGCCGGTCCACATGGTGGCGACCTCGAGGGCGTCGATCCAGTCGCGGTACTCGTCGCGCTTCGGGGTCCGGAAGGGGTCCGGGGAGCGGTAGAGGTCGAGGCTGGGCAGCTCGGTCAGGGTCAGGCCGTCGTGGCCCTCGTCGAGGACGGGGTACGGCTGTGAGCCGATGACCTCGACGCGGTGGCCGAGCCGGACCAGTTCGCGTGACAGGTGCCGTACGTAGACGCCCTGGCCGCCGCAGAACGGGTTCCCCTTATAGGTGAGGAGCGCGATGTCGAGCGGTCGCCCGCCGTCAGCGGCGAGGTCACGTGGGGACCCCGCCTGACTGGCCTCAGCGGTCACTCCGGGCCCCCTTCTGCCTGCACTGTCCCGCGAGGTTACGACGAGACGCTAATGTAGAACAAGTTTCAGACTTGATCGTTCGGGAGGCTCCGAATCTACCGGCTGGTAGGGGTGCCGGAAGAAGTGGATCAGGTGATTCACGCCACGGCTCACCGCGCCCCGGCGGCCCTGCCATGCTGTGTGATCACCGAGCCTCACCGACTGTCACGGAACGGGACCCATGCCTGTGGAAGACTCCACCCAGCGCCCCGCCTCCTCCCCTCTCACGGAGCGGCAGGAGGCCCGCCGCCGGCGCATCCTGCACGCGAGCGCGCAGCTGGCCAGCCGGGGCGGTTTCGACGCGGTGCAGATGCGGGAGGTCGCGGAGTCCTCGCAGGTCGCCCTCGGGACGCTGTACCGGTACTTCCCCTCCAAGGTGCATCTGCTGGTCGCCACCATGCAGGACCAGCTGGATCACATGCACGGCACGCTCCGCAAGAAGCCGCCGTCCGGGGAGCGTCCGGCGGA
Organism: Streptomyces sp. NPDC005811; assembly: GCF_040630405.1. Taxonomy (NCBI): domain Bacteria; kingdom Bacillati; phylum Actinomycetota; class Actinomycetes; order Kitasatosporales; family Streptomycetaceae; genus Streptomyces; species Streptomyces sp. NPDC005811. Next base: position 106,571 of record NZ_JBEXXK010000036.1, read on the forward strand.
GCGGGTCGCGGAGACCCTGATGCGGGCCTTCCGCGCGCTCCAGCGCGAGCCGCATCTGGCCGACGCGATGGTGCGCGCCCTGACCTTCGCCGACCGCAGCGTCTCGCCCGAGGTCGACCAGGTGTCCCGGCAGACGACGGCGATCATCCTCGACGCGATGGGCCTGACCGACCCCACGCCCGAGCAGCTGTCGGCGGTCCGGGTCATCGAGCACACCTGGCACTCGGCCCTGATCACCTGGCTCTCGGGCCGGGCCTCGATCGCGCAGGTGCGGATCGACATCGAGACGGTGTGCCGCCTGATCGACGTGACGGATCCGGCGGGGCCGGCGCTCCCGTCGCCGCAGGCAACGGCGTCCACCGCAACCAACCGCGGGCGAGCGCAGTCCTGACAGGAGTGATCTCTCGTCCATCCCGGCGCCGCCCCGAGCGGCGCGGCCTGCGTCTGTGGCCTGTCGGCGTCGCGCTCGGCGTCACGTTCACCACCGCGGTCGTGGTCGCCGCCGCCGTTTTCCTCACCGGGTGGGACCTCCTCGACGCCCACGGCCTCAAGCCTCAACGGCGCATCGACTCCAGCACCCTGTTCGACCTCGTCAAACTGTCGTTCGGGGTCGTGGCCGGCGCCGGAGCCCTGGTGGCCCTGGTCGTCGCCTACCGGCGTCAGCGCGTCGACGAGGACGGCGCCCTGCGGGAGGCCACCCGGCTGCACACCGAGCGCTTCACGACCGCCGTCTCCCAGCTCGGCACCGAATCGGCCGCCGTCCGTCTCGGCGGGGTGCACGCCCTCGCCGGTCTCGCCGACGACGCTCCCACCCGTGCGCTCCGCCAGACCTGCATCGACGTCCTGTGCGCCTATCTGCGACTCCCCTACACGGCCGAAGGCGACCTCCCCTCCGGCGCCCCGGACGCCCAGCACACCTACCGGGCGCTGCGGGAGGTCCGGCACACCGTCATCCGGGTCGTCCGTGACCACTTGCGGCTGCCACCGGAGCACCAGCACTCCTGGCAAGGCCACGACTTCGACTTCACGGGCGTCGTCTTCGACGGGGGCGACTTCTCCCACGCGGTCTTCCGCGACGGCCTGGCCAGGTTCACCGGCGCGACCTTCGCGGGACAGCCCGTCTCCTTCGCGGGAGCCCGGTTCCACTCAGGAGGCACGGCGGACTTCACCCACGCCGTCTTCGCCGCGGGGGCGGCCGACTTCGGCGGCTCCTCCTTCTCCGGCGGCACGGCGGACTTCACCGGAGCGGAATTCCGGGGAGGAACGGTCTACTTCAGCGGTTGTGCCTTCGCGGGCGGAACGGTCCTGTTCCACGGGGCCCGGTTCACCGGAGGCACGGTCTCCTTCAGCAACACCCTGTCCTTGGCCGCCTCGGGCGACGCGGAGTTCTCCGGCGCCACGGTGGACTTCGGTGGTGCGGCGTTCTCCTCCGGGCGGTTGGTGCTCGACGGGGTGACGTTCTCCAGGGGCCTGGTCACCTTCGCGTACGCGGAGTTCTCCGGCGCCCGGGTCGGCTTCGCCGGCGCCCGCTTCTCCGGGAGCACGGTGAACTTCAACGACACCGTGTTCTCCGCCGGAACGGCCAAGTTCACCGACACGATGTTCTCCGGCGGGACGGTCGCCTTCGACAACGCGGCGTTCATCGGCTCCATGGTCGACTTCGGACACAGAACCCTCTCCGGTGGCGCCGTCGACTTCTCCGGTGCCCGCGGCACCGCACCGGCGGCACTGCTGCCGTCGGGCGGACCGGCTTCCCCCTTGCCGAGCGGGCTCGCCGTGCCACCGGCCTGGCGTGCGACTACTCCCTGATTACCCGGGGAACCCGCGCGGGCGGCGACGCGGACTCCGGTGGGACGGGGCCCGCCGCCGGGCGTTTCGGTGCCACCGGTCCGGCACATATCCCCCTGGGGCATGTTGCCGAACGAGGTGCCGCCGCCCGCCTGGAGGCGGTGGCGCAGGATACTGAGCCTTCAACACGCCCTGGAGACATGGCACGTGCGGCGGCAGCGCAGGAGGGAAGCCGGTAAATGGAGGAGCACAGCACGCCTTCCGGAGCAGGACAGCCGGGCGGCGGGGCCGGGGCGTCCGGGGCAGCCTCCGACGCCCCGGCCCCGCTGCCTTCCGGTCCCGCCGCTCCTCGTCAACTGCCGCGAGCGGCGACGCACTTCACCGACCGCACCGTGGAGATCACACGGCTGGACGCGGCAGCCCACGCGAACAACGGCCTCACCGTGGTGTCCGGGCAGGCCGGTGTCGGCAAGAGCGCACTGGCGGTGTGGTGGGCGCACAGGATGAAGGACCGATTCCCGGACGGTCAGCTCTACACCGACCTGCGCGGCTATCACACACTGCCCCCGCAGCGACCCGAGGAGGCGCTCCACTCCTTCCTGCTGGCCCTCAACTCCCCGATGGACAATCTCCTGGGACACCTCGACGCCATGTCGGCGAGATTCCGCTCCCTGCTGCACGGCAAACGGGTGCTGATCGTCGCCGACAACGCGCGCAACGCCGAACAGATCGTGCCTCTCCTGCCCGGCACCCCCGAGTGCTGTGTGGTCGTCACCAGCCGCAGCGACCTGAGTTCCCTGGCCGCGACGCACGGAGCCAGTCGGGTGCCCCTGCGGCCGCTCCCGCAGCGGGACGCCGTCGAGTTGTTCTCCCGCGTGTCAGGACAGAGCGAGACCCAGCAGGTCGCTACGTTGATCAGGCAGTGCGGCAGGCTGCCCCTCACCGTACGGATCGTCGCTCAGCGGAGCCAGGCCCCCGACGACATCGCGGACCTGATCGAGGACCTGACCGACCCCCGTGAGCGGCTGGCCGCCTTGAACAGCGCCGACGAGGAGACGGGCATGCGGCTGGTGCTCTCGTGGTCGTACAACGGACTCACTCCGGAGAAGGCGCACGCCTTCCGGCTGCTCGCGCTGCACGCGGGCCCCGACTTCTCCCCCGAATCCGCCGCAGCGCTGCTCGGTGTCCGGACCGGGGCGGCACTGCGTCTGCTGCGCGCCCTCAAGTCCGACAATCTGCTGGAAGAGGTGTCGGACCGGCGGTTCCGGTTCCACGACCTGGTCCGCGACTACGCCCAGGAACGGGTCCTCGCCGAGGAGCCCGAGGCCGTGCGCGACGCCGCGATCCGCCGCGAACTCCGTTTCTACCTCCACTGCTGCGACAGCATCGACCGAGTCCTCGCTCCGCAGCGCCAGCACGTCCCGCTGGACGAGGAGGACGAGGAAGGCGGGCCGCTGTCGCGCCCCGTCCTCGGGGACCACACGTCGGCACTCGCCTGGTGCGACGCGGAGATCGTCAGCCTGGCGGCCGCCGTCGACCAGGCCGCGCAACGCCGCATGCACGACATGGCCTGGAAGATCCCGATCGCCCTCATCTACTACTTCGTGGTCCGTCACCATCACACCTACCGGCACGATCTGTCCGCCATCGCTCTGCGGGCCGCTCGTCTGAGCCACAACACGTGGGCGGAGATCTGGGCCGAGATCTGTCTGGGCGGAGCGACGGGCGAGGTCGGCAAGCACGCCGAGGCCGCCGCGCACTTCACCAATGCGCTGAACCTCAGCACGAGAACCGGCGACCTGAAGTGGGAATCCATCGCCCGCTACAACCTGGCGTGGACACTGCGGGTCGCCGGCCGGTACGAGGAGGCGTACATCCAGCAGAAACAAGCCCTGGAACGGCACACCGACGAGGCGAACCAGCGCAGTCAGGCGATCAGCCTCAACGAGCTCGCCACCATAAGTCTCGTCCTCGACCGACCGCAGCGGGCCCTTGACCATCTCCTGGCCGCGCTCCCCCTGTGCCGGGAGGCGGAGGACCTGCTGACGGAGGCCGCGGTCCTCCACCAGATGGGCGAGGCCGGTACTCGCCTGGAGGACCGAACCTCGGCCCTCGACTGGTACGGGCAAGCCGTCGCCATCCGGCGCAGGGCGGACGACCGTCCCGGTCTCGCGGAATCCCTCATGGCGCTGGGCCGACTGCGGATCGAGTCGAACCTCGATGTGGCCCGCGAAGCACTGACCGAGGCACTGAAGATCATGGAGCTGCTGAAGGATCCGCGGGCCGAGGAGGTGCGGGACCTGCTGAACAGCATCCCGTGACAGGGCACGAGCGCCTTGGGCATGGAGAAACCTACGAGACGGGTTCCCTTCGCCGGCATGGTCCGGATCAGGTGTTGGGGGTCGCCTTCCGGCCCGACTGCTGCCTTCCGGCCTCTCAGCCCTACCGTCGACGTCGGCCTCAGCGGATGCCTTCGCGTCGCGCTGCGGTCGGCTACTCCGGTCGGACTCCCTCACTCGCCTCGTAGGCCACTAACAGGATAAGCCGGACGGAGGGGGATGAAACCCCCGGAGGTCAAGATTTTTCGGCCCGGCTCTCAGTCCTCCGGTGGGAACACCGCCTCCCCGCTGTCGAGCAGGGTGATCGCGATCGCCTCCACCGGGCAGCTCTCCGCCGCCGTCAGCACCCGCTCGTTCGCGTCCGCGTCCGGGGCGACCGGGTGGGACTGACGGGCGGTGTCGAGGCGGAAGCCGTCCGGGGCGTGGTGGATGCACTGGGCCGAGCCGATGCACAGCGAGCGGTCGACCTCCACGTGCCAGCGGTCCCCCATGGCCGGGTCAGCCTTCCCAGCCCGCCGGCAGATGGATCATCTTGTGCTCCAGGTACTCGCCGAAGCCCTCGGGCCCGAACTCCCGCCCCAGTCCGCTGTTCTTGTAGCCGCCGAACGGGCCGAGCATGTCGAGGCTGAAGGTGTTGACGGAGTACGTCCCGGTACGGACCTGGCGGGCGACCCCGATGCCGTGCGCCACGTCGGCCGTCCACACGCTGCCGCTCAGCCCGTAGTCGGAGTCGTTGGCGATCTTCAGGGCCTCGGACTCGTCGCCGTAGGGGAGCAGACAGATCACCGGGCCGAAGATCTCCTCGCGGGCGATCCGCATGGAGTTGTCGACGTCGCCGAAGAGGGTCGGCTCGACGTACCAGCCGCGGTCCAGCCCCGCCGGACGGCCGCCGCCCGTCAGGACCTTCGCGCCCTCCTCCTGGCCGATGCGGATGTAGTCGAGGTTGCGGCGCTGCTGGCGCTCGGCCACCAGGGGGCCCACCTGGGTGGCCGGGTCCAGCGGGTCACCGACGACGAGGGCGCTCGCGGCGGCGGCGAAGGCGTCGGCGAACTCGTCGTAGCGCGAGCGCGGCAGCAGGATGCGGGTCTGGGCCACACAGGCCTGCCCGTTGTTCATCCAGGCGGCCGGGACGATCCCGGCGACCGCGGACTCCAGGTCGGCGTCCGGCAGCACGATCGCGGCCGACTTGCCGCCGAGTTCCAGCGTGACGCGGGTGAGGTTGCGGGAGGCCACCTCCATGACCCGCTTGCCGGCCGCGACCGAGCCGGTGAAGGAGACCTTGTCGACGCCGGGGTGCCCGACCAGGTACTCGCTGACCTCGCGGTCCGCCGGCAGGATCGACAGCACACCCTCCGGCAGCCCGGCCTCCCGCGCGATGTCCGCGAGCAGATAGGCGTCCAGCGGCGACTCCGGCGACGGCTTGAGGATCACCGAGCAGCCGGTGAGCAGCGCGGGCGCGAGCTTGGCGGCGGCGACGAACTGGGGGACGTTCCAGGGGACGACGGCCGCGACCACGCCCACCGGCTCGCGCCGTACGAGGATCTTCCCGAGCACGCCGTCGCGGCGCTCCTCGTAGGTGAAGTTCCGGGCGACGGCGATCGCCGCGTCCCAGACCATCATCGCGCCGAGCGCCTGGGCGAGGACGCTCCAGGAGTACGGGGAGCCGTTCTCGGAGGAGATCACGCGGGCGATCTCCTCGTGGCGCATCGCGATGCCGTCCTTGATCCGGCTGACGACCGCGATCCGCTCGTCAAGGGAGAGCCGGGACCAGGGCCCCTCGTCGAAGGCCCGCCGGGCGACGGCGACGGCCCGGTCCACATCGGCCGCCGAGGCATGCGGCACCCGCCCGATGACCTCCTCGGTGTGCGGCGAGATCACCTCGATGACGGCATCGCCCAGGGGGTCCGTCAACTCTCCGCCGATGAACAGCTTTCCGTGTTCCACGAGCTCAGCCATGGCCACTGCCTTCGTCCGCATCATTTCTGACGGTGTTTCAGAAACTGATACCAGTTCTAGTTATAGTGGGCAATGGCCATGGATCGGCCGGGGGACGGAGGGCAGATGGCGGCGACGTTCGATCACGGCGGGGGTGTGCGGTCCCTGCGGGTGCCGATTCCGGACAATCCCCTGGGGTTCACGCTGGTGTACGTCGTGGACACCGACCGGGGGCCGGTGCTGGTCGACACGGGGTGGGACGACCCGGCGTCGATGGACGCGCTCGTCGACGGGCTCGCGGGCTGCGGTACGGCCGTGTCGGAGGTGCACGGGGTCGTCATCACGCACCACCATCCCGACCACCACGGGCTTTCGGGCCAGGTGAGGGAGGAGTCCGGGGCGTGGGTGGCGATGCACGCGGCGGACGCCTCGATCGTGCGCCGGGCGCGTGAGACCCGCGCCGAGCGCTGGTACACGTACATGGCGGACAAGCTGGCCGCGGCCGGTGCCCCCGAGGAGCACATCGCGCCGATGCGGACGGCCCGGCGGCGTACGCTCCCCGGGCTCTCGCCCGCGCTGCCCGACCGGGAGATCGTGCCCGGTGAGTTCCTCGACCTGCCCGGCCGCCGGCTGCGGGCGATCTGGACGCCGGGCCACACCCCCGGCCATGTCTGCCTCCACCTGGAGGAGGAGCACCCGGCCGGCCTCCCGGGCCACGGCCGGCTGTTCTCCGGGGACCATCTGCTCCCCGAGATCAGCCCCCACATCGGGCTCTACGAGGACCCCGACGACACCACGGTCACCGACCCCCTCGGCGACTACCTCGACTCCCTCGAACGCGTCGGCCGGCTCGCCCCCGCCGAGGTCCTCCCGGCCCACCAGTACCCCTTCACCGACGCCCCGTCCCGGGTGAGGGAGTTGCTCACCCATCACGAGGCCCGTCTCACCGGTCTCCTCACCCTCCTCGCCACTCCCCTCACCCCCTGGCAGCTCGCCGAGCGCATGGAGTGGAACCGCCCCTGGGAGCAGATCCCCTACGGCTCCCGCACCATCGCCGTCTCGGAGGCGGAGTCCCATCTGCGGCGCCTGGTGAAGCTGGGGCGGGCGGAGGCGGTGCCGGGGAGCGACCCGGTGACGTACGCGGCCACCTAGGGCCTGCCCCAGGGGAAGCCGGGGGTGCGTGGGAGCGGTGCCGTTCACGGGAGGGAACCGCTCCGTTCACACCGTGGGCCTACGGTGCTCCCACCTCTGTCCCGGACCCCTAGGTGCCGTCACCCATGGACCCGATCGCCCAGCTTCACGCGGAACGTGCCTGCCTGCGGCTGCTCCTCGACCTCGTCGTCCGCCTCGACGTCGGCGAACCCGGCTCCGTGGCCGAGCTGTTCACCGAGGACGGCGTCTGGGTCTGGCCGGAGGGCGACCGGCTGGTCAAGGGCCGCGCCGCCCTGCGCGCCCACTTCGGCTCCCGTCCCGCCGACCGGCACGCCCGCCGGCTGATGGCGGACGTCCGGGTCGACGTGACCTCCCCGGACACGGCGACCGCCACCTCGTACTTCACGACGTACCGCACGCACACCGCCCCGCCGACACCCCCGGCCCCGACCCCGGCGCCCGTGGGGATCGGGCATTACGAGGACACCCTGTGCCGCACCACCGACGGCTCCTGGCTCCTCGCGGCCCGCACCCTGCGCCTGCCCTGCGACCGCCCGACACCCCGCCTCTAGCGCAGATCCCGGGCGGCCTGCGAGCGGATCAACTCCCCTGCCGCGCCCAGGAGTCCGACCTCGTCCTCGCTCATCGTCGGATTCGCCGCCCGCCGCCGCAGCGCCTCCCGCAGGCCCTCCTCGTCGAGCCCGGAAGGGCCGGCCAGCAGCCCCGTCAGGGTCGCGCGGGCCGCCTCGGCGTACGGCTCGGCGGAGACGGCCGCCTGGGCGAGGATCACCGCGGACATGCCCCAGTCCAGACCGGGGTCGCCGTCCTCCGCGGTGCCCCAGTCGATGACCCGGGGGCCGTCGGCGGTGAGGATCACGTTCTCGGGGTGGAGGTCCAGGTGCAGGACGCGCAGACCGGGCCGGGACGGGGAGCGGCCGGGCACGGCGTGCAGTTCGCGCAGCAGCCGGGCGAGGAGGGCGCCCGCCGCCGCGGGGCCCAGCGTGCCCGCCGCGAACGCCTGGAGCATCGTCGGCCCCTCCAGCCGCTCCATCACCAGGTCGGTGCGCGAGGGAGCGGTGCGTACGGCGGGCGCGGGATAGCCGTGCCGCCGTTCGTGCTCCATGACCGCCGCCTCGGCGGCCGCGTCGCTCCAGCCCTCCCGGTCGCGGCGCAGCACCCACGCCCCGTCGATCTCGTACACGTCCGCCGTCCGGCCGGAGCCGAGCAGTCTGCCCGGGACCGGTGCCCTCCCCGTAGTGGTCATGGCCAGAACCTAGCGGGGCGGGGCGGGCTGCGGCGCATGTCTCACAGCCACCCCTCAGCGCCCTGGCTACCAGCCGGTACAGTGTGCGGGTCGTCATCACACCCGTACGGGGGGAAGCCGGTGCAAACCCGGCGCTGACCCGCAACCGTGAGCCACCCCCGGGTGGCGAGCCGGACTGCCCCGTACGGAAGTTGACCGGCTCTCGTGCGCGGCGTCCCGCCGCCGTACGGCACCGTCGAGGTCTACGGAGTCGAGCCGCCGGGGTGTCCCGTGCTGCCCGGCTCCCGGACCTCCCGACCGGGAGAGGCACCCGCCGATCATGAAGTTCCGCCGCAGCGCCGGCGCGGTCGCTCTGACCGCCGCCACGACCCTGCTCACCGTGCTCGGCGGCTCCGCGCCCGCCACGGCCGCCACCCTGTCGACGTCCCCGTCGGCCGCCCTGCCCGCCGGGCTGTACGGCACCGGCGACCCGACGTACGACGGAGTGTGGCGCCAGTCGCTCGCGCTGCTCGCCCAGCGCACGGTGGGCGTGTGGCCCGCGCGCGCGTCGGTGGACTGGCTGGCGGGGCAGCAGTGCGCGGACGGCTCCTTCGCCGCGTTCCGCGCCGACCCGGCGAAGGCCTGCGACGCGAAGACCATGGTGGACACCAACAGCACGGGGGCGGCCGTCCAGGCGCTGGCCGAGATCGGCGGCCACGAGGCGCGGGTCAGGAAGAGCGTGGCCTGGCTGAAGTCCGTCCAGAACGCGGACGGCGGCTGGGGCTACTCCCCCGGCGGGGCCACCGACGCCAACTCCACCTCGGTCGTCATCGGCGCGCTCGCCCAGGCCGGCGAGACGGTGCCGAACGTCCGCAAGGACGGCAGGTCCCCCTTCGACGCCCTCACGAAGCTCGCCCTGCCCTGCACCGGCGAGGACGCGGGCGCCTTCGCCTACCAGCCCGACAGGAAGGGCGCGCTCACCGCCAACGCGGACGCGACGGCGGCGGCCGTGCTCGGGATGAACGGCGAGACACCGGCCGTGACCCGCCAGGACGACGCCGACTCCGCGCCGGCCTGCGCGAAGGTCCCCGCCGACGAGCCCGAGCAGGCCGGGGAGAACGGCGCCGTCTGGCTCGCCCGGGCCCTCGCCGAGGACGGCCACCTCACCTCCGCGCTGCCCGGCGCCGGGGAGCAGCCCGACTACGGCAACACCGCCGACGCGGTCGTCGCCCTGTCCGCCGTCGGCCTCAACGACCAGGCCACCGCGCCCCTGCGCTGGCTGGAGGCGCACTCCGCCGACTGGGCCGCGCAGGCCGGCCCGGCCGCGTACGCCCAGCTGATCTTCGCGGCGCACGCCGCACGGGACGGCGACGTCCACGACTTCGGCGGCCGGGACCTGGTCGCCCTCCTCAACGCGACGGGCCCTGCCCCCGAGAGCGTGGACGACGTCGAGACGGCCGGCCCGAGCGCCGCCGCCGAGGACAAGGACAAGGACGAGGGGAGCCTGAGCACCGTCTGGACCGTCGGCGCCGGTCTCCTCGTCGGCGCGGTGGCCGGCTTCGTCCTGATCGGCCGCGGCCGCAAGCGGCGGCAGCCGTGATCCGGCCCGCCCGCACCCTGCTCCGGCCCGCCCGCACCCTGCTCCTGCCGGCCCTGGCGCTGCTCCTGCTGGCCGCGGCCCCCGCCCCGGCCCACGCCACCGGCTACCGCTACTGGTCGTTCTGGGAGCGCACCGGCGACCGGTGGACGTACGCGACCGAGGGCCCGGGGACGGCGCGCCCGGCCGACGGCACCGTCCAGGGATTCCGCTTCGCGGTGAGCGCGGACTCCGCCGACGCGTCCCGCCCCCGCGGCGCGGCCTCGTTCGGCGCGATCTGCGCCCGTACGCCCGCCCGGTCCGGCACGAAGCGCGTCGCCCTGGTCATCGACTTCGGCACCCGGTCCGACGCCCCCTCGGGCGAGACCCCGCCCGCCCTCCGATGGGCCTGCGCCCAGGTCCCCCCGACCGCGACCACCGCCGAGGCCCTCGCCACGGTCGCCCAACCCCTCCGCTACGACACGAACGCCCTCCTCTGCGCGATCGCGGGCTATCCGAGGACGGGGTGCGGAGAACAGGTGTCGACAGCGAAGAAGCCCACCGTCAAGGACACCGGCCCCTCGGTGGGCGTGTACGCGGGCGCGGCGGCGGTGGCGGCCCTGGCGGGAGCGGCACTCTGGCAGGCCCGGCGGCGGAGACATGGGTCGTAGCCCGCTCGACGCACCGCGCCTCGCGTCACCGCGCCCCGCGCCACCACCCGCCGCGCCACCGCACCCGATCCACCCCGCCGCCTGGTGGCTCTGGTCCCTCTCCCTCGGCACGGCCGCCACCCGCACCACCAACCCCCTCCTCCTCTCCCTTCTCCTCGCCACCTCGGCCTACGTCGTGGTCACCTGCCGCCCCCGCACCCCGGCCCCCTGGGCCCGCTCCTACCCCGCCTTCCTCAAGCTCGCCCTGGCCGTCATAGCCGTCCGGCTCCTCTTCACCGTCGCCCTCGGCTCCCCCGTCCCCGGCACCCACACCCTCCTCACCCTCCCCGAGGTCCCCCTCCCCGCCTGGGCGCAGGGCATCCGCCTGGGCGGCCGGGTCACCGCCGAGGCCCTCCTCTTCTCCTTCTACGACGCCCTCCGCCTCGCCACCCTCCTCGTCTGCGTCGGCGCCGCGAACGCCCTCGCCAGCCCGTCCCGGCTGCTCAAATCCCTCCCCGGCGCCCTGTACGAGACCGGGGTCGCCGTGGTCGTGGCGCTCACCTTCGCCCCGCACCTCATCGCCGACGTCCACCGGCTGCGCGCCGCCCGCCGGCTGCGCGGCCGCCCGGACCGGGGCGTACGGGGCCTGCTCCAGGTGGGCCTGCCGGTCCTCGAAGGCGCCCTCGAACGCTCGGTCGCCCTCGCCGCCGCGATGGACGCCCGCGGCTACGGCCGTACCGCCGACGTCCCCGCCCCGGTCCGCCGTACGACGGCCGTCCTCACCCTGGGCGGGCTGCTCGGCGTGTGCGCGGGAACGTACGGGCTGCTCACGGCGGCCGGAGCGACGTACGGTCTCCCCCTCCTGCTCGCCGGGCTCGCCGCCGCGCTCGCCGGACTGCGCCTCGGCGGCCGCCGCTCCCCCCGCACCCGCCACCGTCCCGACCGCTGGACGCCGCGCGCCCTGCTCGTCGCGGGCTCCGGCGCGACGACGGCCGCGCTCCTCACCTTCGCCGCCGCCGCGGACCCGGCGGTCCTGCGCCCCGGTGTCCTCCCGCTCACCGCGCCCGCCCTGCCGGTGTGGCCCGCTGCGGCGGTCCTCCTGGGTCTCCTGCCCGCCTTCCTGTCCGAGGAGCAGCCGTCGTGATCCGCTTCGAGAACGTGTCCGTGACCTACGACGGTCTGCCCCACCCCACCCTCCGCGACGTCGACCTGACCGTCCCCGAGGGCGAGCTCGTCCTTCTCGCGGGCCCGTCCGGCGCCGGCAAGTCCACGCTCCTCGGTACGGTCTCCGGCCTGGTCCCGCACTTCACCGGCGGCACCCTGCGCGGCCGGGTCACGGTCGACGGCCGGGACACCCGGACCCACAAGCCGCGCGAACTCGCCGATGTCGTGGGCACGGTGGGCCAGGACCCGCTGTCCCACTTCGTGACGGACACGGTGGAGGACGAGCTGGCGTACGGCATGGAGTCGCTCGGCCTGCCCCCGGCCGTGATGCGGCGCCGGGTCGAGGAGACCCTCGATCTGCTCGGCCTCGCCGCCCTGCGCGACCGGCCGCTCGCCGCGCTCTCCGGGGGCCAGCAGCAGCGGGTCGCGATCGGCTCGGTCCTCACCCCGCACCCGCGGGTGCTCGTCCTCGACGAACCGACGTCCGCGCTCGACCCGGCCGCCGCCGAGGAGGTCCTGGCCGTCCTCCTGCGCCTGGTCCACGACCTCGGTACGACGGTGCTGCTCGCGGAGCACCGGCTGGAACGCGTCCTCCAGTACGCCGACCGGGTCGTCCTCCTCCCGTCCCCGGAGGCGGCCCCGGGAGCCGCCCCGGGAGCGGTCCCGCGCCTGGGTACCCCAGCCGAGATGATGGCCGTGTCTCCGGTGTTCCCGCCGGTGGTGGACCTGGGGCGGCTGGCGGGCTGGTCGCCCCTGCCCCTGACGGTGCGCGACGCCCGCCGCCGGGCGGCCGGCCTGCGCGAACGCCTCGACGGGGCCCGCCCCGCGACCCCCGCGGCACCCCGACCCCCCTCGCATGCCGTGCGGACGCGCCCTCCCCGCCCCACCCGCCGTCTCTTCCGCAGAACCGAACCGGCGGCCCCCGTCACCACCCCCGCACCCCCCGCCGAAGCCCGCGCCCTCTCCGTCCGCCGTGACCGGATCCAGGCACTGCGCCGCGTCGACCTCACCGTCGCCCCCGGCGAGACCGTCGCGCTGATGGGCCGCAACGGCGCCGGGAAGTCCACCCTGCTCGCCGCCTTCACCGGTCTCGTCGAGCCGTCCGCCGGGACGGTCCGGGTCGGCGGCGCGATCCCGCACCGCACCCCGCCCCGTGAGCTGGTGCGCCGGGTCGGGCTGGTGCCGCAGGAACCCCGTGACCTGCTGTACGCCGACACGGTCGCCGACGAGTGCGCGGCGGCCGACCGGGACGCCGGGGCCGCCCCCGGGACCTGCCGTGAGCTGGTCGGCGAGCTGCTCCCCGGCATCGCCGACGGCACCCATCCCCGGGATCTGTCCGAGGGGCAGCGGCTGACGCTGGCGCTCGCCGTCGTCCTGACCGCCCGCCCGCCGCTGCTCCTGCTGGACGAGCCGACCCGGGGTCTGGACTACGCGGCGAAGGCCCGGCTGGTCGCCGTGGTGCGGGGGCTGGCGGCGGACGGGCACGCGATCGTCCTCGCCACGCACGACGTGGAGCTGGCCGCCGAGCTGGCCCACCGGGTGGTGCTGCTCGCCGAGGGCGAGGTGATCGCCGACGGTCCGACGGCGGAGGTGGTCGTCTCCTCGCCGTCCTTCGCCCCGCAGGTGTCGAAGATCCTGGCCCCGACACCGTGGCTCACGGTCGCGCAGGTGAGGGAGGCGCTGAGGTGAAGGCCGCCGCCGTACCGCTCGGTCCCCGTTCCCTGTCCTCCCTCGCCCTGGTCGGCGCGGTGGGGGTGATCGCCTTCGGCTGGCCGTTCCTCGCCCCGCCCGACTCCTCGCTGAACGCCCATGCCCAGGACGCGCCCTGGCTCTTCGCGGGGCTGCTGGTGCTGCTGGTGGCGGTGGTCGCGGCGACGCTCTCGGAGTCGGGGCTCGGCGCGAAGGCGGTGGCCATGCTGGGCGTGCTCGCCGCCACGGGGGCCGCGCTGCGCCCGATCGGGGCCGGCACGGCCGGTATCGAGCCGATGTTCTTCCTGATGGTGCTGAGTGGGCGGGTGCTCGGCGCGGGCTTCGGGTTCGTCCTCGGCTCGGTCACGATGTTCGCGTCCGCCCTGCTCACGGGCGGGGTGGGCCCCTGGCTGCCGTTCCAGATGCTGGCGATGGGCTGGTTCACGATGGGCGCCGGGCTGCTCCCGGGCCGGGCGGGGCTGCGGGGCCGTACGGAACTGGCGCTGCTGTCCCTCTACGGCTTCCTCGCCGCCTTCGCGTACGGCACGGCGATGAATCTGGCGGGCTGGCCCTTCATGGGCACGCTGGCCTCGGGCATCGCCTTCGACCCGGACGCGGCGGTCCCCGCCAACCTGGCCCGGTTCGTCGCGTACTGCGTGGCGACCTCGCTGGGCTGGGACCTGGGACGGGCGGTCGTGACCGTGGTGCTGACGCTGACGGTCGGTCCGGCCGTGCTGAGGGCGCTACGCAGAGCCACCCGCCGGGCCGCGTTCGAGACCGCGGTCACTTTCCAGGACCGTTGACCGGTGAACCACCCCACATGACTCACATCACCTACTAACCCATCTAGTGGTGCATATCGGACGCCATGTCCACGCCATCATGCCCTCTGACCTGCACTTTGAGAGCCAGGTCACACAAGCCGCGCTCACTCCAAGTACGGCCACAACTAGCAAAAGGGGTCTTTGCGGACACCCTCCGACCCTGCTTCTCTGGAGGACGTCGCACGGCGCCGACAAGCCCACGGG
>NZ_JBEXXK010000037.1:0-119726 GCF_040630405.1 Streptomyces sp. NPDC005811
CTCACCGTGGTCGGTGAACCGGGGCAGGGCGACGCGGGGGACCTTGTTCCCGGAGAGGGACTCACGGGTCAGCTTGGTGCGGATCTCCTTGTCCCTGACCTTCACCACCTGCTCGTCGCCGGAGTACGAGGCGACGACCGCGGGCCAGTCCGTGATCTGCTCCGTGATCTCGTACGGCAGCTTCCGGCGCGCCTCGTCGAGCAGCGCCCGTACGCTCTCCGCGTCGGCTCCGGCGCCGGCCAGTTCCTCCTCGACGGCCGTAAGCCGCTGCACCCGCCGCGCCGCCTCCGCGAGCTGACCGGTCCCCGTGTGGTAAGCACGCACGGCGCCCGTGATCTCGGCGAGGTAGCGCACCCGCTCCGCCGGGACCACCTGCCGGATCCCCGAGGAATGGCGCACATCCACAGGCGCCAGCACCCCCTCGGACGACGCCAGCCCCTTCTCGGCCAGGACGGACTTCAAGTGCTGGTAGAGCGCGGTGACGCCGTCGTCGTTGAAAGTCGCGGCCGAGGTGCCGAACACCGGCATGTCCTCCGGCCGCATCCCGAACGCCTCGCGGTTGCGGACGAGTTGGCGGCCCACGTCGCGCATCGCGTCCTTCGCGCCGCGCCGCTCGAACTTGTTGATCGCCACGACGTCGGCGAAGTCGAGCATGTCGATCTTCTCGAGCTGCGAGGCGGCGCCGAACTCCGGCGTCATCACGTACATCGAGGTGTCGACGAACGGCACGATCGCCGCGTCGCCCTGACCGATGCCCGGCGTCTCCACGACCACCAGGTCGAACCCGGCCGCCTTGACCACGTCGATCACGTCCGACAGGTGCTCGGGCAGCTCCCGGCTGCCCCGGGTGGCGAGGCTGCGGAAGAACACCCGGGAGCCGTCCAGGGAGTTCATCCGGATACGGTCGCCGAGCAGGGCACCGCCGCCCCGGCGGCGGGTGGGGTCGACCGCGATCACCGCGATCCGCAGCTTGTCCTGCTGGTCGACGCGGAAACGGCGCACCAGCTCGTCCGTGAGCGAGGACTTCCCCGAACCTCCGGTACCGGTGATACCGATCACCGGCACCACCCGCCCCGAGGCCGCCGCACGCACCTGTGCCATGAACTCTCGCGGCAGCTTGCCGAGTTCGGCACCGGTGATGGCACGGGCGACCGCGGACCGGTCGCCGGTCGGCACGGCGGCGGCCTCGGCCGGTCGGCCCTCCCACAGGTCGAAGTCACAGTCCTTCACGACGGTATTGACCATGCGGGCCAAGCCCATCCGCTGCCCGTCCTCCGGGGAGAAGATCGTCACCCCGCTTGCACGTAGCCGGGCGATCTCCTCGGGCACGATGACCCCGCCCCCGCCGCCCACCACCCGCACATGGTCCGCGCCCTGCGCACGCAGCGACTCGATCAGGTACTCGAAATACTCCACATGCCCGCCCTGGTAGGACGAGACCGCCACGCCGTGCGCGTCCTCCTCCAGCGCCGCGTCCACGACCTCGCGCACCGACCGGTTGTGCCCGAGATGGATGACCTCCGCGCCCTGGGACTGGAAGATCCGCCGCATGATGTTGATCGACGCGTCATGCCCGTCGAACAACGCCGAAGCCGTAACCAGACGGACAGGGTGCACGGGTTGATGGAGATCGCTCATGGCGGGCCCTCCCTGGACAGGTGGAGGCTCTGACGGCAGCGATAGTAGGACGTCCTAGTAAATGACAGAAGGTGATCTCTGTGTGACCAGAAGCACAGAGGGTGTCAGGTGGCCCGGCCGTCGTTCTCCAATGCGGGGGCGAGGAGGTGGCAGAGGCAGTCGGCCAGCAGGTGAAGGGGGTCGGCCGTGTCCAGTGGCCAACCCACGGCGATCCAGGCGGAGAAGAACGACTCGGTCTGGAGTACTGCCATCAGTGCCCGTTGGCGAGCCTCCGCGGGGTTGACGCCCTGCCAGCGCGTGGGATGCCCGACCAGCAGACCGACGTAACGCTGGTGTGCCTCGACGTACTGCGCCCGGCCGTCGCCGACGCTGCGCAGAGCGGCCGGAGACGCCACGTTGGCGACACGGCGGATGGGTGCCATCTCCCGCCAGTGCGCCTCGGCCCCGTCGAGCCACTTCCGAATGTCGGCGCG
This sequence comes from Streptomyces sp. NPDC005811, assembly GCF_040630405.1. Lineage (NCBI taxonomy): Bacteria > Bacillati > Actinomycetota > Actinomycetes > Kitasatosporales > Streptomycetaceae > Streptomyces > Streptomyces sp. NPDC005811. Next base: position 2,112 of record NZ_JBEXXK010000037.1, read on the forward strand.
GGACCAGCGGTCGAGCGCGGCCAGCTCCGCGTACGCCTCTTCCATCAGTCCGTACACACGCTCCACCAAGGCGTCCACGATCTCCGCCTTGCCGGGGAAGTGGGCGTAGACCGTGGCCCGCGTCACCCCGGCCGCCTGGGCGATGTCCTCCATGCGCGCATCCAGGAAGGGCTTCGCGGCGAACACCGTGACGGCGGCGTCGAGCAGTCGGCGATGGGTGAGGTTCTTCTGCTCTTCGCGCAGGTTCTTGCGAGGCGTGGGCTCCATCCGCCCAGTCTCTCCTGCTGTTCTCGCGTCCCGAGCGTGGGGCGCGCTCCGGGCCGACGGTCCTCCGTGCCGCCGGCAGCGCATGCACTGACTATACGGCGTGTATGGTGAAGCGATTTCGCTATACGTCGTGTATAGCGAAGATTCCGGCTTGGAGCCCGCTTGATGAGCACCGCAGCGAACGCCGCGAGCCCCGTGGACACACCCCTCACATCCCGTCGGCAGGTGCTGAAAGCGCTCAGCGGCCTGCTGCTCGCCCTGTTCGTCTCGACCCTCAGCAGCACGGTGGTGTCGAGCGCCCTGCCCAGAATCATCGGAGCGGTACACGGGTCCCAGACGCAGTACACCTGGGTGGTCACCGCGACCCTCCTCACCACGACGGCCACGACTCCGATCTGGGGCAAGCTGGCCGACCTCTTCAGCAAGAAGACACTGGTCCAAGCCGCGATCGTCTTCTACGTGCTCGGTGCCCTGGCCTCGGGGGTGAGCCAGACCGGCAGCCAGCTGATCGCGGCGCGCGCCCTGCAGGGCATAGGCGTCGGTGGTGTCCAGGCCCTGGTCCAGATCGTGCTCGCGGCCATGATCCCGCCCCGCGAGCGGGGTCGTTACAGCGGCTATCTGAGCAGCGTCACAGCGACGTCCACGATCGGCGGCCCGCTGCTCGGAGGTGTCGTGGTCGATACCTCGTGGCTGGGCTGGCGATGGTGCTTCTTCATCGGGATTCCGTTCGCTGTCGCCTCGTTCCTGCTGCTCCAGCGGACGCTGAACCTGCCCGTCGTACGCCGTGCAAACGTGAAGATCGACTATGTGGGTGCCACGCTGATCGCGGCGGGTGTCAGTGTGCTGCTCGTGTGGGTGTCATTCGTCGACAACTCGTTCGCCTGGTCCTCCTGGCAGACCGTCGTCCTGGTGGCCGTCGGCCTGGCGCTGCTCGTCGTCGCCATGTGGGTGGAGACGCGGGCTGCCGAGCCCGTCGTGCCCCTCGCCATCGTCAGGCAGCGCACGACGGCGCTGGTGATTGTCGCCAGCCTCTCCGTCGGCACGGCCTTGTTCGGCGTCACGGTCTTCCTCAGTCAGTACTTCCAGCTCAGCCGGGGGTACAGCCCGACCGAGGCGGGGTTGCTGACGATCCCGATGATGGCCGGCATCCTGATCGCCTCCACGATCGCAGGCCGTCTGATCACCCGTACCGGGAAGATCAAACCGTTCATCGTCACCGGCACCGCGCTTCTCGCGATCGGGCTCGCCGGCCTCAGCACCATCGACTACAAGACGCCCATGGTCCTGCTGAGCGTCTCGATGCTGTCCGTCGGCATGGGCGTCGGGCTGACGATGCAGAACCTCGTGCTCACCGTGCAGAACACCGTGCCGCTGAAGGACGTCGGCGCGGCCAGCTCCACGGTGTCCTTCTTCCGTTCCCTCGGCGGCACGATCGGTGTCTCGGTCCTCGGTGCCGTGCTGGCCCGGCACGTCCAGAGTCAGGTCTCGCAAGGTGAGATCACCCGCATCGCCTACGGTGACGCCACGGGCCGCGTCTTCCTGATCTCGGTCGGCGCGGCCCTTCTCGCCCTTGTCGCCGCCGTCCTGCTGAAGCCGGTCAACCTGCGCAGCAGCCTTGACCTGCCGGCATCCGAACCCGACCGGGGCGAGCGGACGTCGTCGGACGAGGAGGCGGCGAAGACGGGTGGGTAACGCAATACGTTGACGACAAGTAATCGGTATTCCTATAGTCGGCCAGTCTGGAGCTGGGCTGTGTAAACGGGGGAGCCTCGGTGACCGGACTCGGGGCGGTCGCCGTCCGACCGACGACGTCGTGAAGTTCACAGGGCGAGGAGGTGCGGAGTGCGATGGGAGCCCGGCAGGCGGTTTTCCCTGGTCGTCGACGAGGACGTGGCGCGTCTCGACATGATGAAGACCGCTGTGGAGGCGCACGCGTTCGACACGGAGGTGCTTCTCGTCGATTCGCCCGAGGGGCGGGCCGCCATCTCCTTCGCGCAGAGCGCCTTCGCTCATCCCCGCCCACGAAGGCACACGATCCTCCTTGTGCGGGCGAACCCGGTGAGTTGGGCGACCGCGGCGATGTTCGAAGCCGTTCGGGCGTGCGGCGACTGGGACAGAGTGGACTTGGTCGTCGCCGCCGAGGGGCGGCCGGAGACCTTGCCGGTGCTGATCGCCGACCTCCCGGCATTGCGCGTGGTGTCGCCTCGGACCCATCCGTGCGCCGTCGTCGCGGCCCTCGTCGACGTCGGGTGGAGCAGCACGTGCTCGTCATGAAGGGGGTCGGAGATCTTGCACGTGGACGCTAGGATGACGAAGTATCCAAGGCGTGAATGTCGGAGGGAAGAGACTCGATGGCAGGCGTCGGAAACCACGGCACCCGGACCGGCGCTCGTGGCTCGGACGCTGTCAGCGCGGGCCGCTCGGCCACGAGCGTGCGGCTCGCCGACTCGCTGGGCCAGACGTACGACCTCGACTCGGCCGGCACGGAGCGGCTGCTGGTCGCGGGGCTGATCCTGCGGGTGCGTGATCTGCTCCTGCGTGAACTCGACGGTGTCCTGAGCGAACTCGGCACCTCGCACGCCAAGTACCAGGTGCTGTCGATCGTCTGCTCGGAGCCTGAGGGCGTGCAGTTGTCCGAGATCGCGGCACGGGCCTCGGTCCACTCGACCACGATGACCGCCACGATCGACCGCCTCGTGCGAGGCGGCCTGATCGAACGGCGTGCGGACCCGGGCGACCGGCGCCGTATCCTGGCCGTCGCCACACGCGAAGGGCACAACCTGTACCGACGGGCTCACGCCGAACTCGCTGCGCTCGAGTACGGGTTGTCGGACGTCGAGTCCGACACCGTCAAGACCCTTCTCGAGGGTCTGGACAATGTTGCCCTCGTCTTCGAGCGCGGAGCCGGCGACCCCGAGTAGCGGACGAGGAACCGACCGCGACCGCATAGGAACACCGCGGCGCCGTCCGCCCAAGTGCGTACGCTCACCTGGTAGTTGCTCCCGGTCGACGGAGTCGGCCGCCGCTGACGGCTGTGTCGGCGTGCATTCCGGAGCTCAGCCGGCTCACCGATGAGCGCGCCACCGTCGAGTCGACTCGGCGCCGAGGGCAGTCCCGCCTATCGGGACGGTGTAGAGGCCATGTACTGGAGAAGGTGCACCCTGCTGACCAAATAAAGGTCACCCGACTATTGGTCAGCGTACTTATCGCCGACCCTGTTCGCACGTCCAGTTGCTCCCTCCGGGGAAGCGGCCGCCGGCAGCGGTCCCGCTTCCCCGATCTCGTCCCCGAGTGAAAACGGAGCGTTACCCTCATGTCCCCATCCCCGTCCTCCGTCTCCCCGCTCCCACCCCGCCCCTTGCGCAACGCCTTGGAAGGCGCCCTGGCCGCTCTGTGCGCGGTCGTCGCCATGGCGGCGCTCGCCGTCGTCGGTCTGGCCGTCTTCGAGCCGGCCTCGACCGACTCCCTGTGGGCCCTGACCATGGGAGTGATCGCCATGGCCGTCGGCGGCTCGGCCACCGTCGGCCCCGACACCATGCCCATGCCGGCTGCGTCATCGACCGGCACCGCCCAGCCCGCCGGCGGCGCGGCGAACCTGACGATGAGCGGCACGGCCCATGTGTTCCCGCTCGCGATCACGCTCTTCGGCGCGGTGGTTCTCTGGCTGGTGTTCTCCTGGGGCCTGCGGCGACGGCCCTTCCAGGCGCGTGACCTGGCGGCGCGCGCGGTCGGCGCGGTCGGCGCCTCCGTACTCGTCCTGTGGGGCGCCGCGGCCCTCGCGCACGGCTCGTTCACCATGCCCACAGTCGGTGGAAAGGGCGGCGCCAGTCTCGGCGGTCCGCTCGGCGACCTCGTCGAGAAGCTCTTCGGCTCTGCCGGCCTCGCCGCCGCTGCCGGCTCGGCCGCGCAGCCGCCGATGTCGTACCAGGTGGGGATCGGCGCGACGGTGATCGGCGCGTTGGTGTGGGCGGTCCTCGTGCTAGTCGTCGGTCTGCTGATCAGCCGCCGGCTGCCCGCCGAGTTCTCCGCGCGTGGGCTGCGGGCCTCGTGGGCGCCGAGCCTTTCGGCCCTCGTGCGGACGCTGCTCGCCGTGGCGGCAGTGCTGACGCTTGTCGGTGCGCTGTCCGCCGGTGACCGCAAGGCCGCGGGCGGTGCCCTGCTGACGGCACCGTTCGCTCTGGCGTCGTTCCTGAGCGTGGGCCTGGGCTCCACCTGGACGTCGGCGTTGCACATGGTGCAGAGCCCGGCCGCCGCGGCGGCCGCCGCGGGCCAGGCAGGCCAGTCGGCCGCCGGTCAGGCGGGCGGGCAGGCAGCTGTCCCGCCGGCCGATCACACGCAGCGCCTGGGTGATCTGACGTCCGGCGGCATGCCGGTGTGGCTCATGTCCATCGTGCTGACCGGTCTGGTTCTGCTGGCCTGCGCGTATGCGGCCGCCCGGGCGACGGATCCCGCGAACGCGCGTCCACTGCACCCCTACAAGGGCCCGCTGGGCCGGCACCTTGGCCTCGCCGAGCGCTTCGGCATCGTCACGGCGCTCGTCCTGGGCGGGGCCGCCGCGCTCGCCGAGCCCTCCTTGGACACCCACGTGACCATGGCCGGCCACCTCGTCAGCGGGACCGAGATCGGCCTCGACGGCGGTGTGCTGTGGACGTTCGTCGCCGGTCTGCTGGCCGGTGCGGTCGCCGGGTTCGCCGGAAGCCTGCTGTGTGGGGAGCGGGCGAGTTCCCCCGGGTTCCGCTTCCTCCCGCGCAAGGAACCGGTGGCCGCGGCGACCGGTTCGGGCGCGGTCGTCCGCAACACCGTGGAGCCGGGGGCCTGACGAGCGTCAGGCAGGCATCGGGCGACCGCGGTGACCGTTCCCGCCGGGCCGGAGTCCCGGCGGGAACGCGCACGCGTGGCGCGCCGATCACGCACAGAGCCGTCCGAAAAGGTGAGGAGACAGATAGTCGGTCAACCTTGCACTGGGCTCTGGCGCCAGATACTTTGACGGCGTCACAACCCCATCACGCCTCAACCAGGCCAGAAGGCGTTCGGGCGGAGGTTCGGACTGTGGCATCCCATCAACTACATGGAACGGTCGCCGTGGTCACCGGGGGCGCCAGTGGCATCGGGCACGCGCTCGCCCATGCCTACGGGCGGCGTGGAGCGGCGGTGCTGATCGCCGACCGCGACGAGCAGGCCCCGCGGACGGCGCGCGCCGGTCTGACCGACGCCGACATCGAGGCCCACAGGCATCTGGTCGACCTCCGCGACCCGGCCGCCGTCGGCGCGCTGGTGGAGCGGACTGTGTCCATCGCGCCGATCGGCGCCTTGTGCCTCGACGCGGGAGTGTCCGGCGGAGGGCGCGGTGGGAGATGCCGCGCGAGTCCTACGACTTCAGCCTGGACGTCAACCCGCGGACCCTGCTCAACTCGGTGAGATCACCGGTGCCGGTGCCGATCGAGCAGAGCCGCCCCGCCGATCTGGCGCTGACCGCCTCGCTCGTCGGGCTGATCTCCCTTCCCACCAGCGGTCCCTTGCGCGGGTTCTTCCGGTCGGTGCGGTGACCGCGAAGTGCGTACCACCCCTGCCACGGTGTGAGCCGCACCGGCGTAGCGCGGACACGACGGAGAAGGCGTTCAGCGCATGACCCACGACAGTGCCGGTGCCGTCCGAGCCCTGCTCGACAAGCAGGCGCTGACCGAACTGATCGCGGTGCTGTCGGCGGCCGTGGACAGAGGCGATCACGCGCAGATCGTCGGCCGTGAGTTCGCCGAATTCGTCTGCGCCCCGGGGAGGCTCCCGCCGGGGCTGTCGATGCACCGCCTGCTCGGCCGGTCGGTCTTCGAACTCCATGGGGACGAGGCCTATGGAGAGACCGTCTTCGTCGTCCACTCGGGCTTGGAGGGGACCACCGAGTCCCGTTCGGCCGGTACGTCGACTGCTTCCGGCGCTTCGACTCGGGCTGGAAGATCGCTTACCGCCGGGTCGTACCGGACCACACCCTCGCAGCCGACGACATCACGCGCTACTGGCGCGGCAGCCGCGACCGCCACGATCCACGCGACGACCGGATCCGCGAGCCGCCGGACGAAGGCCGCCCGGAGGCCTGAGGAGCCGCCGGACCGGCTCCCGCCCGCGTCGGGAGCCGGACCGACTGTGCTGCGGATCAGAGCAGTTCGACGATGGTGGCATTCGCCGTCCCGCCGCCCTCGCACATGGTCTGCAGACCGTAACGGATGCCGTTGTCCCTCATGTGGTGCAGCATCCGGGTCATGAGGATCGTGCCGGAGGCGCCGAGCGGGTGGCCGACGGCGATCGCGCCGCCCAGCGGATTGAGAACCTCGTCGCGCGCGCCCAGTTCGGCCTGCCAGGCCAGCGGGACCGGGGCGAAGGCCTCGTTGACCTCGAAGACCCCGATGTCCGAGATCGACAGGCCGGACTTCTTCAGCACCTTCTGGGTCGCGGGGATCGGGGCGGTCAGCATCATCAGCGGATCGCCGCCTGCGACGGCGCCGGAGTGGTAGCGGGCGATCGGGGTGAGCCCGAGCCCCTTCGCCCGCTCCGGGGTGGTGATCAGAACGGCCGAGGCGCCGTCGGAGATCTGCGAGGCGTTGCCTGCGTGGATCATCCCGTCGGCCTGGAAGGAGGGCTTGAGCGTGGCCAGCTTCTCCACGGTGGAGCCGCGGCGGACGCCCTCGTCGGCGGTGAAGCCGGGCTTGCCGGGCACGGCCGCGAGCTGGCCGTCGAAGGCGCCGGCGTCGATCGCGGCGGCCGCGAGTTCGTGCGAGCGCACGGCGTACTCGTCGAGCTGCCGCCGGGTCAGGCCCCACCTGCCGGCGATCAGCTCCGCCCCGATGCCCTGGTCGAAGTCCTGGTTCGGGAAACGGCCGCCGGTCAGGTCGGTGTGGTAGCGGTCGCGGACCAGCGGGCCGTACGGCCGGCCGAGTTCCTGGGCGGAGCCGTAGGGAACCCTGGTCATCGTCTCCACGCCGCCGGCCACGACGAGGTCGTACTGCCCGGCCATGACCATCCCGGCGGCGAAGTCGAACGCCGACTGGCTCGACCCGCACGCCCGGTTGATCGTCACGCCCGGCACGGACTCGGGCCAGCCCGCCGCGAGCACCGCGTACCGGCCGATATGGGCCCCGCCCTGTTCGCCGACCTGGCTGACGCAGCCCCAGATGACGTCGTCGACCAGCTCGGGATCGATGCCGGTGCGCTGCTGCAACGCCCGCAGCGCGTACCCGGACAGGTCGGCGGCATGGACGTCGGCGAGTGTGCCGTTGCGCTTGCCGATGGGGGTGCGGACGGCGTCCACTATGACGGCTTCGGGCATGGGTCAACTCCGCGTGAGGACCATGATTAATTTGTGGATGGCAGACAGTAGCTATGCAGATAGTTGGCTGTCAATGTATTTTTACTCCCGGCGGCGGCAATCCAATACAATATTTTTTATTGCACGATCCCTGGTCGGTGTCCCGTGACGCGGGTACCTTGAGGCCGCCGAACCAGCATTGATGTCGGTTTGAGCAGAGAGGCACCGACGATGACGTCTGCCCTTCGCCTGAACTCGCGGCCCTCGGAGTTCGGCGGCTGTGTGCTGCCCCCGTCGATGATGGAGCGCGTGACGCTGATCATCGACCTCTTCGAGCGTCCGCAGACCCATCTGACGCTCGACGAGATCGTCCGCCGGACGCGGCTGCCGCGTTCGACCACGCACCGGATCCTCGACCAACTGGTCAGGCTGAACTGGCTGGGGCATGCGGCGGCGGGATACATGCTGGGCGCGCGGGCACTCGGCCTCGGCGGCCGGGAGATCGACCACAGCGCCCTTCGCGCGGCGGCGGCACCGCATCTTCTGCGGCTGGCCCTGCAGAGCAAAATGGTCGTGCACCTCGCCGTACTGGACGGACCGGAGATCTACTGCCTCGACAAGGTCGGGGGATCGGCGGCGGAGGACATCCCTTCCCGGGTCGGCGGGCGTGAGCTCGCGCACTGCACCAGCCTCGGCAAGGCGATGCTGGCCTGGCTGAGCCCCGAGGAGATCGACGTGCGGTACGGGCAGGTGCTGGAACGGCGCACGCGGCACAGCATCGGCCGAGTCGACCTGCTGCACCGCGAACTCGCCGCCGTTCGTCGGCGCAACGGGCTGGCGTTCGATCGTGACGAGTGCTTCGTCGGGCTCGGGTGCGTGGGTCTCGCCCTGCGCGGCCCTGACGGGCCGGTCGCCGCGGTCTCGGTGGTGGGGGACAGTCGGTCCCCGCTGGAACGGGCGGCCCCGCTGGTCGTCGGCGCCGTGCGGGCGGTGAGCGAGGAGCTCTTCGGTCCTGTACGCCCCTACCCGGGCGCGTTCTCGGAGCCTGGGTCCCTCTGAGCGGGGGGCGAACGGCGTCGAGGGGACCGTGACTCCGGAGATCGTGGCCGCGCACGCTGCCGCCGCTCGGCGCAGCGCGCGACAGCCGACGGGTCACGTGCCCCGGGCCGCGGGAACCTGGCGCACCGGCAGCACAATGGCCGAGGGATGGTCCGGGTCATGGAACACCTGCTGTTCGGCGCCGCGCAGGCCGGTCGCCGTGGCGCGCGGTTCGCCGGTGCCGGGGTTGCGGTTGTAGCGCGGGAAGGCGCCGCTGGAGATCTGGACCCGGATACGGTGGCCGGCTTTGAACCGGTAGGCGGTCGGCCACAGCTGGACGTTCGCCCTGGTGGTCCGGTCGGCGTCCGTGAGGCTCGTGAGGCCGTCGCAGACGTTGGTCGAGCGACCCTCGGCGTCGACGTCGCACAGCCGCACGAAGACATCGGCGTACGGCAGGCTGGAGCGGAAGAAGATCTCCGCGCTGACGTCGCCGATCACTTCGACGTCCTCGTCCAGCAGGGCAGTCGTGTAGGTCAGGACGTCCCGACGGGCCTCCAGATCCTTGTTGTCGACGCGGCCGTTCTTGACGCCGAAGGCCATGCGGACGCCACCGACGGCCGGGGTGGGGTCGGCGGGGTCGTAGCGGTACCGGTCCGGGGGTGCCGCCTCGGGGACCGAGGGGGAGAGGGTGCCGCGCGGCTGGAGGTGGAAGCGGCGGGGCTCGTACCCGGGCGGCGGCCAGGAGGAGAAGTCGCGCCACTTCTCCTCGCCCATCACGAACAACCGTACCGGCGCGCGCTCGGCCGGTTGCTCGCCCCGGGCCAGCGCGAGGCCGAAGCCGACGGCCTCGGCGAAGGCCACCCCTCCCACGCCCAGGGAGGTGTGAGCCCAGGGACCGACGGTGAGCCGGGCCGTCCGACCGGCCTCCTGAAGTACGCGGAAGTCGCGGAGCTGGCCGGGCAGGAAGATGTCGTGCCAGCCTGCGACCGAGCTCACCGGCACTTCGACGTCGGTGACGCGGTCGCGGTGGTCGAGGGCCTTCCAGAACGGAGCCTCGGAGTCGTGGTCGAGGATGTTCTGGATGTAGTCGTCGCGGTGACCGATCGCGGCCAGGTCGGCCTGGTTCAACGGCAATGTGTGCAGGGCCCGTTGGACCTTCTTCGCACCGAGCATCGCGCGCGGCATCGCGAACGGACGCTCCTGTCCCGCGACCTGGACGGCCCAGCCGAACGGCGTCTCCAGGGAGAAGGCGTCCGCGCGCAGGAAGTCCAGAGTGAGGGCGGATTCCGTGACCACCGGGATCATGGCCTTGACCTGGGGCGGCAGCGAGTCGGCGATGGCCCACTGCACGAAGCCCAGATAGCTGGCGCCCCAGAGGATCATCGACTCGCCGAACCAGGCCTGCTTGAGCACCCATTCGACGGTGTCGAGACCGTCCTCACGCTCGCGGCGCAGCGGGTCGAAGGGGCCGTCCGAGCCAAAGGTGCCGCGGGTGCTCTGGATGAGCACCTGGAAACCGCGCTCCGCCAGCGGGCGGGCCATCGGTCCCGCAGTCGCGCCCGCCCGGCCGTAGGGCACGCGGATCAGGGCGGTCGGCAGGCCGGCGCCGCCCGACTTCGGCGCCCAGCGGTCGGCGAGCAGCACGGCACCGTCGCGCATCGGGACGCGCAGGTCGTGTGTGACGCTCAGGTCCCTGGTGAGAGGCGGGCCGAGGTGCAGCATGCGCTGGACGAGGTGGCTGCTGAGGTTCATCAAGGGTGGCCTCCGGATGCGGGAGTGGGGGCGGTGGGGCGGACGGTGAACGCCGTCGCGAGGTGCTCCAGGCGGTCGGCCAGCTCCTCGGCGTCGAGGGGGTCGGCCGCGTCGATCAGCCAGTCGTTGACGATGGCGCCGGTCCCGCCGCTGATCATCACTTTGAGGTCCTCGGTCGTCGTCTCGTCGAGGTCGCCGAACACCTCCCGCAGCCCCGCGGGAGTGATGAGTGAGCCGAACAGCCTGTTCAGCGCCCGGGTCATGGGAAAGGCGCAGGAGCCGGTGAGCATGGCCCGGTAGAAGGGCCGGTGCTCGGCGAAGTGCCGGGCCATCGCCAGCAGACGCCGGTGATGTGCCACGTCGTCGTCGGCCACCTCCGGCATGAGTTCGCGTTCGACCAGATCGGTCGCGGCCGCCACGAGGAGTCCGTCGCGGTCGCCGAACTGGATGTACACCAGTTGCCGGCTGACGTTCGCGGCCTCGGAGAGGTCGATGACGGGCAGAGCGGTGGTGCCGCGTTCGGAGACCAGGCGTACGGCGGCGCTCATGAGGGCGGCGCGGTTGCGGAGCACCTGGCGGCTTTGTCGGTCCTGCATGTCCGAGAGACTAGACAGATGTCAAAAGATAGGCAACTGTTAAATCAAGCGATTCATTTACGATCATGAGGAGCCGGTCGCATGCCCGCCGCCGAATTCCGTGACCCCGAGGTCCGCACCACCGTCGGCGTGGTCCGCGGCCGTACCGAGGGCGGCCTGGCCGTCTTCCGTGGCATCCCGTACACCGAGCCTCCGCTGGGCAAGGCGCGTTTCCAGGTACCGCGGCCCGTGCGCGGCTGGGACGGCGTACGGGAGGCGTACGAGTTCGGCCCGCCTGCCCCTCAGGACGCGAACATGGGCGGCCGCGGCGACAACGGCCTCTTCAGCGGTACCGGCGACGACTGGCTGACGGTCAACGTCTGGACGCCCGCGCCGGACCCCGCCGCCCGTCGACCGGTGATGGTGTGGATCCATGGCGGTGCCTACAAGCACGGCTTCTCCGGCAGCCCCGGCTACGACGCCCGGCACATCGCGCGTGAGGGCGATGTGGTGTTCGTCTCGGTGAACTACCGTCTCGGCGTCGAGGGCTTCGCCCGTATCGAGGGCGCGCCCGCCAACCGCGGGCTCCTGGATCAGGTCGCTGCCCTGGAATGGGTCCAGGAGAACATCACGGCGTTCGGCGGCGACCCCGACCAGGTGACCATCCTCGGGGACTCGGCCGGTGCCGGTTCCATCGCCTCGCTCATGGTCATGCCGAGCGCGACGGGGCTGTTCACACGGGCCATCGGGCAGAGTCTGCCGGGGACCTTCTTCTCCGACGCCCTGGCCCGCGACGTTGCCGCGGCCATCGCCGCCGAGGCGGGTCTGCGTCCGAATGCCAAGGCGCTGTCCGGTGTGGACGCGCGGGAGCTACCGGCCATCGGGCACGCGGTGGAGTCGAAGATGCGTCAGCACGCGGCCCGTTGGGGCAACTTCGCGCACACGCTCACCCTCTTCTCCCCGGTGGTCGACGGTGAGGTGCTGCCGGTCACACCCTGGCAGGGCCTCGCGCGCGGCGCGGGACGGGACGTGGAGCTGATCATCGGTCACAACCGGGACGAGTGGCGCACCTTCTTCCTCTTCGGAAACCTCTTCGGCAAGGTCACCGAGGAGCAGGCCGGGGACGCGCTGCGGCACTTCGGTCCCGGCGAAGAAGAGGAAGGGGAACGGGCCTACCGCGAGGCGTTCCCGGACATGTCCGCGGAGGACCTGTTCGAGGTCGTGCAGAGCGACTGGCTGTTCCGCATGCCCGCGCTGAAGCTCGCCGAGGCACAGGCCGCCGGCGGCGGCAAGGCGTACCTGTACGAGCTGGCCTGGCAGTCCCCGGGACACGGCGGGATGCTGCGCGCCTGCCACGGACTGGACGGCCCGCTCCTGTTCGGAACCTACGACGCCCACCTGGGTCCGGTGGCCATCGGCCCCGAGCACGTGGACGAGGCCGAGGTGCTGACGTCCCAGATCCGCTCGGCCTGGACCTCGTTCGCCGCCACCGGTGACCCGGGCTGGCCCGCGTTCGACGCCGAACGTCGCCTGACCCGGATCTTCGACACGGAGCCGTCGGTGACGGCCTACCCGGAGGAGGTCTCGCGGCGGCTCTGGCAGCCGTACGCCTTCGCAGCGATGCCGTTGCTGACCTCCTGACGGGGCTCTGGCGCACGGGCGCTGCCGGGGGCGCGTCACAGGGTTGTTCCGGTCAGTCGTTTCCAGTGGTCGTACTTCCGCTGCCGCGAGGCGAGTCTGCGGCGCAGGAGGAAGAGCCCGTGCCAGAGGGGGAGCCGTAGGGGCGGCTTGTCGGTGGCGGCGATCGAGACAACCGCGTCGGCGGGGCTGTAGACGTCGGGCACGGGATACGCCGGTCTACGGCGCCTGTCCTGAACTCCGTTCTGCAGCAGGCTGGTTGGAGGATGGTGACTTTGATGCCCAGGTGTCGTACGTCCTGGGCGGGTGATTCGCTGAAACCTTCGAGGCCGAACTCGGAGCCGCAGTAGGCGGCCATGACGGGTACGGCGGCGATGCCGGCGACGCCAGGAGAAAATGATGATGTGTCCGGTGCCGCGCTCACGCATCTGCGGCGGGACGGCCCGGGTCACCTCCAGCGTGCCCCATGGGACGTAACCGGCGACATCGAGCGGGCCGAACCGGTCGTGGACCGCCCCGAGCGCGGCCACGACCGACTCGGGCTCGGTCACGTCGAGCCGGACCACCTCGACGGACGGGAGGTCCGCGAAGTCGGCCGGGGCCTTCACCGGGCTCCGCACGGTCACGGCGACCTTCCAACCCGCCCGGGCGAAGGCCCGGGTCAGGGCGGCTCCGAAGCCGGTGGAGGCTCCCGTGACGAGGACGGTCATGGTTACCAGGTGACCGGCAGCTCGTAGAGGCCGTAGACGACCCCGTCGTGCTTGAAGGGCAGCTTCTCCACGTCGGTGGCCAGGCGCAGTGTGGGGACGCGGCGGAAGAGGGTGCCGAAGACGACCTCCAGTTCCAGGCGGGCCACGGGCTGGCCCAGGCACTGGTGGATGCCGTAGCCGAAGGCCTGGTGGCGGCGGGAGTCGCGGTGCAGGTCGAGCCGGCCGGGGTCGGAGAAGTGGTCTTCTTCCCAGTTGGCGGTGACGCTGGGCAGGATGATGCCCTCTCCGGCGAGGATGGTCCGGCCGCCGATCTCGATGTCCTCCAGGGCGATCCTGCGGTTGCCGATGTGGATGATCGTCAGGTAGCGCAGGAGCTCGTCGACGGCGCGTGCGAGGACCTGCGGATCGTCGGTGTCACGGATGATCGCCAGCTGTTCCGGGTGTTCCAGCAGGGCCGCCGTGCCCAGCGCGATCATGTTGGCGGCCGTCTCGTGGCCGGCGCCGAGCAGCAGCAGCCCCATGGAGGCGGCCTGGCGCCGGGTGAGCTCACCGTCCTTGTAGCGCGCAGCCAGGACGGAGAGCAGGTCGTCGGCGGGCTTGGTCACCCGGTCCTGGATCTGCCGGTCGAGATAGTCGAGCAGCTCGTAGTGCGCGGCCGCGGTCTCTTCCGGGTCGGCGTCGTGGCGCAGGCCGATCTCGCTCTTGGTCTGGAAGAACTCGTGGTCCTCGTATGCGATGCCCAGCAGTTCGCAGACGACCAGGGACGGCAGCGGCAGGGCCAGTGCGTGGACCAGGTCGGCGGGCTTGGGCCCGGCCAGCATCGCGTCGATGAAGTCGTCCGTCACGCGCTGCACCGAGGGACGCATGGCCTGGACCCGCTTGATGGTGAAGGCGCCGGAGATCATCCGTCGGATCCGGGCGTGCGCGGGGTCGTCCAGGTTCAGGAACGCGGGCTCGCTGCCGCGCTGGGCGACGTCGCGGAAGCTGCGGGCCATGTAGGGGAAGCCCGGACGCCTCAGGTCGACGCTGCACCGCGCGTCGGAGAGCAGGGTGCGCTGGTCGTCGTAGCGGGTGACGATCCAGGGGGTGGTGCCGTCCCAGATCCGGACCTTGGTGATCGGCTGGTCGGCACGCAACTGCTCGGCGTGCAGCTCCCGCAGCTTCGGCGGCGGGGCGAACGGGCAGCCGCTGTCGCGCGGCATCGGGAAATCGGGGATCGGCTGGTCGGCGGTGGCGGCAAGAGCGTCGGTCATGTCGTTCCTGAGGTGGGGGGTGGGCAAAGGAGCAGCGGACGGACAGCGGACGGCGCCGCCCGCGACGTTGACAAGTGCTCGAGTTGACAAGTGGTCGATGGGCCCGAGTGATCGTGGCCTACCAGGGCACCGGCTTTTCGTAGACGTTCCTGTGGGCCTTGAAGGGCAGGTCGGGGAATCAGCGTGGCGAAGTCGATGCGCGGTTCGGCGTGGGCCGGGGCGCTGGTGGACTCCGTATCCGAAGCCGTTGCCTCGTCCGCGCCCATGATCGCGCCGCCGATCTCCACGTCCTCGTCGGAGACGCTGCGGTCTCGTGCCCCGCGATCAGCAGCGCGAACGCGGGGCCGACGGTCCTGGCCCGGTCCTCGTCCTGGCCGTCTGCCTGCTCGACAGGCCGTCGCCGGACTTCCGTCGCTCCGTACGACGAGCTACCAGGGACGCAGGGGAAGGGCGACGGCCGCCATGAGTCGGTCGGGCTCGGACCGTCGAGCAGGCGGATACCGTCGTGCCTGGTCAGCACCCGTGCGGGTAAGTCGCTGGGCAGGGTCACGCGGAGGTGGGCGGGTCATGGCGGAGATGGATGTGCTCCGTGACGGGGGTGAACGGGGAGGTGTGCGTGTGGGGTGGGGGTGGCGGACATGGTGGGGGAGCCTCCGAGCACAGGGGGCAAAACGGATAGATTTCTTCCGCTTACGGGTTCGACATTAGCGAAGTGGAGGAATTTCGTCCACCTGACCGAGGTCGGACACGCCACTCACTGGGAGAATCAGGCGTATGACCGCTGATCCGCACACCCCGATGAGAGCCGACGCGCGGCGCAACCGCGACCAGATCCTGACGGCGGCGAAAGTCGTCTTCCAGGCTCAGGGGCCCGACGTGCCGATGGAGGAGATCGCCCGCAGCGCCGGAGTCGGCGTCGGTACTCTCTACCGGCGGTTTCCCGACCGGGACTCGCTCATCCGGGCTGTGGCGCAGGACAGCTTCAGCCGTGTGCTGGGGGAACTGCGGGCCGTGGCCCGGGAAGAGCCGACCGCCTGGGACACGATCACCCGTCTCCTCGCACACTCCCGCGAGTTGCGGGTGACGACGCAGCTGGGGCTGCTGTCGGAGCGGGCGCATGCGATCGTCACCCGGGACCCGGAGATCCGGGGTGTCCGGGACGAGATCATGGGCCTGCTCGACGACCTGGTCACGGCCGCTCAGCGGGAAGGCAGCCTCCGCGCGGACATCGGCGCGGGCGATCTCGGTGTGCTGCTGTCGCTGCTGGTACGGCACTACCCGGTTGCGGAGGCCGAGATGGCGGACATGATGCTGCACCGGGCGACGGCCCTCATCCTCGACGGCCTGCGAGCCCCGGGCACGCCGCTTCCGGGCCGGCGCCTGCTCCCACGTGACCTGGGCTGAGCAGGGTGCCGGCGGGGCTCGGTGTTCTGGGAGTTCTCTGAGAAGTCGGGTCGCCCGTCCCGGGGTCCGCGGGGCTGACCTGCGGTCGGCCACCGAGCGTTGTCAGGAAACTCCCAGGACCTCTGCGGAACGTGGCACTCCCGGCCGTCAGGCTGTGCCGGTCCTCAAGGACGCGGCGCCCCGTCGGCCGAATCCCTTCGTACGGCGTCGAGTTGCGTTGTCCGAACGAAGCGGAGTGATCCGACATGCCCGTCGTCAAATCGAAGCCCCTGGCCGAGCGCCGTCCGCCCGAAGGTCTGTTGAGGAACGCCCTGGACGGGGCGAGGGCCACGCTGTACGCCCTGGCCGCCATGGTGGTCGTCTCGGCGCTGGCCCTGTGGCTGCTGGACGCCGGGTCGGCCGGGTCGCTGTGGCGGCTGTCGCTCACACTGACGGCCATGGCCGTCGGCGGCTCGGTGAGCGCGGGCTCGGACACCTCGGCCCCGTCCGGCGGCTCCGGGATCGGAGACCTGCTCGGCGGCCTGTTCGGTGGGGGCGGGGGCATGGCCCCGTCGATGAGCGGGGCGATCGACGCGGTGCCCCTCGGTGTGACGCTGCTCGGCTCCCTCGTGCTGTGGCCCGCGTTCTCCCGCCGGCTGAAGGACCGGCGGCTCGAACTCCGTGAGCTGGCGGCGCGGACCGGTGGAGCCGTCGCGGCCGCACTGCTCGCCTTCCCGGTGGTGGGCGGCTTCGCGCACGGAACTCTCACCGTGCCGGCCTCGGCGATGAGCGGACTGGGCGGCGACCAGGGGGCGGGGGCCGCGGGCGGCGCCGGTGGCCTGGGTGGTGCTGGTGGCCTGGGCGGGATGTTCGGTGGTGGTTCGGCGCCCCAGGACATGACGATGACGTATCACGTGCACGCTGCGACGGCCGCCTTCGGCGCAGTGCTGTGGGTGGCCGTGGTGCTCGCCGCCGGCTGTGTGATCAGCCGCAGGACGCGGATCCCCCTCGGTGGCGCGGTCGACCGGCTGCGCCCGGCGTGGACGCCCGCCGTCTCGGCGATCGTGCGCACGCTGATGGTGGCGACGGCCGTGCCGCTGGTGGTGGTGATGTTCGTCGGCCTCCTGGTCGGCGGCCGGGCCGCGACGGTGGCCGGCGGCGCGATCCTGCTCGCGCCGAACGCCGTGGCGGTGTTCCTGACATTGGGCCTGGGCGCCCCGTGGACGGCTTCCGCGAAGCAGGTGGCGAGCCAGGGCGGCAATCCGCTCGCCGGACTCATGGGCGGGATGGGCGGTCAGCAGCCCGCGGTTCCCGCCGACCGCATCGAGCACCTGCGGGCGCTGTCGGCCGGCGGCTGGCCGCTGTGGCTGGGGTCGCTCGCGGTGACCGGCCTCCTCTTGCTGGCCTGTGCCTACGCGGCCGCACGGGGCACGGACCCCGCCCATACCCCGCCTCTGCACCGCTACCGTGGTCCCTTCGGCCCGCACCTCGGCTTCGCCGAGCGGTTCGCCCTCGTCACCGCGCTGATCATGGCGACGGCGACATGGCTGGCCGGGGCGTCCGGACGCTTCGGTGCGACGATGTTCGGCAGCGAGATGGGCGGGACGCGCGGCGAACTCACCGGCAGCGTGCTCCTCACCCTGCTGTTCGGGCTGCTCGTCGGGGGCGCGGCGGGGCTGGCCGGATGCCTGCTGCGCGGCGCCGTCACCAATCGCTCCCGTATCCTCGCCCGGAAGAAGGCCCTCAGGACCCCGGCGAACGCGGGTGAGGGGCATCCCGCTCCCCCCGCCACGGCGCCGGGCGCGGACTCCGGCTCCGTGGAGGTCTCCGTTGGCAACCGTTGAGCGAGCTCACCTGCGGGGGTCCCGGCCGGAGCAGGCACCGGCCGGGGCCCCCCGCGCCGGCGCCCCGCGGGGGGGGGGCGCCCCGCCCGCCCCGCCCCCCTCCTGCTGCTGTCAGACGAAGCTGCGCGTCGGCAGCGGCTTGCCGTACCAGAGCTCGATCAGGCGGGCCGCGATGGAGATGCCGTACGGGGGCAGGACCTCGCCCGCCTCGAAGGCGGCGGTCAGCTCGTCGCGGGAGAACCACCGGGCCTCGTGGATCTCGTCGCCGTCGACGTCGATCGCGGTGGAGGTGGCGCGGGCCATGAAGCCCAGCATCAGGCTGGACGGGAACGGCCAGGGCTGGCTGGCGATGTAGTCGACCGGGCCGACGGTGATCCCGGCCTCCTCGAACACCTCGCGGCGCACCGCCTGCTCGATGGACTCGCCGGGCTCGACGAAGCCGGCCAGCGTCGAGAAGCGGCCCTCGGGCCAGTGGACCTGCCGGCCGAGGAGGATGCGGTCGTCCTCGTCGGTGACTGCCATGATCACCGCGGGGTCGGTGCGCGGGTAGTGCTCGGCACCGCAGGCGGGGCAGCGGCGGATGTGTCCGGCCGCGGCGATGACCGTGCGCTCGCCGCAGCGGGAGCAGAAGCGGTGGGTGCGCTGCCAGTTCTCCAGGCCGACGGCGTGCACCATCAGGCCCACGTCCCGCGGCGACAGCAGCAGCCCGGCCTCGCGCAGTCCGGCCGGCCGGGCGGACTGGTCGATCCGGCCGGGCAGGGCGTCCTTCTGGAGGGCGAAGTAGCTGACGCCCTCCTCGTCGGTGCCCAGGAAGTAGCGGTGCGCCTCGGTGAGCGGGGCCTCGAACGAGGGCGTCATGACGAGCTCGGTCCGGCCGTCGGGCGTCTCGTCGATGAGGACCTGGCCGCCGGAGACGACGAAACAGCGCGTCGTGGGGTGGCTCCACGCGGCGGCGAGCCACGCCTCGTCAAGCCGGTGGTGGGCGGCCCGGTCGATACCGCTCGGCGCGGTGAGCGACACGGGCCTGTCGGCGTTCTGGTCGGTCCAGGTGGTCACGGGTGCTTCCAACTCCCCCGGTGGAACGGTTGATTCGGCGGGCGGTTCAGCGGAACGTGCGGGAGGGGGCGACCGGATCCGGTGCGGTGCCGCGATGCGGCCTTTCCAGTGTGCGCCGCGCGCAAACCCGCTCCGGGCCGAGCGGGGCCGTCAGGGCGCACGGCGCCAGTTCTCGGCCAGGTCGCCCCAGAGGTACGCGGTGGTCTCGACGCCCTTGAGGAGGAGGTCCAGCTCGACCTTCTCGTTCGGCGCGTGCCAGCCGTCCGAGGGGACGGAGATCCCGAGGAACAGCACGGGGGCGCCGAGTACCTCCTGGAGGTCGGCGGCGGGCCCGGAGCCGCCCTCGCGGGTGAAGCGGACGGGCCCTTCGAAGGCGCGGCCCATGGCGCGGACCACGGACTGCAGGGCGGGGTGGTCGAGCGGGGTCAGGCACGGGCGCGTGGCCGGGCTGAACGCGATCTCGTGGCGGATCCCGGTGGGGATCCGCTCGTCGGCCCAGGCGCGGACGGCCTTCTCGATCTGTTCGGGGTCCTGGCCCGCGACCAGCCGGAAGGACAGCTTCACGAAGGCGGAGGACGGGACGATCGTCTTGCTGCCGGGGCCCTGGTAGCCGCCGCCGATGCCGTTGACCTCGGCGGTCGGGCGGGCCCAGACGCGCTCCAGGGTGGTGTGCCCGGCCTCGCCGTGGGCGGCGTGCGACTTGGCGGTGCTCAGCCACCGCTCCTCGTCGAAGGGCAGTTCGGCGAAGAGCTCGCGTTCGCGGTCGGTGAGCTCGACGATGCCGTCGTAGAAGCCGGGGACGGCCACGCGCGCGTATTCGTCGTGCAGGGCGGCGACGAGGCGCGCGGCCTCGGTGGCCGGGTTGGGGACGGCGCCGCCGAAGGAGCCGGAGTGGATGTCCTGGTCGGGGCCGAAGAGGCGGATCTCACACTCGGCGAGGCCGCGCATGCCCGTGCAGACGGTGGGGGTGTCCGCGGACCACATGCCGGTGTCGGAGACGATCACGGCGTCCGCGGCGAGCCGCTCGGCGTGCGCCTCGACGAGGGCGCGGAAGTTCGGGGAGCTGGACTCCTCCTCGCCCTCGATCAGCAGCTTGAGGTGGACGGCCGGAACGGTGCGGCCCGTGGCGGCGAGGTGGGCGCGCACGCCGAGGGTGTGGAAGAACACCTGTCCCTTGTCGTCGGCGGCCCCGCGCGCGTAGAGGCGGTTTCCGCGGACGACGGGCTCGAAGGGGTCGCTGTCCCAGCCGTCCTCGCGGGCGGCGGGCTGCACGTCGTGGTGGCCGTAGACCAGGACGGTGGGGGCCTCGGGGTCGTCCGAGGGCCACTCGGCGTAGACGGCGGGGGCGCCGGGCGTCGGCCAGACCTCGACCGTCGGGAAGCCGGTCTCCGTCAGCTTCGCGGCGAGCCAGTCCGCGCTGCGTCGTACGTCGGCGGCGTGGTCGGGCTGCGCGGACACCGAGGGGATGCGCAGCCACTCGGCGAGGTCGTCGAGGAAGGCGGCGCGATGCTGCCCGATGTACGTGCGGACGGCGCTGACGGCACTGTCAACGGGATGGCTCATGGTCACGAGCCTATCGGCCCGCGCCGGCATCCTCGCCGGGCGGTTGCCCACGCTTTTCCCGCCCTTGGGGTGGCTCGTGCCCCTCCGCGGGGGCTTCCTCGCCCCTCAACAGGCGCTCCAGGGCTGCGCGATCGGGCAGGTCGCGGGGCCGTACGACCTCTCCGGTGCGGACATAGAGGAACACCGCTGTGACGGATTCCACGGGCACTCCCTGCTGCTCGGCCCAGGCGAGCCGGTAGAGGGCGAGCTGGAGGGGGTCGGCGGTGCGGGCGCGGTGGGTCTTCCAGTCGACGATCTCGTACGTCGTCGTATCGCCGTCGTCCTGCCGGTAGACGGCGTCGATACGGCCCCGTACGACGCGGCCGGCGAGGGCGAGCTGGAAGGGGGCCTCGACGCGGTGGGGGGTGCGCCGGGCGTACTCGGTGCGCTCGAAGGCCTCCTTGAGGTCCTCCAGGTCGCGCTCGTCGGCGATCTCGGCGTCGGCGCCGGGCAGCTCGTCGGGTTCCAGGAGGGGAAGCGTCAACGCCTCGAAGCGGGCTTCCACCCATGCGTGGAACCGGGTGCCACGGCGCGCGGCCGGTTGCGGGGGGCGCGGCATGGGGCGTGCGAGTTCCTGCGCGAGCCCGTCCGGGTCCTCGGCCAGGCGCAGCACCTGCGAGGCGGTGAGCGTCGTCGGGAGGGGTACGTCCGTGACGCTCCGGCGGGTGCGCAGCAGCTCCCCGGCGAGCGCGTCGAGGTCGCGGTCCCAGGAGGCGACCGCGCGGGCCTCCTCGGGCGTGAGGGAACCCCGCCGGGGCCGGGTGGCAGGGGGCTCGGGGGCGGTGGCCTGGTGGGGGACGGCGGGGCGGGCCGGGACGCCGGGGGTGTCGCCGTCGACCGGGCCGGGCGCGCCCGCGAAGCCCTCACGGTCGTCGAAGGGGTCCGTGGCGTCGAAGGGGTCCGGGTCCGCGAAGGGGTCCGCGTCCGCGAGGAGGTCGGTCTCGAACGGGTCGGTCTCGAACGGGTCGGTCTCGTCGTGGGGCGGCTCGTCCTCGTCGGGGGGCGGGGGCCAGTCCGGGTCGTCGTGGGCGTCCGGGTCGTGCGCGACGGCGGGCCGTACGTCGTCCTGGGCGGCGAGGTCGTCCAGGTGGGCGAGGACGGTGTCGGCGGCGGCGCGGCGGCGGGCGAGTGCGTCGGCGTCCAGGGGGAGCGGCCAGGCCCGGTCGGCCGTGGCGCGGTGCAGGGCGGGGTTCTCCGCGTCCTCCTCCGGCTCGTCGGCCCAGGCCTCGATCTCGCCGTGGCCGGCGACGCAGTGGTCGTACAGGGCCCGCAGGAAGTCGGAGGGGCCGCGGGGCTTCTTCTGGCTGGGGCCCCACCAGTGGCCGGAGCCCAGGAGCAGGGAGCGGGGGCGGGTGAAGGTGACGTAGCCGAGGCGGAGCTCCTCGGTGTGCTGGTGGTCCTTCATGGCCTCGTGGAAGGCCTTCATGCCCCGGGAGTCCCAGGAGTCGATGTCGGGGAGGGTGTCGGCGTCGCCGCGCAGGGCGTGCGGCAGCACCTTGGCCTGGGCGGTCCACTTCTCGCGCCCCTGGCCACTGGGGAAGGTGCCGGTGACCAGGCCGGGGACGGCCACGACGTCCCACTCCAGGCCCTTGGACCTGTGGGCGGTGAGCACCTTGACGGTGTTCTCGCCGCCGGGCAGGGCGTTGTCGAGGCCCTTCTCGTACTGGGCGGCGGTGCGCAGGAAGCCGAGGAAGGCGAGCAGGCTCGTCTCGCTCTCGCCGGCGGCGAAGGAGGCGGCGACGTCGAGGAAGTTCGACAGGGTCTCGCGGCGGCGGGCGGCCAGCGCGTGCGGGGAGGCGGACAGTTCGACCTCGAGGCCGGTGACAGCGAGGACGCGGTGCAGGACGTCCATCAGCGGGTCGGCGAGGGAGCGGCGCAGGTCGCGCAGTTCGGCGGCGAGGCGGGCGAAGCGCACGCGCGCGTCCGGCGAGAACGGCAGCCTGTCGTCCTGGCCGCCCTCCAAGGGGGTCTCCAGGAACGTGTCGAGAGCGTCCGCGAGGGAGATCACCTCGGACGGGTCGACGCCTTCGACGGCCTCGGCGAGACGGCGGTCCGGGTCGTCGCCGCCGTCCCCGCGCGTGTGGGCGACGAGCAGCCGTGCCCGCCGGCCGAGGAGGGCGAGGTCGCGCGGGCCGATGCGCCAGCGCGGTCCGGTGAGCAGCCGGACCAGGGAGGCGTTGGCGCCGGGGTCCTGGAGCACCTCGCAGACGGCGACGAGGTCGGCGACCTCGGGCAGGTGCAGCAGTCCGGAGAGGCCGACGACCTCGACGGGCACGTCCCGGGAGACGAGGGCGCCCTGGATCTCCGCGAAGTCGGTGGCCGTACGGCACAGGACGGCGATCTCGCCCGGCGCCTTGCCGGTGCGGACCAGGTGGGCGACGGAGTCGGCGATCCAGTCGATCTCCTCGGCGTGGGTGGCCAGGAGCGCGCAGCGGACCAGGCCGTCGCGTTCGGCGCCGGGGGCCGGGCGCAGGGCCTCCACGCCCGCGTGCATGGCGCGCAGCGGGGTGGCGAGGCCGTTGGCGAGGTCGAGGAGGCGGCCGCCGCTGCGGCGGTTCTCGCTGAGGGCCTGGCGGGTGGCGGGCCGGCCGTCGACGTGGGCGAAGTGCTCGGGGAAGTCGTCGAGGTTGGCGACGGAGGCGCCACGCCAGCCGTAGATGGCCTGGCAGGGGTCGCCGACGGCGGTCACCGGGTGTCCGGTGCCGGCGCCGAACAGTCCGGCCAGGAGGATGCGCTGGGCGACGGAGGTGTCCTGGTACTCGTCGAGGAGGACCACGCGGAACTCGTCCCGCAGGATCCGGCCCACCTCGGGGACCTGGGCGAGCTGTGCCGCGAGGGCGATCTGGTCGCCGAAGTCCAGCAGGTCGCGGTGGCGTTTGGCCGCGCGGTAGCGGACCACCAGGCCCGCCAGCTCGCGCCGGGCGGCGGCGGCCTCGGGCACCTTGCGCAGGTCGGCGTTGCTGAGCCGGGTGCCCTCCAGGGTGTCCAGCAGTGCGGCGTCCCAGGTGCGGAGCTCGTCGGGGCCCACGAGGTGTTCGGCCAGCTCGGAGTCGAGGGTGAGGAGGTCGCCGACCAGGTCGGCGAAGGAGCGGGTGAGCGCCGGGTAGGGGCCGGGGGCCTCGCGCAGGACCCGCGCGGCGAGCTGGTGGCGGGTGGCGTCGGCGAGCAGGCGGGAGTTCGGCTCCAGGCCGATGCGCAGGCCGTGGTCGGTCAGCAGCCGGCCCGCGAAGGAGTGGTACGTGGAGATCACCGGCTCGCCCGGCGGGTGGTCGGGGTCGATGACGTCGGGGTCGGTGACGCCCGCCTTGACCAGCGCCTTGCGGACCCGTTCGGCGAGCTCGCCGGCCGCCTTGTTGGTGAAGGTCAGGCCGAGGACCTGCTCGGGGGCGACCTGGCCGGTGCCGACCAGCCAGACCACGCGCGCGGCCATCACCGTCGTCTTGCCCGACCCGGCTCCGGCCACGATCACCTGCGGGGCGGGCGGCGCGGTGATGCAGGCCGTCTGCTCCGGGGTGAAGGGGATCCCGAGGAGCTCCTTGAGCTGCTCGGGATCGGTGATGCGGGCGGGCATGAAAAGAGGCTAACGGCGGGCACCGACAATCGATGACCACGCACCCGGCGCCTCCGCCGGGCCTGTGTCCCCGCTCACTCCACCACGTGCCGTCCCTCCGGCCGCGCGCTGCACGACGCCCGGAACGCGCAGTGGGTGCAGTGCTGGCCGGCGCTCGGGGTGAACCGTTCGTCGAGGACCTTGCCGGCCGCCGTGGCGAGCAGCTCGCCGACCCACTCCCCCTGCGGCCCCTCCAGTGCCTCCTGGGCCTGCACCTTGGGCAGGGTGTCGCCGCCGTCGCGCTTGGCGGCGCCCTGGCGCAGCTGGACGAGTTCGGCGCCGCCCGGTGCGGGGCGTACGCCGTCGAAGGCGTCGTCGACGGCGCCCTCGCGGACGGCGAGCTGGTAGACGGCGAGCTGGGGGTGCCGTTCCACCTCGCGCGCGGTCGGCGCCTGCTTGCCCGTCTTGAAGTCGACGACGTAGGCGCGGCCCTCGCCGTCCGCCTCCACGCGGTCCATCTGACCGCGGATGCGCACCTCGTAGTCGCCCGCTTCGAGGGTGACGTCGAAGTCGTGCTCGCTGGCGACGGATGTGCGCCCCGCGCGGTCGCCCACATGCCACTGGAGGAAGCGTTCGAGCGCCACGCGCGCGTTGCTCTTCTCCTGCTCCGACTTCCAGGGCGCGTCGAAGGCGAGCGCGTTCCACACGGAGTCGAGGCGCTCCATGAGGACGTCGAGGTCGGCCGGGGTGTGCCCGGAGGCGACCTCGTCGGCGAGGACGTGCACGACGTTGCCGAAGCCCTGGGCGGCGGTGGCGGGCGCGTCGGCCTTCACCTCGCGGCCCAGGAACCACTGGAGGGCGCAGGTGTTGGCGAGCTGGTCGAGGGCGCTGCCGGAGAGCACGACGGGCTGGTCCCGGTCGCGCAGCGGCACCCTGCTCTCGGTCGGCTCGAACATGCCCCACCAGCGGTAGGGGTGCGCCGACGGCACCAGCGGGCGGCCGTCCTCGTCGGCGAGCGCGGCCAGGCGCGCGAGGCGGCGGGCGGCGGCCTCGCGGAGGGCGGCGGAGGTGCGGGGGTCGACCGTGGTGGCGCGCAGTTCGGCGACGAGCGCGGCGACGGACAGGGGGCGGCGGGGGCGGCCGGTGACGTCCCGGGGTTCCACGCCGAGTTCGGTGAGGAAGCGGGAGGGCTGGTCGCCGTCGTCGGCCGGTGCCTTCACCGCGGTGACGACGAGCCGGTCACGCGCGCGTGTGGCGGCGACGTAGAACAGCCGCCGTTCCTCGGCGAGCAGCGCGCCCGGTGTGAGCGGCTCGGCGAGTCCGTCGCGGCCGATGCGGTCGGCCTCCAGGAGGGAGCCGCGGCGGCGCAGGTCCGGCCACAGGCCTTCCTGGACGCCGGCGACGACGACCATGCGCCACTCCAGGCCCTTGGCACGGTGGGCGGTCATCAGCCGGACGGCGTCGGGGCGTACCGCTCGGCGGGTGAGGGTGTCGGCGGCTATGTCCTCGGCCTCGATCTCGGCGAGGAAGTTCAGGGCGCCGCGGCCGCCGGTGCGTTCCTCCGCGCGGGCGGCGGTGGCGAACAGCGCGCACACGGCGTCCAGGTCGCGGTCGGCGTTGCGGCCGGCCGCGCCGCCGCGGCGGGCGGCCCGCTCCAGCCGGGTGGGCCAGGGAGTGCCCTCCCAGAGGTCCCACAGCGCCTCCTCGGCCGTGCCGCCGCGGGCGAGGCGCTCACGGGCCGCGGCGAGGAGCGCGCCGAGGCGCTGGGCGCCGCGCGCGTACACCGGGTCGTGGGTGACCAGGCGCTCCGGTTCGGCGAGGGCGCGGGTGAGCAGGTCGTCGGAGGGCGGCGGCAGCGGGTTGCCCGCGGCGCGCTCCTCCTCGCGCAGGGCGCGTCCCAGGCGGCGCAGATCGGCGGCGTCCATGCCGGCGAGCGGGGAGGCGAGGAGGGTGAGGGCGGTCTCGGTGTCGAGCCAGCAGGGGTCGCCTTCCCGAGTGCCTTCGCTGCCGTCCGAGCCGTGGGCGTCTCCCTCTCCCCTGGAGACCTCCCCCTCTCCCCTGGAGACCTCCACCTCTCTCCTGGAGACCTCCGCGGTCGCCACCGCGCGCAGGGCCGTCAGCAGGGGGGCCACCGCGGGTTCGTGCCGCAGCGGGAGGTCGTCGCCGTCGATGTCGAGGGGGACGCCCGCCGCCGTGAGGGCGCGGCGGACCGTGGGGATCGTGCGGGAGCCCGCGCGGACCAGCACGGCCATGTCGCCCCAGGGCACGCCGTCCTCCAGATGGGCGCGGCGCAGGATGTCGGCGACGTTGTCCAGCTCGGTGCCGGCGGTCGGATACGTGTAGACCTCGACGCGGCCGCCCTCGCGCGCGGGGACGAGTTCGCGGTGGGCACGGACCTTCTCGGCCGGGAGGCGGGTCAGGGGCATGCGCGCGGTCAGCAGCCGGGTGGCGGCGAGCAGGGCGGCGCCGGAGCGGCGGGAGGTGCGCAGGACCTCGACGGGGGCCGGGCGGCCGTCGGAGCGGGGGAAGGCGTCCGGGAAGTCCAGGATGCCGTTCACATCGGCGCCCCGGAAGGTGTAGATCGACTGGTCGGGGTCACCGAGCGCGACGAGGGTGCGGCCGCCGCCCGCGAGGGCGTGCAGCAGCCGTACCTGGGCCGGGTCGGTGTCCTGGTACTCGTCGACGTACACGGCGTCGTACTGCGCGGCCAGGCGCACGGCGGTCTCGGGGCGGTGGGCGAGGAGGACCGCGCGGTGGACGAGTTCGGCGTAGTCGATGACGCCGTGCAGGTCGAGGACGTCGAGGTACTCGGCGAGGAAGGCGGCGGCGGCCCGCCAGTCGGGGCGGCCGATGCGGGCGGCGAAGGCGTCCAGGGCGTCGGGGCCGAGGCCGAGCTCCCGGCTGCGGGCGAGCACCGCGCGGACCTCGTCGGCGAACCCGCGCGTGGTGAGGCAGGCGCGCAGTTCGTCCGGCCAGCGCACGTGTGCGAGGCCGAGCCGCTGGAGGTCGAGCTGGCCGGCGAGCAGTTCCCGGACGGCCACGTCCTGCTCGGGACCGGACAGCAGCCGCAGCGGCTCCGCGAACAGCTCGCCGTCCTGGTGGGCGCGGACCAGGGCGTAGCAGTACGAGTGGAAGGTGGTCGCCTGGGGCGCGCGCGCGGCGCCCATGCGCAGCGCCATCCGGTCGCGCAGCTCCACGGCCGCCTTGCGGCTGAAGGTCAGCACCAGCACGCGCGCGGGGTCGCCGCCGCGGGCGATGCGGGCCGCCACGGACTCCACGAGGGTGGTGGTCTTGCCGGTGCCGGGGCCGGCGAGCACGAGCAGCGGCCCGGTGACGTGGTCAACCACGGAGCGCTGTGCGGCGTCCAGACGAGGGGGGACGGTCCGGGCGGGCGGGGTTCGGACCAGCCGGTAAGCGCCACGGTTCCCCTGTCGACCCTGGGGGTGCGACAGGCGCCTGGTGGAGGAAGAGGAGCTCACGTGGTTCGCCGGTCCTGGTGGGTGTGCTGGGTGATCGAGGGCCGCTTTCTCCGCCCCGCGCCCCTCGAACGTACGCCATGCCACCGACGTGCCCGGTTTTCCTGTTTTCCCCCGTACGGGCCACAGGCTCCCCTCGGGCGGGCCGGATGGCGGAAGCTGTCAGGTGTGACCGTCCGCGTGTTCGCCGCCGTCCCAGCGCGCCCGCCGCATGTCGAGGCGCGGCAGATGGCCCTCGGCGGCCCTGCTCGCCTCCTTCAGCGGCGTGCCCTCGTCGCGGTAGTGACCGAGCGCCCGCAGCTCGTGGCCGGGCAGCAGCGCCCCGTCCGCGCGCACCACACGCCACCACGGAACGGCCCCGCCGTAGAGGGCCATCACCCGGCCGACCTGCCGGGGCCCGCCCTCTTCGAGCCACTCGGCGACGTCCCCGTACGTCATGACCCGCCCGGGCGGGATCAGCTCCGCGACCCCCAGGACCCGCTCGGCGTACTCCGGCAGCGCGTCGGGGTACCCGGGGCGGGCGTCGGGGTCCTCCGGGCGGGCGTCGTCCGGGTTGCTCTGCTCGCTCATCCGCCCCATCCTGCCGCACCCCACCGACAGGACGACCGATGCGTGACCGTGCGTGACCCTCGCCCCCGGGCAGTGCGTGGGGCAGACTGTGCGCCCCCGCGTTTGCACCCTGATGCCCCCGTGTGTCGGTGGAGCATGCCACCATCGTGCGGGCGGTGACCGGTGATACGAGATCAAGAAGAGACGATGAAGCAGCAGGGTGTGCATCCCGAGGACGCGGAGGGCACCTCTGACGCTGCGTCGCGCCCGGACGGTCCCGAGAACGACGAGGTGCACAGCGACGAGGTGGAGGGCGACGAGCCGCTGCTCCCCGCGCGCGTGCACCGCCCCTCCGACCTCATGCGTCTTCTGGTGGGCGTGCTGGCCGTCATCGTGCTGCTGGGCATCGCCGCCTTCGCACACGGAACGACCTCGGGCCTGGAGCAGGACATCAACAAGGGCACCGGCCAGGCGCCCGACCTGCTCATCAAGATCGCGGGACTGGCGTCCAGCATCGCGATCCTGCTGGTGCCGGTGGCCTTCGCCATCGAACGGCTGATCAAACGGGACGGGCTGCGCATCGCCGACGGCGTGCTCGCCGCCGTCCTCGCACACGGTGTGACACTCGCCACCGACCTCTGGGTCGCCAAGGCGGCCCCGGACTCGATCCAGGAGGCGCTCACCCAGCCCTCCCCCGGCGACATCCACGCCCTCACCGATCCGGTGCACGGCTATCTCGCCCCCGTCATCGCCTATATGACGGCCGTCGGCATGTCGCGCCGGCCGCGCTGGCGCGCGGTGCTGTGGATGGTGCTGCTCCTCGACGCGTTCTCGATGCTGGTCACCGGCTACACCACACCGTTCTCGATCATCCTGACGGTGCTGATCGGCTGGACCGTCGCCTACGGCACGCTGTACGCGGTCGGCTCGCCGAACGTGCGGCCCACGGGACGGACGCTGATGGCGGGCCTGCGGCACGTCGGCTTCCATCCGGTGAGCGCGGCCCGCGAGGAGGCGCCGGACACCTCCGAGACCGGCGACCGCGGCCGGCGCTACTTCGTCACCCTGGAGGACGGCCCGCCGCTGGACGTCACCGTGGTCGACCGGGAACAGCAGGCCCAGGGATTCTTCTACCGCGCGTGGCGCAATCTGACCCTGCGCGGCTTCGCCACCCGCAGCAGCCTGCAGTCGCTGCGCCAGGCCCTGGAGCAGGAGGCACTGCTCGCCTACGCGGCGATCGCGGCGGGCGCCAACGCCCCCAAGCTGATCGCCACCTCCGAGCTCGGCCCCGACGCCGTGATGCTCGTCTACGAGCACACCGGCGGGCGCACGCTGGACTCGCTGGCGGACGAGGAGATCACCGACGACCTCCTGCGGGACACCTGGCACCAGGTGCGCGCCCTGCAGTCCCGGCGCATCGCTCACCGGCGCCTGGTGGGGGACGCGGTCCTGGTGGATCGTTCCGGCACGGTGATCCTCACCGATCTGCGCGTCGGCGAGATCGCGGCCGGTGATCTGCTGCTGCGCATGGACATCTCCCAGCTGCTCGTGACGCTGGGGCTGCGCGTGGGCGCCGAGCGTGCGGTCGCCTCGGCGGTGGGCGTGCTCGGCCCGGACGCGGTGGCGGACTGTCTGCCGATGCTCCAGCCCATCGCGCTCAGCCGCTCCACGCGCGCGACGCTGCGCAGACTGGCCCGGGAGCGGGCACAGCGCGAGCGCGAGGCGGTCCTGGAGGCGTCCCGGCAGGCCAAGCAGGCCCGGCTGGAGGCGGGGCACGAGACGGAACCGGTCTCCGAGAAGGCCGAGAAGAAGGCCGTACGGGCACAGGCGCGTGCCGAGAAGCGGGCCATCGACGAGGCCCTGGAGGAGGCCCGCGAGGAGGATCTGCTGACCCAGATCCGGCATCAGGTGCTGCGGATCCGGCCCCAGGCCCCGGTCGAGCCGGCCCGGCTGGAGCGGGTGCGGCCGCGCACCCTGATGAGCTTCATCGCCGGTGCGATCGGCGCGTACTTCCTGCTGACGCAGCTCACGCACATCGAGTTCGGCCCGCTCGTCGCCAACGCCGAGTGGGGCTGGGTCGCGGCGGCCGTACTGTTCTCGGCGCTGAGCTATGTCGCCGCCGCGATGAGCCTGCTGGGGTTCGTGCCGGAGCGGGTGCCGTTCCCGCGGACCGTCGCCGCGCAGGTCGCGGGGTCGTTCGTGAAGATCGTGGCCCCGGCCGCGGTCGGCGGGGTCGCCCTCAACACGCGGTTCCTCCAGCGTTCGGGGGTGCGCCCGGGGCTCGCAGTGGCGAGTGTCGGCGCGTCGCAGTTGTTCGGGCTCGGCTGCCACATCCTGATGCTGCTGTCGTTCGGCTATCTGACCGGTACCGAGAAGACCCCGTCGCTGTCGCCGTCCCGCACGGTCATCGCGGGTCTGCTGACGGTGGCGGTGCTCGTGCTGGTGGTGACGTCGGTGCCGTTCCTGCGGAAATTCGTCGTCACGCGCGTGAGGTCGCTGTTCGCGGGTGTCGTGCCGCGCATGCTGGACGTGCTGCAGCGGCCGCAGAAGCTGGTCACCGGCATCGGCGGCATGCTGCTGCTGACGTTCTGCTTCGTCATGTGCCTGGACGCCTCGATCCGCGCGTTCGGCACGGAATCGTCCTCCATCAGCATCGCCAGCGTCGCGGTCGTCTTCCTCGCCGGCAACGCGCTGGGCTCCGCCGCACCGACCCCGGGCGGTGTCGGAGCGGTCGAGGCGACACTGACGGTCGGTCTGATCGCGGTGGGCCTGCCCAAGGAGGTGGCCGCTCCCGCGGTGCTGCTCTTCCGGCTGCTGACGCTGTGGCTGCCGGTGCTGCCGGGCTGGCTGGCCTTCAACCAGCTGAGCCGCAAGGGCGCCCTCTAGGACCCTCCGGACGCCGCCCGTCGGGAAAGCCTCCGCGGAGCGGTACGGCGTCCCTCGTACGGCCCGTGCCCCGCGCGCGGGAGTGGGCCCGACCGCACGATGGGATCATGCCGAACCCCGCCCGTCTGCGCGCCGCCCTGACCGCGACCGCTCTGCTGCTGACCTCCGCGTTGGCCGGCTGCGGCGAGGACGGCGGGGACGAGGACCTGACGGCGCAGAAGCTCGGCTGGGAGGACTGCCCGGCCCCGTCCGCCTCGGAGGGCGGCGGCACCGCCCCGTCGCCGCTGCCGGACGGCGACCCCTGGCAGTGCGCCACGATGAAGGCGCCCCGGGACTGGGCCGACCCCGAGGGCGACACCATCGAGATCGCGCTGATCCGGGCCGCGGCGAGCGGCGCACCGGACCGGCGGATCGGGTCGCTGGTGTTCAACTTCGGCGGGCCCGGCGGCTCGGGTGTCAGCACCCTGCCGGCGTTCGGCGAGGACTACACCGCCCTGCGCACCCG
Organism: Streptomyces sp. NPDC005811; assembly: GCF_040630405.1. Lineage (NCBI taxonomy): Bacteria > Bacillati > Actinomycetota > Actinomycetes > Kitasatosporales > Streptomycetaceae > Streptomyces > Streptomyces sp. NPDC005811. The sequence goes on from NZ_JBEXXK010000037.1 coordinate 33,493, forward strand.
CTACGACCTGGTGAGCTTCGACCCGCGCGGGGTCGGCCGCAGCGCGGGGGTGACGTGCGAGAACGACCAGCAGCTCGACGCGTACTTCCAGCAGGACATGACCCCCGACGACACCGCCGAGCGCGCCGCGCTGCTGGACAACACCGAGAAGTTCAACGCGGCCTGCGAGAAGCACTCCGGGACGATGCTGCCGCATGTCCGCACCACCGACGCGGCCCGTGACATGGACCTGATGCGCCAGGTCCTCGGTGACCCGAAGCTCCACTACTTCGGCATCTCCTACGGCACCGAACTCGGCGGCGTCTACGCCCACCTGTTCCCGAAGAACGTGGGGCGGGCCGTGTTCGACGCGGTCGTCGACCCGACGCAGACCCCGGAGCAGGGGGCCCTCGGCCAGGCCAGGGGCTTCCAGCTCGCGCTCGACAACTTCGCGGAGGACTGCACGTCCCAGGCTGGGGGCTGCCCCGTCGGCGACACCCCGCAGGACGTGCAGGACCGCATCGCCGCCCTGCTGAAGCGGCTCGAGGCCACACCGCTCCCCGGCGTCTTCCCGCGCGTCCTGACCCAGAGCGCCGCCACCAACGGCATCGCGCAGTCGCTGTACTCGAAGGACTTCTGGGAGTACCTGACCGAGGGCCTCGAACAGGCCTACGACGGGGACGGCAGGATCCTGATGCTGCTGTCCGACTCGATGAACGGCCGCAGCGCCAACGGCGAGTACAGCAACATCGCCGCCGCGAACGCCGCCATCAACTGCTCCGACGACCGGCCCCGTTACTCCGCCGATCAGGTCGAGGCGAAGGTGCCGGAGTTCCGCGCCGCCTCACCCCTGTTCGGGGACTTCCTGGCCTGGTCCATGGTGAGCTGCGCCGACTGGGCCGTGCCGGGCGCCGCCGACCGTCCGGACGTCGCCGCGGCCGGCTCGGCGCCCATCCTCGTCGTGGGCAACACCGGCGACCCGGCGACCCCGTACGAGGGGGCGCGCAGGATGGCGACCGCGCTGGGCAAGGGCGTCGGCGTGGAGCTGACCTACCGGGGGCAGGGGCACGGCGCGTACGGCAGCAAGAACACATGCGTACGGGAGGCCGTGGACGGCTATCTGCTGGACGGCAAGGTGCCGACCGCCGGGACCGTCTGCTCCTGAAACTCCCCCACCTCCCCCTCCATCCCGGAAAACCCGCAGGTCACAACGTTATCCACAGGCTCCAACGCATGAGTCACGGTCGGCCTACCATGGCCTGACAGCCGTCCCGCCACCCGGCGCGGACGGTCGGCAAGGGGGGAAGGGCACATGGCGCGATTCCTACGGTGGACGGCTCTGGGAGCCGCCGCCGCGCTGCTCGCGGCGGGCTGCGCCGGCGGCTCCTCGGGCGACGGGGAGGACGGGAAGGGGGGCTCGGCCGGTGCGCGGTCGTCCGCGGGCTCCTCGGGTACGGCGACGACGGCGGCCCTGCCCGCCTCGCTCACCGGGCAGAAGCTGGACTGGGAACGCTGCCGGGGCAGCGCGGACGCGGCCGCCCCGGGCACCGACTGGCGGTGCGCCACGATGAAGGTGCCCCTGGACTGGTCGAAGCCCGACGGAAAGACCATCGGTCTCGCGCTGATCCGCGCCAAGTCCCGGGCCGACCGCGGCGAACGGATCGGCTCGCTCCTGTTCAACTTCGGCGGCCCCGGCGGCTCGGGCGTGACCACCCTGCCGCCGTACGGCTCCACGTTCTCCGCGCTCCGCGAACGGTACGACCTGGTCAGCTGGGACCCGCGCGGGGTGGGCGGGAGCGAGGGCATCCGCTGCCGCAGCAACAAGGACATCCAGGCCGCCGAGTCCGTCGACATCACCCCGGACACGACGGCCGAGGAAGAGGCGTATCTCCAGGACGCCGCGGACTTCGGCCAGGGCTGCGCAAAGGCCGCCGGCGATCTGCTGGCGCATGTGTCGACCACCGACACGGCCCGTGACATGGATCTGATGCGCCAGGTCCTCGGCGACACGAAGATGCACTACTTCGGCATCTCCTACGGCACCGAACTCGGCGGTGTCTACGCCCATCTGTTCCCGAAGAAGGTGGGGCGGCTGATCCTCGACGCGGTCGTCGATCCGACCGCGGACGCGGTGGGCCATGCAGAGAACCAGGCGAGGGGGTTCCAGCGGGCGCTGGACGACTATCTGAAGTCGACGGGCCAGGACCCCGAGCAGGGCACGGCGAAGATCGCGGACCTCCTGAAGCGGCTCGACAGCGCTCCGCTGCCGACGTCCGACGGACGGCGGCTGAACCAGGCGCTCGCGGTCACCGGGATCGTCCTGCCGCTGTACAGCGAGCAGAGCTGGCCGGCCCTGACCAGCGCCCTGGAGTCGGCGGAGCGGGGTGACGGCACCGGGCTGCTCGCGCTCGCAGACGCCTACAACGAGCGGGACTCCTCGGGGAACTACGGCACGACCACCCACGCGCAACGGGTCATATCGTGCTTGGACGACAAGCAGCGGCCGACCGTCGAGGAGACGAGGAAGCGGCTGCCGGAGTTCGAGAGGATCTCGCCCGTCTTCGGGGACTTCCTGGGCTGGGACACGGCCGGCTGGTGTCACGACTGGCCGGTGGCCGGACAGTACGACACCCCGGAGGTGAGCGCGCCGGGCGCGGCACCGGTCCTGCTGGTCGGCAACACCGGGGATCCGGCGACACCGTACGAGGGGGCCCGGAAGATGGCGGACGAACTCGGCAAGGGCGTCGGGGTGCTGCTCACCTGGAAGGGCGAGGGGCACGGTGCGTACGGCAGCGGGAGCGACTGCGTCGACGCGACGGTGAACGCCTATCTGCTCAAGGGCACGGTGCCGAAGGACGGCAAGGTCTGCTCATGACGACGGAGGGGGCTCCGGGCACTCGTGGCACCCGGAGCCCCCTCCGATCGAAGAGGCCGCATCCGCGGACGGGGTCAGTAGACCGGCTTGCTCGGTTCGATCTGGTTGACCCAGCCGATGACACCGCCACCGACGTGGACGGCGTCCGAGAAGCCCGCGGCCTTCAGGACGGCGAGGACTTCCGCACTGCGGACACCCGTCTTGCAGTGCAGGACGATCTTCTTGTCCTGCGGCAGGCCCTCCAGGGCGGTGCCCAGGAGGAACTCGTTCTTCGGGATCAGCCTGGCGCCCGGGATGGAGACGATCTCGTACTCGTTCGGCTCGCGGACGTCGATGATCTCGATGTTCTCGCCGTCGTCGATCCACTCCTTGAGCTGCTTGGGAGTGATCGTCGAGCCGGCGGCCGCCTGCTGGGCCTCCTCGGAGACGACGCCGCAGAAGGCCTCGTAGTCGATGAGCTCGGTGACGGTCGGGTTCTCGCCGCAGACCGCGCAGTTCGGGTCCTTGCGGATCTTGACCTGGCGGTACTGCATCTCCAGGGCGTCGTAGATCATCAGACGGCCGACCAGCGGCTCGCCGATGCCCGCGAGGAGCTTGATCGCCTCGTTGACCTGGATGGAGCCGATGGACGCGCACAGCACGCCCAGGACGCCGCCCTCGGCGCAGGAGGGGACCATGCCCGGGGGCGGGGGCTCCGGGTAGAGGCAGCGGTAGCAGGGGCCGTGCTCGGACCAGAACACGGACGCCTGACCGTCGAAGCGGTAGATCGAGCCCCAGACGTACGGCTTGTTCAGCAGCACGCACGCGTCGTTGACCAGGTAGCGGGTCGCGAAGTTGTCCGTGCCGTCGACGATCAGGTCGTACTGGCTGAAGATGTCCATCACGTTCTCGGCCTCGAGCCGTTCCTCGTGAAGGATCACGTTCACGTACGGGTTGATGCCGAGGACCGAGTCGCGGGCGGACTCGGCCTTGGAGCGGCCGATGTCGGCCTGGCTGTGGATGATCTGGCGCTGCAGGTTCGACTCGTCGACCTCGTCGAACTCCACGATGCCGAGCGTGCCCACACCTGCCGCGGCCAGGTACATCAGCGCCGGCGAGCCCAGGCCGCCGGCGCCCACACAGAGCACCTTGGCGTTCTTCAGCCGCTTCTGCCCGTCCATCCCGACGTCGGGGATGATCAGGTGGCGGGAGTACCGGCGAACCTCGTCTACGGTGAGCTCAGCGGCTGGCTCGACCAGGGGTGGCAGCGACACGGGGACTCCGTTGGTCGGTCGATCACTACAGTTGTTCTCCCCGTAACACTGCCACGGCCTTCTTCATTCCGAGACACCCGTTCCGATCCGCGAGACGATTTCGTCCCAGTAGCCGGGCAGGGTCTCCCAGGGGTCGTCGAGCCCGCCGCGGTCGCCCCGGTCGGTGAACCAGATCGTGGCCGCGCCCTGCCAGCGGGCGATGCGCAGCGCCTCGTCGAGGTGGCCGCGGGGCACGCCGTGCACCAAGTGGCAGAACCGCTCGGGCGGATGGTCGGCGGTCCACTCGGCCACCTGCGACCAGCGGTAGTCGGTCCAGGGGCCGCTGAAGGTGACCAGTTGGTCGGCGTGCTCGGCGTAGCCGGGGTGCGGGTGGGTGCCGTGGCCGAGGACGATGTGGGGCGTGTCACGCAGGGTGCGCAGGGCGGCGACCGTGCGGCGGACCTCGGGGAGTTCGGTGCGCCCGGCCGGGCAGCGGTCCAGGAGGAAGCCGTCGACCTGGTACCAGTCGAGGTGCCGCCGTGCGTCGGAGAGCACCTCGGCGAAGGCGCGGACGCCGTGGCCGAGGTCGAGGTGGCCGAGGACGCGGACACCCGCGTTGCGCAGCCCGCCGACGGCCTGGAGGCAGTGCGGGTCGGGCCGGACTCCGGGACCGTCGGCGACGTTCAGGACGACCCAGTGCAGGGCCGCGCCCGTGCGGGCGAGCGAGCCCCACTCGGCCGGCGCGAGCAGGGGGTGGGCCGTGCCGGGCACGCCGAAGCCCGTGCGGAGGTCGGTGGTCCCGGTGCCCGCGGTGCCCGCGGTGCCCGTCGGCGTGCCGGTCAGATACGACATGCCGCCTCCATCCAGATGTCGGCGAGGGACTCCTCCAGATTGATCCGGGGCCGCCAGCCGAGCCGGTCGCGGGCGGTGCGCACGTCGGCCTGCTGCCAGCTGCCGCAGCCGTCGGGGTACGGGTACGCGACCGGGGCCGCGTGGTCGGAGTCGGCGCGGGGGTGTCCGATGGACGGCCGCAGATGGGCACCGGGCGGGCCGTCGAGTTCATGGAGGGCGCCGCCGTATCCGGCCACGCGCGCGAGGATCGAGGCGGCGTCGCGCAGCCGGACGGCGCGCCCGGAGCCGATGTTGATGACGCCCTGGGCGGCGGAGAGGGACGCGGCGTGCACCGCGCGGGCGACGTCGCGGACGTCGACGAAGTCGCGCTGGGCACCGAGTCCGCCCAGTTTGAGTTCGCCGTCGCCGGACTGCATGGCGCGGCGCATGGCCTCCGCGAGGCGCCCGAGGGGCGATCCCGCCGGGGTGCCGGGGCCGGCCGGGGAGAACACCCGGAGCACGACGGCGTCCAGGCCGGAGCCGAGGACGAGTTCGGTGGCGGCGAGTTTGCTGACGCCGTACGGGCCGCCGGGGCGGGGGACGGCGTCCTCGGCGGTGGAGGAGCCGGGCTGGCTCGGGCCGTACTCGGCGCCGCAGCCGATCTGCACCAGCCGGGCGCCGCAGCCGCTGCGGCGCAGGGCCTCGCAGATGGTGGCGACGGCGACGGTGTTGTGCCGGGTCAGTTCGCGGGCACCGCCCCGGGTGGCGCCGGAGCAGTTGACGACGACCTGGGGGTGGACCGCGTCGAGGAAGCGGGTGAGCGCGCCGGGACTGCCGGACGCGAGGTCGAAGCGGACGTCGGCGTCGTCGCCGCGGCCGAGCGCGGTGAGCTGGACGGCCGGGTCGGCGAGCAGGCGGTCGGCGACGAAGCGGCCGAGGTAGCCGTTGGCTCCGGTCAGCAGGACCCTCATCGTGCGGCTCCCTCGGTGTGCGCTGCGGCTGTCGGGGCCGCGTGGGCCGCGCTCGCCCCGGGGGCCGCGGCTGCTCCTGTCACCGCGGGGGCTCCTGCGACCGCGGGTGTCCCGGTGGCTCCGGTCGCTCCGGATCGGGAGGTGGTCATCTGTTCTCTCCTTCGAGGGTGTTGCGGTTGCCTGCGGCTGGATGGAGGAGCGCGGGCGTCGTGCGGTCGGCGCACGGTGGGGGTGGCGCTGCGCGCGGTGGTCGCGGGCGGGTCAGCACGGGTGGGCCGTTCGCGCGTGGGCGGAGGCCCTGCTCAGGGTGCGGGCGGCGTGGACGAGCAGGGCCAGGCCGGCGGCCGCGCAGAGCAGGGCCGGGACGCTCGCCGCTCCCCAGGCGGTGACGAGGGTGTCGACGGGGACGGCGAGGCCGTCACAGCCGGGCAGACGGCCCGCGAGGACCGTGGCCGGGGCGAGGGCTTCGGCGGTGCCCGTGGCGGCGAGGACGACCGCGGGGACATGGGGGAAGCCGTGCACCGTGAGGAGGCGGGCGAGGAAGAGGAGGGCGCCCAGGGTGAGTACGGGGGCGTACGCGGGCGGCTCGTCCAGGGCCGCGGCGCACAGGGCGGTCAACGCGCCGAGAGCGGCCAGGAACAGGGTGAACACGCCCAGCAGCAGCGGCTGTACGGATGCGCTGAACTCCTCCAGGCCGCGGCTGGCGTCGAGTCGGCGGCGGGCGCGGGCGGTGAGGAGGTGGGCGCAGCAGGCGGCGGGGGCGCAGGCCAGGGTGAGGGTGAGCAGGGGCGCGGCGGCGAAGGGCCACGGGCCGTCCGGTGTGCCGGTGGGTGGACCGTCGGGGCCTCCTGCCACGGCGGCCCGCAGCAGACCGGCGCCGAGGACGGCGTGGGCGAGGAGCCAGCCGGTCCACAGGGCGGTCCGGCGCCGGCCGGGGCGGGTGCCGTGGCGTGGGCCGAGCGGGCCCTTGGCGAGGACCTGGCGCAGGGCGAGGGTGACCGCGAGGACGCCGGCGACGGCCACGAGGAGGCGCGGCCGCCCGTCGGTGAACCGCAGTCCGGTCAGCGCCGCGGCGCACAGGGCGCCCGGCAGCAGGGTGAGCAGGGCGCGGTCCGGGCGGGGGCGCGGGAGGGCCGTGGGCGCGGGGCGCGGCGGTGTGTCGTCGCCGCGCGGGATGCGGGCGTACATCTCCTCGGCCAGGGAGAAGACGTCCCGGTGCCGGAAGCGGGCCGCGGTGCGGTCGGTGACGCCGTGCGCCTCCAGGCCCGCCGCGATCTCCAGCGGGTCGACGGCGCGTTCGCACAGCTCCCGGTGACGGTGCAGCAGCGCCTTCACGGGGTCCCCGGCGCCCCGGCGGGGCGCGGCAGGGGTCTCGGGGGCGTCGGACCGGTCCCGTTCGCCCAGGCCGCTCATCGCGCCCCCTCGGCGAGGGGGACCGCGGCGACGGCCGACGCTCCCTGAGCGGGTGGGCCGCCGCGCGCGGCCGTCCCCCGTACCGGGGGCCCCGCCGCCCAGCCCGGGCCTCGGCGTGCGGTGACGCGTGCGCCCAGGCCGGTCCAGCGGCCGGGCAGCCGGGCCTCGGCGGGGACGGCGAAGGGACGGGGGTCACCGGCCTCGTCGAGGACGACCCCGAGGGCCGGGCACTGGGAGACGATCTCCAGGTAGAGGCCGTGGTACGCCTCGACGTTCTGCTCGACGGTGAAGAGTTCCAGCGCGCGGGCGCGGGCGGCCGCTCCCAGGCGCGCACGGCGTTCGGGGTCGCGCAGCAAGGCCGTGCACGCCTGCGCGAGCGCCCGCGGATTGCGCGGCGGGACGACGAGCCCGGTGCCGCCGATGACCTCGACGACCGCGCCGACGTCCGTGGACACCGTCGCCCGGCCGCAGAACATCGCCTCCACGAGCCCCAGCGGGAACCCCTCGACGACGCTGGACAGGACGACGACGGCGCCGGCCGCGTAGGTCTCGGCGAGGGTGGGCGCCTCCGGGCCGCCGAGTTCCTCGAAGGACACCGGGTTGTCGCCGACGGCGTGCGGGCCCTCGGCCTCGTCGGGGAAGAGCTGGGCGGCCAGGACGCGGCAGTGCCCGAGGTAGGCCTGCCCCTCGGGCCCGGCGGGCGTGCCGACGATTCGCAGGCGGGCCCTCGGCTGCTCCGTGCGGACCCGGGCGAAGGCGTGCAGCAGGGAGACCAGGTCCTTCGCCGGTTCCACCCGCCCGACCCAGACCAGGGTGTGCGGATCGGCGGTGTCCGGTGCGTCGCCCACGTCCGCGAAGGGCGCGTCGTCCATCCCCGGGTGGACCGTGCGCACCTTGGCGCGGTCGGCGCCGCAGTGCTCCTGCCAGCGGCGGGCGTGCGCGTTGCCGGGGGCGAGGCGGGCGGCCTGCCGGTAGGTCTCGGCGGCGAGCAGGCCGTGGAAGGCGGCGAGCAGGGCACGGACGGCGGGGCTCGCGTCGGAGGCGGTCGCACCGGGCGCGCCCGCGCTCAGGTAGTGCGTCCGCAGCCGCACCCCGTACTCCGTCACGAGCAGCGGTACGTCGTGGAAGTGGCGCGCGAGGAGTCCGGGCAGGGCGGCCGGACCGCCGGAGGCGGCGTGGCACAGGTCCACCGAGCCGAGCGTGCCCTCGTCCGGTCCGTCGGGCCCGTACCAGTCGAGCGAGAGGGGGCGCAGGGCTCGTTCGAGTTGCCCGGCGACGGTCAGCAGTTCCGGTACGCGCGCCTCGCGCGCCGTGCGCAGCGCGCCGGGAGCACGGCAGGCGCGTTCCAGAGCGCGGACGGCGCTCTCCGAGCGGAGCGCTCCCACCAGCCCGCCCTGGTCCCGGGCGAGTTCGGCGAGGCCGTAGAGGGCGCTGGCGAAACGGTCCGCCTGGGCCGGTACGCCGACGCAGAGGGCGGTCACGAGGTCGCCGTAGCACTCGGTGAAGCGCCGGCGTGCGCGCCGCCCGTACCCGACCCCGTCCTCCTCGGCGGTCCACAGCGGTGCCGTCCGCACCCGCCTGACCTGCGGCGGGAGCGTGACGCAGCCCGATTCCTCCTGGCGCGGTCCGTCACTGAGCGCGTAGATGTCGAACTCGTGCTGCCCGAGCCCGCGCACGAGCCGGTCGCACCAGAGTCCGGTGTCACCGCTCACATACGGATAGCCACCCTCCGTCAGCAGTCCGATGCGCACGCACGCACCCCCGATCTCCCCTCTGGGGAGCCGCCGTTGACCCGGCGGCTCGCAGCGGGAAGAACGTATGCGGACAAGGCGGTGGCGCGACGGACGGTTGTCCATCGCGCCACCAAAAGGGGTGAACGGTCGTAACTTTCCCGTGCGGGTCGCGTTCGGTCGCGCTAGGAGTTCACTCGGATGCGAAACGTCATGGCGTGTTCAGCGGTGCGGGACTCCCGTCAACTCTTGGGATAAGCCCATGGGTTGGGCAGACAGTGGATCCCGTGGTGGTCCAGGAACTTCGTCTGCTGCTGCATGACGGGGGCGAGCTCGCCGTCCTTCTGGCAGTTCTCGTGGTGGTAGCCGAGCCGGTGGCCGACCTCATGGTTGATCAGCATCTGCCGGTACGCGTGGATCGCGTCACCGTAGGTACGTGATCCCTGGGCCCATCTGTACGCGTTGATCATGACGCGTTCGGTGGAGGCCGAGTCGCAGGAGACGTTGTCCACGGTGGTGTCCAGACTGGACTTGGCGCACCAGACGGCGGTGGTGCCGGGACTGGCGAGGGTGATCACGAAGTCCGGCTTCCCCGAGGAGATCCGCTCGAAGGTGCGCGCGCCGTCGTGCGCCCAGCTGCGGTCGTCGTTGAGGGTCTTCTGCACGGCCTGCGCGAACAGCTCGCCGTCCAGACCGAGCCCGCGCTCCACGTCCACCCGGTAGGTGAACTTCTGCCCCTTGCCCGGCGCCTTGTCGACCCCGGGGATCGCCTCGAACTTCCCCGACCCCTCGAGCTTCGCGTCCAGCGGGTACTTGACGTCCATCTTCTGTGCGTACGTCAGTGCCACGGGCGACGCGGACGCGGATGCGGACGGGCTCGGCGCCCCGGATTCCAGGGCCCCGCCGGCGGCCTTCCCGGCGGCCGACTGCGACCGGACGCGGCTGTCGTCGCGCCCGTCGGTCACCTGCCCGGCCACCACGACGGCCAGCACGGTCGTGACGGCGGCGGCGGCGATCCCGGTGAAGGTCCGCCCCTTGGCGTCCGCGGGTGCGCCCGTGGGCGGCGCGTCGTCGTCCAGGCCGGAGGCGGGACCGCCGCCGAACAGGTCACCGCCGTACAGGCCACCGCCGTACAGGTCACCGCCGTACAGGTCACCCTCGCGCCGGTCGCCCCCGTGCAGGTCACCGGCGTAAGGGCCGGACGCATGACCGGACGCATGAGAGGTGGACGCGCGCGGGGGCGCGAACGGCCGCCCCGCGCGCGTGAAGACGTCGTCGTCCTCGCCCCGGTCGAAGGCGTCGAGGTACTCCTGGCGGGGCCCCGGTCGCGGGCCCTGCGGCGGGACCGGACGCTGACGCGGTATCACCGGCTGCCCGGCGGCGCCCGCCTGACGTCCCCTCAGGTCGCCCCAGCCGCCGCCGGCCTCCCGCTGCTCGGGGTGTCCGCCGCGGACCTGCGGGACACCGCGCGCGGGGGTGCCGTCGGGGTGGCGGGGCGTCCCGTGGGACGGCGTGCCGTCGGGAAGCAGCACGGGGGTGCCGTCGGGATGCCGCCCGGGCACCCCCGGGCCGGGGGCTCCCGAGGAGGCACGGGAGGAGTTCTTGGGTGCGCTCTTGGGCGCAGGTCCACGCCGGCTGTGGCGTCCCACGTGAGTCTCAGCCCCCCGGTTTCGCGTCGGCGGTCTCGGCGAGCAGCTCGCGGAAGGCGGCGGCCACCGTCTCCGGGTACTCCATCATCGCCACGTGCCCGGCGTCCGGCAGGGTGAGCAGCCGGGAGTCGCGGAAGGCGCGGGCGGCACGCTGGGCCATGCGGTAGCCGACGAGCTGGTCGCGGCCGCCGTAGATCAGCAGGGTGGGGGCGAGCACGCGCTCGGCCTGGCGCCACAGCCCGTGCTGTCCGCCCAGGGTGTAGGCGCTGAGCAGCCCGCGCGTGGAGCGGGTCAGCGCGTCCCAGAAGTACGGCAGTTGCAGCCGCCGGTCCAGTTCCTCGACCGCGTGCCGGAACGCCTCCGGGGAGACGCGGCCGGGATCGCCGTAGCAGAGCGCGAGGACGCCTCTGACGCGCTGCTCGGCCGTCCAGTCGCGGGTGAGCCGGCCGAAGAGCGCGGTCACCCCGGGCAGACCGGCGAGCCCGGTCGGGATGGCGGTGCGCTGCACGCGCAGCTCGGGCAGGGCCGGCGAGACCAGGGTCAGGGTGCGGACCAGGTCGGGGCGGACCGCCGCGACGCGCGTGGACACCGCGCCGCCGAGGGAGTTGCCGAAGAGGTGCACGGGTCCGCGGGCGGAGGCCTCGAGGTAGCGGATCACGGCACGCGCGTGTGCCGTGATCGAGTAGTTGCCGTCGTCCGGCGGCGGGGAGTCGCCGAAGCCGGGCAGGTCGACGGCCTCGCTCGCCACGGCCCCGTCGAGCCCGGCCATCAGCGCGGACCAGTTCTGCGAGGAACCGCCGAGGCCGTGGACGAACAGTGCGGGTGCGAGCCCCTCGCGCGCGGGGGGCCGGGACCGGACGGTCAGCGTGACACCCGACAGACCGACGGACCGCAGCCGCTCGCCCTCCGCGACCCTGACGGAGGCCACCTTCGGCAGCACGCTGGTGGGCGGCACGGACGGCAGCTCGGTCGAAGACATGCGGGCAATGTTACGAGACGATCACGTGCGGCCATGTGTGTTCGGCGTCACAAGAGGGGCGCGGGGCGGGTACGGATACCGGCGAGATTCGGGGGCCCATCGCATAGCGTCCGAAACGGGTGTCTCCTAGGCTCGTAGTGAGGGCACCCGCTTGTGGCCCCCGCGTGTTCCGGGGGCGTCCGTCGGAAGGGAGCCCACCATGGCGATTGACCCCACCGACCCCGAGACGTTCGCGGAAGAGGACGACGACTTCGGGGAGATCGACGTCGAGGCACCGGAGAACGCGGCCGCCGAGGAGTACGCGGACGGCACCCCGGGGCGCGACGACCCCCTGGAGGGTGTGGACCCCACGCGGGCGAACGAGGCGGATCTCGTCGAACAGGCGCGTGTCGTCTCGCTGGACGAGGACGACTACCGCTGACGTCCCGCCGCAGTTCCCGAACAGAGACGAGGCGGCATTCTGCCCGGACTGCACCTATTCAAAACCTTCTGTACCGCTTTTGTGATCGTCCGGTCCGTGAAATTCTGCGCTCGCACCGCGCGCCACACGGTTACCGAAAAGTACGATGGCGGCGCGGCGCTCACCGCATGAGGACGACTTTGGGAGGCGGCGTGACAGCCATCGAGCAGACAGAGGCGGCACGCCCGCGAGGCACGCGCCTGCCGCGCCGTGCCCGACGGAATCAGCTGCTGGGCGCCGCCCAGGAAGTCTTCGTGGCGCAGGGCTATCACGCCGCCGCCATGGACGACATCGCCGAGCGGGCGGGTGTCAGCAAGCCGGTGCTGTACCAGCACTTCCCGGGCAAGCTCGACCTCTACCTCGCGCTGCTGGACCAGCACTGCGAGTCGCTGATCCAGGCGGTACGGGGCGCGCTCGCGTCGACCTCCGACAACAAGCAGCGCGTCCTCGCCACGATGGACGCCTATTTCGCGTACGTCGAGGACGACGGCGGGGCCTTCCGCCTGGTCTTCGAGTCGGACCTGACGAACGAGCCCGCGGTGCGCGAGCGCGTCGACAAGGTCACCAACGAGTGCGCCGAGGCGATCTGCGACGTCATCGCCGAGGACACGGGCCTCTCCCGCCCCGAGTCGATGCTGCTGGCCTCCGGTCTGGGCGGTCTGGCCCAGGTCGTCGCCCGCTCCTGGCTGCACAGCGACCGCAGCGTCCCGCGCGACCAGGCGGTGCAGCTCCTGGCCTCGCTGGCGTGGCGGGGCATCGCCGGGTTCCCGCTGCACGGCACCGATCAGCACTGAGCCACGGCGCGGCTCGTCCGTTTGTTCCCGCCCGCTGTTCGCTCCTGGCGTGGACGGCCACGCCGTGTACGTCCCCTCACCGGGCTAATGTGTGCAGCGTACGGCGCGGACGCCCGCGCACCCCATGACCGTCGGAGGGACATAGCCGTGGAGGTCAAGATCGGCGTGCAGCACGCGCCCCGCGAGATCGTTCTGGAGAGCGGTCAGACTCCCGAGGAAGTCGAGCGCGTGGTGGCCGAGGCACTGGCCGGCAAGTCGCAGCTGCTCAGCCTCGTGGACCAGCACGGCCGCAAGGTCCTGGTACCGGCCGACCGCCTGGCCTACGTCGAGCTGGGCGAGCCGGCCCCGCGCAAGGTGGGCTTCGGCGCGCTGTAAGCACGGGCCAAGGCACGAGCAAGGCGCACGCCATGCGAGAAGGGGCCCGGCGGTCGACACGACCGCCGGGCCCCTTCGCATGTTCACCGGGGACGCACAAGTGGTCCACACGGGAGGATTGCCTTCCGCAGGTCACGGGTAGGACGGGCTGTGACCTTGGTGCACGGCCCGCCGTCCGGGAGGGACCCACATGATCTTGGAAGCGCTCGGCTCCGCTGTGCTCGGTCTCGCGCTCGCGTGGGCGGCGCTCCAGCGCCTGTCCCACCGCCTGCCGGTCCGCGCCCTCGTCCTCGCGACGGGGATCGCCGGAGCCCTGTTCGGTGACTTCGTCACCCACAGCGCGCTGGGCTCCGGCGCCCTGCTGCCGAGCCTGATCGGCGCGGCGGTCGTCTCCGTCGCCTCGGTCTCCCTGCTGCTGCGCCCGGCCGGCCGACTGCGCCGCCGCTCGGCCCCGGCGTAGCCCCCCGGAGCCCGGAGCCAGGAGCCAGGAGCCCGGCGGGGCTCAGGCCGCGAGCCCCAGCGCGGCCATCCGCTTGGTGTGGGCCTCGGTGATCCGGGAGAACATCCGGCCGACCTCCGCGAGGTCGAAGCCGTCCGCGACACCGCCCACGAGCATCGTCGACAGCGCGTCCCGGTCGGCGACCACCCGCTGGGACTGCGACAGCGCCTCGCCCATCAGCCGGCGCGCCCACAGCGCGAGCCGTCCACCCACGCGCGGTTCGGCGTCGATCGCCGCGCGGACCCGGTCCACGGCGAAGCCGGCGTGCCCGGTGTCGTCCAGCACGGCGAGCACCAGGGCGCGGGAGTCGCTGTCCAGGCGGACCGCGACCTCCCGGTAGAAGTCACTGGCGATCGAGTCGCCGACGTACGCCTTGACCAGGCCCTCCAGCCAGTCCGAGGGCGCCGTCTGCCGGTGGAAGCCGTCGAGCGCGGCGACGAACGGCTCCATGGCCGCGGTCGGCTCCTCACCGATCTCCGTGAGCCGGTCGCGCAGCCGCTCGAAGTGGTGGAACTCGGCCGAGGCCATCTTCGCCAGCTCCGCCTTGTCCTCCAGCGTGGGCGCCAGCTTGGCGTCCTCCGCGAGCCGCTCGAACGCGGCCAGCTCGCCGTACGCGAGGGCGCCGAGCAGGTCCACGACCGCGGCCCGGTACTGCGGATCGGCGGAGGCCTGCGCCCAGTCCTGGGCGGCGATCCCCGTGACGGCCTCGTCGGATCCGGTGGACCCCGTGGACCCGGTGGACCCGACGGACGCGGCAGGCTCGGCAGGCTCTTCGGAGGCGTTCTCAGGCTTGTCAGAGGTGGTCATGCAGCGCACAATAGCCCGCTCACCGCGCGACGGAAGTCCCTGGTCAATCAGTGTGACCACGACGACGCGAGCGACCATGTCCGACGGTGTGACAACCACAACGTGACCGAATCGGCCATCGCATGTGCGCGATTCCGGGGTATGGTGGTAATGCGCCTGCCGAATATTCGACGGGCCGCACGTATGAGGATGCCCGGTCGGTGGCCCGATCGGCTCCGACCCGACAGCCCTCCCCGGCCGTACGGCACATCGCGTACGACGACCGGAGGGAACCCTCCAGCGGTACGAGCGCTAGAGCGTCGGCAGAGGTCCCGTGCCATACGGCTTGCCGCATGCGGTTTGCCCGTAAGGCAGCCGACGTCCCCGGCACGGTCCGTCAAAGACCCCCGCGCTCGCCTCGCACCGCGTACACAGAAGAGGCAGCACCCTGACTACGACGTTCCGAGAGCTCGGAATCCTTCCCGAGACCGCCGAGGCCCTGGAGGCCGTCGGCATCACCACTCCCTTCCCCATCCAGGAGATGACCCTCCCCGTGGCCCTGTCGGGCACGGACGTCATCGGCCAGGCCAAGACCGGCACCGGAAAGACGCTCGGCTTCGGACTCCCGCTCCTCGAGCGCGTGACCGTCCCCGCCGACGTCGAGGCCGGCCGCGCGAAGCCCGAGGACCTCACCGAGGCCCCGCAGGCGCTCGTCGTCGTCCCCACGCGCGAGCTGTGCACCCAGGTCACCAACGACCTGCTGACCGCCGGCAAGGTGCGCAACGTGCGCGTTCTCGCCATCTACGGCGGCCGGGCCTACGAGCCCCAGGTCGAGGCCCTCAAGAAGGGCGTCGACGTCGTCGTCGGCACCCCGGGCCGGCTCCTCGACCTCGCGGGCCAGAAGAAGCTCAACCTCCAGCACATCAAGTCCCTCGTCCTCGACGAGGCCGACGAGATGCTCGACCTGGGCTTCCTGCCCGACGTCGAGAAGATCATCAACCTGCTGCCGGCGCGCCGCCAGACCATGCTGTTCTCGGCGACCATGCCGGGCGCGGTCATCGGGCTCGCCCGCCGCTACATGTCGCAGCCCACGCACATCCGCGCCACCGCGCCGGACGACGAGGGCGTGACCGTCGCGAACATCTCGCAGCACGTGTACCGCGCGCACAACATGGACAAGCCGGAGATGGTCGCGCGCATCCTCCAGGCCGAGGGCCGTGGCCTCGCCATGATCTTCTGCCGTACCAAGCGCACCGCCGCCGACCTCGCCGACCAGCTCAAGCAGCGCGGCTTCGCCTCCGGCGCGGTCCACGGCGACCTCGGCCAGGGAGCCCGCGAGCAGGCGCTGCGCGCCTTCCGCAACGGCAAGGTGGACGTCCTCGTCTGCACCGACGTCGCCGCGCGCGGCATCGACGTCGAGGGTGTCACCCACGTCATCAACTACCAGACCCCCGAGGACGAGAAGACGTACCTGCACCGCGTCGGCCGTACGGGCCGCGCGGGCGCCAAGGGCATCGCGGTCACGCTCGTCGACTGGGACGACATCCCGCGCTGGCAGCTGATCAACAAGGCGCTGGAGCTGTCGTTCAACGATCCGCCGGAGACGTACTCCACCTCCCCGCACCTCTACGAGGAGATGAGCATCCCGGCGGGCACCAAGGGTGTCCTGCCGCGCTCCGAGCGCACGCGCGCGGGGCTGGACGCGGAGGAGCTGGAGGACCTGGGCGAGCCGGGCGGCCGCGGTGCACGCAGTGTCCGTGGCGGCCGCAACGAGCGCGGTGGCCGGGGCGAGTCCCGCTCCGCCGACCGTTCCGACGAGCGCGAGCGTCCGGCCCGTACGCCGCGCCGCCGACGCCGTACGCGCGGCGGGTCCGCGCTCGACGGAGCGCCGGAGGTCTCCACCACGGAGCAGACGCCGGTGGCCGAGGAGGCCGCCGCGTCCCGCACCCCGCGCCGCCGACGCCGTACGCGCGCCGGAGCGGCCGCCGAGGCGACCGCCGTGACCGCTGTGACGTCCGCCGCGCCGGAGGCCGCAGAGGCGGCCCTGACGACCGCGGAGGGGCCGTCCCTGGACGCCCCCGAGGCCCCGCAGACCGCGGACGCCCCGGCCAAGCCGCGCCGTCGCCGCACCCGCAGGACCGCGGAGACCGCCCCGGCCACGGAGACGGCCGAGGCGACGCAGCCGACGCCGGCTCAGACCCCGTCCGCCGAAGCGGCCGTGGCCACGGCCGAGGGCACGGAGGCGGCCCCCGAGGCCCCCGCCGCGCCGCGCCGCCGCACCCGCAGGACCACGGCCGCGGCGCCGGCCGCCGAGGCCGTCGTCGAGAAGGCCGAGACGGTCGAGAAGGTCGAGACGGCCCCGGTCACGGAGGTCGCCGAGGCCGCTGTGGTCAAGCCCCGCCGCACCCGCAAGACGACCGCTGCCGCCACCCCGGCGGAAGCCGCGGTCGACACCGCCGAGGCCGCCGCGGCCAAGCCGCGCCGGACCCGCAAGGCCGCCGCCGCTCCCGTGGAGGCCGCGGTCGACACGGCCGAGGCCGTCGAGACCGCCACGGCCGTCGAGGCCAAGCCCCGCCGCACCCGCAAGACCACGGCCACCGCCCCGGCGGAAGCCGCCGTGGACACGGCCGAAGCGGTCGAGGCCAAGCCCCGCCGCACGCGGAAGACCACGGCCAGCGCTCCGGCGGAGGCCGCCGTGGACACGGCGGAAGCCGCCGAGGCGACCGAGGCCAAGCCGCGCCGGACCCGGAAGACCGCGGCCACCGCCCCGGCCGAAGCCGCGGTCGACACCGCCGAGGCCGTCGAGGCCAAGCCCCGGCGCCGGACCACGCGCAAGGCCGCCGAGGCCCCGGATTCGGCCGCCACGGCCGAGATCCCGGCCCAGGCCACCGCCGTGGAGGCGGAGGCCAAGCCGCGCCGGACCACCCGCAAGACCGCTGCCGCGCCCGCCGAGGCGGCCGTCGACACTGCGGAGGACACGGAGGCCAAGCCGCGCCGGACGCGGAAGACCGCCGCCGCCCCGGCGGAGGCCGCGGTCGACACGGCCGAGGCCGTCGAGGCCAAGCCGCGCCGCACCCGCAAGACCGCGGTCGCCGCCCCGGCGGAAGCCGTCGAGGCGACCGAGGCCAAGCCGCGCCGCACCCGGAAGACCGCCGCCGCCACGGTGACGGCCGAGATCCCGGCGCAGGCCACGGCTGAGGAGGCGGAGGCCAAGCCGCGCCGCACCCGGAAGACCGCGGTCGCCGCCCCGGCCGGGGATTCCGAGGCCGCCGAGGCGAAGCCGAGGGTGCGTCGCACCCGTAAGGCGACGGCCGCCGCGGAGCCCGCGGACGGCTGACCGGCACCGGATGCACGGACACCTGATGCACGGACCGACGGCCCGGTTCCTCCCCACGGAGGAGCCGGGCCGTCGGCGTTCCCGTCCACCCCTGCGGGTAGCCTCAGCAGGTGACCAGGCCGACCTTCTCCTCGACCCCCTTTCCCCCGCCTCCCGGTGCCCGTGCGTATGCGCTGCGGACCGCGCGCGGTGACTTCGCCGTCGTCGACTCACCGCCGGCCGCCGGTGTCGCGGAGCGGGGCGTGGCGATGCTGCTGCCCGGCTTCACCGGCAGCAAGGAGGACTTCCACCACATGCACGGGCCCCTGGCGGCGCGCGGCTACCGCACGGTCACGGTGGACGGACGCGGACAGAACGAGTCCGGCGGGCCGGCCGCCGACGAAGCGCCGTACGCCCGCGAGGAGTTGGCCCGGGACGTCCTCGCGCAGGCGGTGGCGCTCGGCACCCCCGTGCATCTGCTCGGGCACTCCCTGGGCGGCCAGATCGCCCGTGCGGCGGTCCTCCTTGACCACTCCGCCTTCCTGTCCTTCACCCTGATGTCCTCAGGGCCGGCCGAGATCTCGGAGTCGCAGAAGCTGCGGGTGAAGCTGCTGCACGACGCGCTCGCCGCGATGACGATGCCCGAGGTGTGGGAGGCGATCGTGGCGATGGGCCCGCCGGAGGAGGTCGGCGGTCCGGCGCGCGGCTTCGGGGATCCGGAGCAGCTGCGGCTGCGCTGGCTGAACCACAAGCCCGCCCAGCTGCTCGCCACGGGCCGTCAGCTGTGCGCGGAGCCGGACCGTGTCGACGAACTCGCCGCCGTGCCGCTGCCGTTCCACGTCCTGTCGGGCGCGCGGGACGACACCTGGCCGGTGCCGCTGCTGGACGAGATGGCCGTACGGCTGCGGGCCGACCGGACCGTCGTCCCGGATGCCGAGCACTCCCCCAACCTGGACCGGCCGCTGCCGACGGCCCACGGCCTCGCCGACTTCTGGGACCGGCACCCCCGGAACGGCTAGTACTGCGTCTGTACGTGCTCCCAGAACCCGTCGCGCAGGGCGCGCCGCAGGTCGGACTGGCCGCGCAGGGAGTACTGCAGGATGCCCTCGGCCTCCACGAGGAGGTCCTGGTCGACGGAGCCGGGCAGATAGGGGTGGCCGGGCAGCAGCTCGACGAGGGCCTCCCGGCCGCGCGCCGCGAGCCATTTCGCCGCGATCTGGGCGCCGACGAACCGGACGTCCTCGCGGGTGGGGCGGCTCGCGCCGCTCGCCTCGTAGGCGGGGGCGGTGCGCCGGACGACGTACGGCTTGAAGAAGTCGAGGTCGAGGGTGCGCTGGCTGTCGACCTCCCAGAGCAGCGGCTCGGCCTGGTTGCGGCCCTCGGGTGCCTCGATGCCCCACAGGTGGACGCGGGCGCCGTACCCCTGGGCGGCCTCCACCGCCGAGACCAGGTCCTCGTCGCCGCCGAGGAGGGCCGCGTCACTGATGGCGCGGTGCCGGGCCAGTGACTCCAGGTCGGTCCGGATCAGCGAGTCGACGCCCTTCTGCTGGTTGTTGGCGTTGAGGTTGCCCAACCGGACCTTGACGTCGGGGAGTTCGGCGATGGACTGCTGTTCGGCGGTGTGGATGCGGCGCCGGGCGCCGTCGTACCAGTAGACGCGCAGCAGTCTGCTGTCCGCGAAGATGGTGCGGGCGCGGTCGATGAGCGCCTCGATCAGACCCTCGGCGTCGAGGTCGAAGGCCCTGCGGTCCTCCGTCCCGGCGATCAGCCGGCCCGCGGCGGCATAGAGGTACCCCGCGTCGACGAAGATCGCATGGGTCGAGGGTGTCTTGGCCACCTCGGCGAGCATGCGGGTGAGCAGTTCGTTCGTGTGGTCGATGCGGGCGGCAAGGGCCGGGAGGTCGTCGTTCATCGCCTCCATTGTCCCGGCGGTCACGCTGTGAACACAACCGATCCCGTTCAGTCTCCATCCACACTCTTACCCATGGGTAATTAGCCGTTCGAAAAATTTCTTTAGCGTAGGGAATGTTTGTAACACGCAGCCCGTTGACTACTCATGTAACGAGCAATCCTCCAGGAGGATGACCAGACGAAGGGAGAAGCCCATGCGCTTCGAAATCATGCGACTCGACGACGTCGACGGCACGCCCGTGGACAGCACCGTCGTGGACGCCGCCTCCGTCAACCGGATCGTGCAGGACGCCGCCGCCATAGGGCAGCGGCTCTGGATCCGACCGGCCGACTCCGCGGCCTCGTAGTCCGCGGGACCAAACACACTTCAGAGCCCCGTACGGCGCCGATCGCCGTACGGGGCTCTGTGCGTGGACGCCGGTCAGCTCGCGCGGACGACCTGGGTGACGCCGTTGATGATCTGCTGCACGGCGATGGCGGAGAGCATCATGCCCGCGAGCCGGGTCACCAGGACCACTCCGCCGTCCTTGATGACGCGGATGATCAGCAGCGAGTAGCGCATCACCAGCCACAGCACGACATGGATGGCGAGGATCGCCACCCACACCGACACCTGCATGGCGGCGCTGTCGGCCTTCTGCACGGCCAGGATCACCGACACGATCGCGCCCGGCCCGGCCAGCAGCGGCATGCCCAGCGGCACCAGCGCCACATTGACGTCCTTGGTCTGCTTCGGCTCGTCGGTCTTGCCGGTGAGCAGGTCCAGTGCGATGAGCAGGAGCAGCAGTCCGCCCGCGATCATCAGCGCGGGCACGGAGACGTGCAGATAGTTCAGGATCTGGTGCCCGAGCAGCCCGAAGACGGTGATGACACCGCCCGCGACACAGACGGCCTGGAACGCCATCCGCTTCTGCACCTTGCCGGGGCGTCCGGCGGTCAGGGCGAGGAAGATCGGGGTGATCCCCGGGGGATCCATGATGACGAAAAGGGTGAGGAACAGAGAGCCGAAGACGGCAACGTCGAACATCAGTACAGAGGCCTTGCGGGAAAGAGGGGGAGCGGACGGGCGGAGGTGATCCTCAGGCCCCGCCGGTCCCCGGCACGGGGAACGCCCCGGTGGCACGCCGGGTGATCTCCCCGTACACCTCGGGGTCGGTCGTGTACTCGCCGAGCACACAGGTCTTTCGGCTGCCGTGGTAGTCGGAGGAGCCGGTGACGAGGAGCCCGAGGTCCTTCGCCAGCCCGCGCAGCCGGGCGCGCGTGTCCTCGTCGTGGTCCATGTGGTCGACCTCGATACCGTCGAGGCCGGCGGCGGCCAGCTCGGCGATCGCGGACTCGGGGACCGTACGGCCGCGCTTGCTGGCGCCCGGGTGCGCGAAGACGGTGACCCCGCCCGCGCCCTTGACCAGCCGGATCGCCTCGAAGGGGTCCGTCTCGTGCTTCTCGACGTAGGCCCGGCCGCCGTCGGCGAGCCAGTCCTGGGTGAAGGCGTCGCTCACGGTCGGCACGACCCCGAGCTCGACGAGCGCGGTCGCGACGTGCGGCCGCCCCACGGAGCCGTCACCGGCGATCCGCGCCACCTGCTCCCAGGTGACGGGCACGCCCAGCTCCCGGAGCTTGGCGATCATGCCCCGCGCACGCGGCACCCGGTCGTCGCGCACCAGCTCGCGCTCGGCGAGCAGGGCGGGCTCCTCGGGGTCGAAGAGGTAGGCCAGCATGTGCATCGAGACCCCGTCGATCCGGCACGACAGCTCGGCACCGGTGACCAGGGTGAGCCCCTCGGGCAGCGACGCGATCGCCTCCGCGTACCCGCGGGTGGTGTCGTGATCGGTCAGCGCGACGACGTCCAGCCCTCCGGCGGCGGCGTTCCGCACCAGCTCGGCGGGCGTGTCCGTGCCATCGGACGCCGTGGAGTGGCAGTGCAGATCGATACGCACGAACGAACTCCCAGCGGGACGACAAACGGAAGGGACGCCTCAGCATAGCCCAGATTCGAACACCGGATGTCACACCCGAAGGGCGGGTTCACCCCCTACACACACGACTGGTCGGGTGCGGGTCCGTGAGGGCTTGTCGCACAGTTCCCCGCGCCCCTTCAGGTCGGCTGCCGCACCCCTACGGCTTGAGCAAGCGCGGCGACAACGCCCCGCACGGCACCAGTTCCACCTCCGCCCCCGCATCCCGCAGATCCGTCAGCACCAGCTCGTCGTACATGAGCAATCCGGCCTGCTCGGGCCACATCACGGCCCACAGCCACAGCCCGCGGGCCTCCCCCGCGAACACGGCCCGGTCGTCCGGCACCCCGGAGACATGCCACAACGGGGTGGGCCGGCCGACGGCCAGCACCTTCGCCTGGGCGGGTTTCTCGACGCTCATGTACGGCCCCGGGTCCGGCCCGTCGATCCCGGCGTACCGCGCACCGAGCCCCACGCCGAGCTCCTCCGCGACGAGGATCAGCTCGGCCACCCCGCCCAGCGGACCGGGTCCGGAGCAGGCGACCGCGGAAGCGCGCCCGCCGCTGCGGTCGTCACCGGCGTACGTCACCCCCGTGAAGAGCCACCCGACCGGCAGGGGCCACGGCATCCACACGGGCACCTGGGTGCGGTGCACCACGACACTGAGGGCCTCGACGCTGGGCGGGATCACGGGCTGGAGTGGATGCACCGTCCCGTGCACATCGCACTGCCAGGAGTCGGAGAAGAGTCCGGGAGCCCTGACCCGGCCACCACACTTCGGGCAACTGGGTTCGCCCCTCATAGGGCCCCACGGTCCTACCCGAGCAGGCCCACGTCAAGGACGATCACCCGTCCGGCCGGAACGGGTTCACCGGACCAGGATGCATGTAGGTTGCATTAATTAGCTGACCTAACTTATCGTGTGTATATGCCAACTACTTCCGGTCTTCTGCGTCAGCCCAGGGCGGTGTGGGCGACGGCCGGCGCCTCCGTGGTCGCCTTCATGGGCATCGGACTGGTCGACCCGATCCTGCCGTCCATCGCGCAGGGCCTCGACGCCACACCCAGCCAGGTCTCCCTGCTCTTCACCTCGTACTTCCTGATCACCGCGTTCGCGATGCTGGTGACGGGCTTCGTCTCCAGCCGGATCGGCGGCCGCAGGACCCTGCTGCTCGGGCTCGCCTTCGTCGTGGTCTTCGCGGGCCTGGCCGGCACCTCGGACTCGGTCGCCGAACTCGTCGGCTTCCGCGCCGGCTGGGGCCTCGGCAACGCCCTCTTCGTGTCGACGGCCCTCGCCGTCATCGTCGGCGCGGCGGCCGGCGGCAGCGCCGCCGCGATCCTGCTGTACGAGTCCGCCCTCGGCCTCGGCATGGCCTGCGGCCCCCTGCTCGGCGCGGTGCTCGGCGACGCGAGCTGGCGCTACCCCTTCTTCGGCACCGCGTTCCTGATGGCGGTCGGCTTCCTGTGCATCACGGCGTTCCTGAAGGAGCAGCCCACGCCTGCTCGGAAGACCTCGCTGCTCGACCCGGTGAGGGCCCTCGGCCACGGCGGTCTCGCCTCCGCGGCGGCCTCGGCGTTCTTCTACAACTACACGTTCTTCACCGTGCTGGCCTTCACCCCGTTCGTGCTGGACATGACCCCCTACAGGTCGGGGGCGGTGTTCTTCGCCTGGGGTGTGCTGCTCGCGGTCTTCTCGGTGGTCGTGGCGCCCCGGCTCCAGGAGCGGTTCGGCTCGCTGAAGGTGCTCGGCGGCTCACTGGTGCTGCTCGCGGCCGATGTGCTGGTGCTCGGCTACGGCTCGCACACCACGGCGATCGTCTGCACGGTCCTGTCCGGCGCGTTCATCGGCGTGAACAACACCGTGTACACCGAGCTGGCGCTCGACGTGTCCGACGCGCCGCGGCCGGTGGCGAGCGCGGGCTACAACTTCGTGCGGTGGTTCGCCGCGGCGGCCGCGCCGTACTTCGCGCCGAAGATCGAGGAGTGGACCGACCTCCACGTCCCGTTCGTGGTCGCGGCGGTCACCGCGGTCCTCGGCGCGGTCGTGGTCGTCGTACGGCGGAAGGCCCTGACGCACGAGGTCGAGGAGCTGACGGTGCGGCACGCCACCGAGGACTCGGTCGGTGTGTTCGCGAACTGACGGGCCGTGCGGAGGTCGTCCTTTGCCAACCGAAGCTTTTCGGCCACCGGTTGGTGACCTTCCTCACGACGTGTCAGTCGAGCGGGACGGACCTGCGGGCGGGATCCCGGAGGTCCGTCCCGTGTGTCAGCCAGCGCTCCTGGAGGGCCTGGGCGCCGTGCACCCGCTTCCAGGCGGCCTCGTTCGGGGTCATCGGGAGCAGCGGCAGGAAGCGGACCGGATCGAGCGGCTCGTCCAGGTCCAGATCCTCGACCAGGCCGCCCGGTTCGGCGACCAGGACCGAGGTGAACGCGGCGCCCGGCCACAGCGGTTCACCCACCTCCAGGGAGGCGCCGGGTGCCACGACCACCCCCTCGACCTGCGGAGACGCGGCAAGCACGGCCAGCGGGCGGAGCACCTTGTCGGTGTCGGCGAGCCCGCCCCGCACGGAGAGGACCAGCTCGGCACGGGGTCCCTTGACCGGGTCGGCGAGCACCGCGGTGGGGTCCGCCATCGGCTGCGCGGACATGCCGAGCGTGGCGTAGCGGACGATGTCGCCCTCGTGGAAACGGAGCACCTCGACACGGTCCGTACCGAGGAAGGTGACCGCCGCGCGGGCGTCCGGCTCGCCCAGCGCCGTACGCAACCGGGCCTCGACGAGAGGAAGAACATCAGCCATGTCGCGAGCATAGAACTCGTCAGTACCGGGCAAAGCAGCGCCTTGACACTTCAGGTGGCTGATAGTCTGAGCCGGTGGTTCGGGGCAGCACGCAGAAGCGTCGCGATCTTGCCTCGACGCCGATGGGACTCCCTTACGAGGGACCGGCTGGAGGAGGTGGGGCTGTCATGGATCGAAGTCACCCGTGCAGTACCACTCGCTCTTCCGGCCGCTGATGCAGCTTCCCCTGGGTTCCGGCTGACCGCCGTCCTTTCCTGTTCGCGTCTTCACGCGGAAGAGCACTTCGTTTCGTTTTGCCTGATCTGTCTGATCTGAATCAGCAGCGAACTCGCCACCGCGACGGTGCGGTGCTCCCCGCTTTGTGGACGTGCCAAACATCCGAAGCAGGACGTCCCCATTCCGGGTAGTTCCACCCGTCACCACGGCCTTTCGTTGCCCGACGCGAAGGAGCCCTGCCATGTCGATGATCCGCGACCTGCGTGCCGTGGTCCGTCCCGCCCGCCCCTCCCTGCTCAAGGGCGGCGTCCGCAAGGGCGGTGTCCGCGTGGACACCGGCGCCTACGACACCACCCGCGACCCCGCGATGCCGTCGGCCGTCGTCGACTGCGCCGTCTACCGCGACGGCTCCCGCGTGGAGTTCGGGCACGCGCTGACCCCGCAGGAGGCCATGCGGCAGGTGCGGCGCGACGGCGGCTTCGTGTGGATCGGGCTGCACGAGCCGACCGAGGCCGAATTCTCCGGTATCGCGGGCGAGTTCGGGCTGCACCCGCTGGCCGTGGAGGACGCGGTGCAGGCCCACCAGCGCCCCAAGCTGGAGCGCTACGACGACTCCCTGTTCACCGTCTTCAAGACCATCCACTACGTCGAGCACGACCGGCTGACCGCCAACAGCGAGGTCGTGGAGACCGGTGAGGTCATGTGCTTCACCGGCAAGGACTTCTTCATCACCGTCCGGCACGGCGGCCAGGGCTCGCTGCGCGCGCTGCGCCACCGCCTCCAGGACGACCCCGAGCTGCTCGCCAAGGGCCCCTCGGCGGTGCTGCACGCCATCGCCGACCACGTCGTCGACGGGTACGTCGCGGTCGCCGACGCCGTCCAGGACGACATCGACGAGGTCGAGACCGAGGTGTTCTCGCCGGGCCGCAAGGGCACCCCGCGCGGCACCGACGCCGGCCGGATCTACCAGCTCAAGCGTGAGGTGCTGGAGTTCAAGCGGGCCGTCTCCCCGCTGCTGCGCCCGATGCAGCTGCTCAGCGAGCGGCCGATGCGGCTGGTCGACCCCGACATCCAGAAGTACTTCCGGGACGTCGCCGACCACCTCGCCCGCGTCCAGGAGCAGGTCGTCGGCTTCGACGAACTGCTCAACTCGATCCTCCAGGCCAACCTCGCGCAGGCCTCCGTCGCCCAGAACGAGGACATGCGCAAGATCACGTCCTGGGCGGCCATCATCGCCGTACCGACGATGGTCTGCGGGGTGTACGGCATGAACTTCGACTACATGCCGGAACTGCACTGGAAGTTCGGCTACCCCGTCGTCATGACGGTGATGGTCGGGATGTGTGTCGGCATCCACCGCACCCTGAAGCGCAACGGCTGGCTGTGAGCACGGCTGGTTACGCTGAGACCATGACTAGCGAGCTGCTCGACCAGGCCCTCGTCGAGGAGGCCACCAAGAAGTCCGGCCTCATCTGGGTCAAGGGCGCGGGTGAACCGGCCGCGCGTGCGCTGTGGCACGCGTGGCACGAGGGCGCCGCCTGTGTGGTCGGCGACGGGCCCGGGGAGCAGCCGCTGCCGGGGCTCGTCGAGGGCGGCACCGCCGAGGTGACCGTGCGCAGCAAGGACAAGGGCGGTCGGCTGGTCTCCTGGACGGCTGCCGTGGTCCCGCTCGCGCCCGGGTCGGAGCAGTGGGACGCGGCCGTCGCCGAGCTGAAGGGCAAGCGGCTGAACGCGTCCGACGGCGAGGCGATGCCGGAGCGGTGGGCGCGGGAGTGCCGGGTGCTTCGCCTGGAGCCGACGAGGGGTGTGCTGCCGTTGCCCGACGGGGATCTGGCGGCGCGGCCCGTGCCGTCGCCCGCCACCACGCGGGAGGCGGCTCCCGCGGGGCTGCACCGGTTGTTGGTGCGGCGGCGGAAGGGCTAGTTCGAAGCGCCCTCTATGACGTCGGGAGCTGCTGCCCGTAATCCACCGTTTCACCCTTCTGCGGCTCCTCCAGGGCGAAGTCCTTGCCCCAGGAGGAGAAGGTCAGGGTGCCCGCGCCGCCCGCCCGGACCAGGCGCAGGGGGTACGGCTCGCCCTCCAGGGAGACGTCCAGGGTGCCGCCGTCGCCGCCGTCCCCGGTGATGCGGATGGTGCGGGTGCCGGACTGCTCGTGGTGGCCGTCCGTCTTCACCGCGCCGTGCAGGGTCAGCAGACCGTCGAGAAGGAGGTCCTTGTCCGTGAAGACACTGAACTTCTTGTACGAGGGGTCCCCCGGCGGCACCTTCACATACTTGCCGTCGAGCTTGTCCGCGGCGGCCGTGTCCTTGGCGTCGTCGTCGGACGTGCCGTCCTCATGGGTCCAGAACGCCGCGTCGGCCTTCAGGAACAGCTGCTCGCCGACCCGCAGCAGATGGAAGGTGGCCCCCTCCGAGGTCACCGACCCGGTGCCGCCGTCATCCTTCAGCCGCATGTCGAGCTTGTACGTACGGCCGCTGGTGACGACGGACCCCGACAGCCGCACCGCGTCCACCGATCCGGCGGCCGTCCTGGTCTTCGTCTGGATCTGCGCGGCGGGCAGCTTGCCCACCCCGTTCGTGCCCGCGTCCGGATCCTCGCCGCACCCCGCTCCCAGGCCCACGACCAGTGCGCACAGCGCGCTCACCAGCGCGGCCCGGCGGGTACGGCTCCGGGGATTCGCAGTCACAGAGAAGGCCGCCTTTCTGCGGGGGTGTGCGGCGCGGCGTACGGCAGCGTACCGGGGTCCCGCACCGTCCTCGGAGCGGGTCCGTCCGGACCGCTCACCAGGGCGTATCCGATCGGGACGGGCTAGCCTGAAGCCCGCAGGAGCGGGCAATTGGGAAGGCGGTTCGGAAAACGAAACCAGCCGCACCGCAGTACGCAAAAGGAAGCAGGGAACCACAGCCATGGCAGCCGGTGCCCCCCGGATCTTCGTCTCGCACCTCGCCGGTGTCCCGGTCTTCGACCCCAACGGCGACCAGGTGGGCCGCGTGCGTGACCTGGTCGTCATGCTGCGCGTCGGACGCCGTCCCCCACGGCTGCTCGGCCTGGTCGTCGAACTGTCCACCCGGCGCCGCATCTTCCTGCCCATGACCCGGGTGACGGGCATCGAGTCCGGCCAGGTCATCACCACCGGTGTGCTCAACGTCCGCCGCTTCGAGCAGCGGCCCACCGAGCGGCTCGTCTTCGGGGAGCTCCTCGACCGGCGCGTCACCCTCGTCGAGACCGACGAGGAGGTCACCGTCCTCGACGTGTCCGTGCAGCAGCTGCCGGCCCGCCGGGACTGGGAGATCACCCGCGTCTTCGTCCGCAAGGGCAGGAAGGGCGGCGCCTTCCGGCGGGCCAAGGGCGAGACGCTCACGGTCGGCTGGTCGGCGGTGACCGGGTTCTCCCTGGAGGAGCACGGGCAGGGCGCCGAGAGCCTGCTCGCCACCTTCGAGCAGCTGCGCCCCGCCGACCTCGCCAACGTCCTGCACCACCTCTCCGCCAAGCGGCGCGCCGAGGTCGCCGCCGCCCTCGACGACGACCGTCTCGCCGACGTCCTGGAGGAGCTGCCCGAGGACGACCAGATCGAGATCCTCGGCAAGCTGAAGGAGGAGCGCGCGGCCGACGTCCTGGAGGCCATGGACCCCGACGACGCGGCCGACCTGCTGGCCGAGCTGCCCGAGGCGGACAAGGAGCGGCTGCTGAGCCTGATGCAGCCCGACGACGCGGCCGACATGCGGCGGCTGATGTCGTA
The DNA here is from genome assembly GCF_040630405.1 of Streptomyces sp. NPDC005811. Classification (NCBI taxonomy): domain Bacteria; kingdom Bacillati; phylum Actinomycetota; class Actinomycetes; order Kitasatosporales; family Streptomycetaceae; genus Streptomyces; species Streptomyces sp. NPDC005811. Next base: position 62,001 of record NZ_JBEXXK010000037.1, read on the forward strand.
CGAGGAGCACACGGCGGGCGGTCTGATGACCACCGAGCCGATCATCCTGCGCCCCGACGCCACCGTCGCCGACGCCCTCGCGCGCGTCCGCAACCCCGATCTGTCCCCGGCGCTCGCCGCCCAGGTGTACGTGTGCCGCCCGCCCGACGAGACCCCCACCGGCAAGTACCTGGGCACGGTGCACTTCCAGCGGCTGCTGCGCGAACCGCCGTACACGCTGGTCAGCGCGGTCCTCGACGACGACCTCCAAGCGCTCGACCCGGAGGCCCAGCTCCCGGTCGTCGCCGGGTTCTTCGCGACGTACGACATGGTCGCGGCGCCCGTGGTGGACGAGGCGGGGGCGCTGCTCGGCGCGGTCACCGTGGACGACGTTCTGGACCACATGCTGCCCGACGACTGGCGGGAGACGGAGTTCCACCTGAACGACGAGGCCGACGACACGACGGGTGAGGGGGTGGTCCCCCATGGCTCCTGAGCGCGACGGCACGCGGGAGAACGCGCGGGAGCGCACCCCCTCCGGCGCGACCGCGACCACCCGCCCGCGTGCCCGGCTCGACCAGCCACGCCCGCCCCGGCGCCGGCTGCTGCCCGAGTGGGACCCGGAGGCCTTCGGCCGGCTCTCCGAGCGCATCGCGCGCTTCCTGGGCACCGGGCGGTTCATCGTCTGGATGACGGTCGTCATCATCATGTGGGTGCTGTGGAACGTCTTCGCCCCGCACGGCCTGCGCTTCGACAACTACCCCTTCATCTTCCTCACCCTGATGCTGTCCCTCCAGGCGTCCTACGCGGCCCCGCTGATCCTGCTCGCGCAGAACCGGCAGGACGACCGCGACCGCGTCAACCTCGAGCAGGACCGCAAGCAGAACGAGCGGTCGATCGCCGACACCGAGTACCTCACCCGGGAGGTCGCGTCGCTGCGGATGGGCCTCGGCGAGGTCGCCACCCGCGACTGGATCCGCAACGAGCTCCAGGACATGCTCAAGGAGCTGGACGGCTTGCGCGCCGGACACGACGGGCAGGAGGGCAGGGTCGTATTCCCGGCAGATCGGTCGCCGGGACGTGACGCAGACGACCGCTGAGGGGCTGGCCGCGGTCCCCCGGGGGCGCCGTACCATCGTCCTTATGGCTAGCGAAGACGCGGTGCGCGAGGCACTGGCGACGGTGAACGACCCGGAGATCAACCGACCCATCACCGAGCTGGGGATGGTCAAGTCGGTGGAGATCGGTGCGGACGGAGCGGTCGCGGTCACCGTGTACCTGACGGTCTCCGGCTGCCCGATGCGCGAGACGATCACCCAGCGGGTGACCGAGGCGGTCTCCGGGGTCGAGGGTGTCACCCGCGTCGACGTCACGCTCGACGTCATGAGCGACGAGCAGCGCAAGGAGCTGGCGAACGCCCTGCGCGGCGGGCAGACCGAGCGCGAGGTCCCCTTCGCCAAGCCCGGCAACCTCACCCGGGTCTACGCGGTGGCGTCCGGCAAGGGCGGCGTCGGCAAGTCCTCGGTGACGGTGAACCTGGCGGCGGCGATGGCGGCCGACGGTCTCAAGGTGGGCGTCGTCGACGCCGACATCTACGGCCACAGCGTGCCGCGCATGCTCGGCGCGGACGGCCGTCCGACCCAGGTCGAGAACATGATCATGCCGCCGTCGGCGCACGGCGTGAAGGTCATCTCCATCGGCATGTTCACGCCCGGCAACGCCCCGGTCGTCTGGCGCGGACCGATGCTCCACCGCGCGCTCCAGCAGTTCCTCGCGGACGTCTACTGGGGCGACCTGGACGTCCTCCTCCTGGACCTCCCGCCCGGCACCGGCGACATCGCGATCTCGGTGGCGCAGCTCGTCCCGAACGCGGAGATCCTGGTCGTCACGACCCCGCAGCAGGCGGCGGCCGAGGTGGCCGAGCGCGCGGGCGCGATCGCCGTCCAGACGCACCAGAAGATCGTCGGCGTGGTCGAGAACATGTCCGGCCTGCCCTGCCCGCACTGCGGCGAGATGGTCGACGTCTTCGGCACGGGCGGCGGTCAGCTCGTCGCGGACGGCCTGACCCGCACGACGGGCGCCACGGTCCCCGTCCTCGGCTCCATCCCGATCGACGTCCGCCTCCGCGAGGGCGGCGACGAGGGCAAGCCGGTGGTCCTGACGGACCCGGCCAGCCCGGCGGGGTCCGCTCTGCGGGCGATCGCCGGAAAGCTCGGGGGACGGCAGAGGGGCCTTTCGGGACTGTCCTTGGGGATCACCCCGAAGAACAAGTTCTAGCGCGACTTACGCAGGGGCGCGGGGCCGCATCGATATGCGGCTCCGCCGCGCGGGCGCGACCAGCCACACACGGCCCGCAGTTCCCCTCCGGCCTAGACCACGTACTCGGCGACGTCCTTCACCACGGAGAACCCGAGCCCATAAGCGCTCATTCCCCTGCCGTACGCCCCGAGGTGCACCCCCTGCTCGGTGGACCCGGCCAGCACCCACCCGAACTCCGACTCGCGGTAGTGGAACGGCGTGGGCACCCCGTCCACCGGCAGGGAGAGGCTCGACCACTCCGGCCCGGCGAGATCGTCCGCCAGCGCCCACGCCGTCTCCGTCTGCTGGTCCAGCCAGTCGTCCCGCAGACTGTGGTCCATCTGCCCGGGCCAGGTGAAGGACAGCAGCCCCACCCCGGCCAGCCAGGCCGCAGAGGACACCGAGGTGGCCTCCAGCAGCCCCGTGCCGTCGGCGCTGCGGCGGGACGGATGGGCGGCGACGGTCACGACGACCGCGAATCTCCCCCGGTCCTCCCCGGCCGTCTCGTGCCGTACGGAGGGTTCGTCACCGTGTCCGATGGAACCGTGCTCGACGGCCCCGTCGGCCGCCGTCCCCACCTGCATCGGCCAGCGCGGCCCCGTGAAGGCCTCGTCGAGGCCGTACCACGGGAAGGGCGCCTCCAGGTAGCCGCCGACGGTGTGCCGGGCGGAGGGGACCTGCTGTCCACCCTCCGCGGCCGGCATCTGTTCGACTGCCCGACTCGTCGTCTCCATGCCCGGACGCCTCCTCGCTCTCGACGGAACGGTCCGGCCCGCCCCCCTTCGGGCGTACTCGTCCGCTCCGCACAACAACCAGGCAGCATAGCCACCCCGTCACGAACAGCGGGGAAGGCGGCCGTCAGGCGGCGAAGATCACGTGGCGTCGAAGTCGAAGGGCGGACGGTCGTCCGTGCCCGGCTCCTCGGGCTTCTTCGTCATGTCGATGCGCCCGCCGGACGAGGAGGACGAGGAGGACGACGACGAAGAGGAGGACGAAGACGAGTCCGTGTCACGGCCGTGGACGGCCTCGGTGACCTCGGCCATCTCCTTCTTGATGTCGAAGCCGTTGCGGATCTCCTTCAGCCCCAGCTCGTCGTTGTCGAGCTGCTTGCGGATGAAGGTCTTGGGGTTGAGATCCTCGAACTCGAAGTCCTTGAACTCCGGCCCCAGTTCGGCGCGGATGTCGTGCTTGGCGCTCTCGGAGAACTCACGGATCTTCCGGACGGTGCGCATCACGTCCTGGATGACCTTCGGGAGCTTGTCAGGACCGAAGACGAGCACGGCCAGGACGACGATCGTCACCAGCTCGAGCGGTCCTATGTCATTGAACACCTGAAGCTCCTTGGGATGTCCGCGGTCCTCGGCCCTCGGCGGTCAGGTCAGGTCTTCCGTGGTCCGGGCCGGGTCCACGGTACCTGTCGCACCTGTCCGACCGGTACTGTCCCGCGCTGCCCGACCGGGTGCACACGGCCGGTTTTCCGCGTTGTTTGCCTTGTCGGAGGGGGTTTCGGGGTCCGGCCTGTGAGGTTTCTGTCAATCCCTGTGCACAGCCTGCTGCTCAGTCGCCCTCAGCCGATCCCAGGACCAGGGAGAGCGTACGTTCCCTGCCGTCGCGTTCGACGGTCAGCTCCAGGCGGTCGCCGGGGCGGTGGGCGCGGGTCTTGACGATCAGCTCGGTGCCGGAGTGGACCCGGGTGCCGTCGACCTCGGTGATCACGTCCCCGGCCTTGATGCCGGCCAGCGCTCCGGGGCCGCCCGGGGTGACCGGGGCGCCGGCGCTGCCGCCCTTGGCGCTCACCCGGGCGCCGTCGCCGGCGTAGTCCAGGTCGAGGGTGACACCGATGACCGGGTGCGTCGCGTGACCGGTGTTGATCAGCTCCTCGGCGACGCGTCTGCCCTGGTTGACGGGGATGGCGAAGCCGAGGCCGATCGAGCCGGCCTCGCCGGTGCCGGAGTCGGCGCCGTCGGCCGCGGAGCGGATGGCGGAGTTGATGCCGATGACCCGGCCCCGGGCGTCGAGCAGGGGGCCGCCGGAGTTGCCGGGGTTGATGGGGGCGTCGGTCTGCAACGCGTCGACGTACGACACGTCGCTCGCGTCGCCGCTGTCGCCGCCGGCCGTGATGGGGCGTTCCTTGGCGCTGATGATGCCGGAGGTGACGGTGCCCTCCAGGTCGAAGGGGGCGCCGATGGCGACGACCGGGTCGCCGACCTGGACGCCGTCGGAGTTGCCGAGCGGGAGCGGCCGCAGGCCGCTGACCCCCTTGACCTTGACCACGGCGAGGTCGTAGCCGCTGTCCCGGCCGACGACGTCCGCCTTCGCGGTCTGGCCGCCGTTGAAGACGACGGTTATCTCGCCGTCGCCGCCGGCGGGCTCGACGACGTGGTTGTTGGTGAGGATGTGGCCGCTGGTGTCGAGCACGAAGCCGGTGCCCGTGCCGGACTCCTCGCTGCCGCTGACATGCAGGGTGACGACACTGGGCAGGGCACGGGCCGCGATGCCCGCGACGCTGTCCGCGGCGCGTCCGGTGGGCTCCGCGGACGCCTGCGGGAGCGTCACACGGCCGAACCCGCCGTTGCGCTCCAGCTGGGCTCCCACGACCCCGCCGAGCACCCCGGAGGCCAACGCCAGCGCCAGCGCGCCCCAGACGAGCCGCTGCCGCACCTGCCGCCGCCGCTCCCCCTCGCTGAGCGCACCGCCCCCGCTCTCCTGCAACGGCCCGACGGGCGCGGGGGCCCAGGGGTCGTAGCGGTGCCAGGGATTGTTGTCGGAGGGGGTGGGGGTGGGGAGTGCGGCGGGGACGGCCGGGTCGGGCGCGGAACCTTCGGGAGCCGAGAGGGGAGCCTGCGGGGCGGCCACAGCAGGCTCGGGTGCGGGGCCTCCCGGTGCGGGGGCCGGCGGCACGGCAGGCTCCGGCACGGCAGGCTCCGGCGCGGGCTGTGCCGGGGTGGGCGTCTGGGCGTGTGTGGTCGCCGGGTGCTGGACCGGTGGGGCCGGGGCCCACGGGCCCGGGTGGCCGTAGGGCGGGGTGCTGTAGGGGTCGGGGTCGTGCAGCGGCCTGGGAGGCTCGTCGGCGGCCGGGACGGGGCCCGACGGTGCCGCCTCGGAGGGCGGCATCACGGCGGCCTCCTCCACGGACGGCTCCCCGGCAGCCACGTCACCGGCGCCCCCGGCCTCGACCGCGTCCCCTCGGCTCACGGGCAGGTCCAACTCGTAGTCCCCCGAGCCCGCACCCGCCTCCTCGGCCCTGCCGCCGGAGGCCCCCGTCCCCTCGTCCATGCTCTCCCCACCGTCGGACCCGGTCACGGCCGGGTGAACCCCGGCTCCTGGATTCAACCAGGTTCACGTCGGACCGGCGCAGGGACCGACTTCAGCGCAGGTCGTGCGAGGGCGGGGAGGCGACGGGGGCGGACGTGGTGTCGGGGGCGGGCCCCGCGAGCAGGCCGGGGCCGGTGATCTCGGGGGCGGTGGCCCAGGAGGTCACGGCGATCGGCGGGGTCGTACCGAGCGGACGTATCAGCGGGGACATGGCCGCCGCCCCGGCCATCACCGGGGTGGTGAGCCGGTGCAGGGCCGTCTGCTCCAGGTGACCGGAGGCCGGGGAGGGCACGCCGGGCAGCAGCGGGGCGGAGACCTCCGTCGGCGCCGCGGGGGTGCCGAGGAGCTGGCCGCCCTGGGCGAGCAGCGGTCCGGCGGCCCGGCGCCGCTGGTTCTCGGTCGTGGCGGAGCCCGAGCCCGGCGTGCGGGCCGGTGTCACATTGCTCCCGCCGCTTCCGCCGCGCGCGTCCGCGGCGGTGTCGACCGGCGCGCCGGTGTTCATCCCGCCGAGGGCGATCGCGGCCAGCGACACCGCGCCGGCGGCGACGAAGGCGAAGCGCATCCCGCGGGAGCGCTCGCCGTCCCGGCCGACGGGGTGGATCCGGAAGCCGCGGTCGGCGGGTGCCAGCGCGGAGCCGTGGTCGCTCGTGGGCAGATAGCCGAAGGAGAACGGCTCCTCCCGGCTCACCCCGAAGACGCCGTCACCGAAGCCTCCCCTGCCCAGCGGCGTACCGCCGCCGTCCGGGTCACCTCCTGCGGGGAGCCCCTGGAGACGGGCCAGGAAGCTCTCGGAGGGGGCGGGCGGGGCTACTTCCGCGAAGACGTTCTTCAGCCGGCGCTGGGCGTCGACCTCGGCCTTGCACTTCGCGCAGGTCGCCACGTGCGCGAGGACGCGCTCACGGGTGTCATGACCGAGTTCGCCGTCCACGAGGGCGGAGAGCCGGTCTCCCAGATGCTGTTCTGCGAGGAGCCCCTCTGCGGGGGTACGTCGGGTTCCGGTCACGCGGTCGCGCCCCCTCCTCCCAGAGCGGGCACCCGGGACACGAAGGAGCGGCGCTCGGCGCGCGCCTTCGGGGAGCGGTGGGCGAGGGCCTTGCGCAGCTGCGAGCGGCCGCGGTGGATCCGCGAGCGGACCGTGCCCAGCTTGACGCCGAGGGTGGCGGCGATCTCCTCGTACGACAGTCCTTCGATGTCGCACAGGACGACCGCGGCGCGGAACTCGGGCGCGAGGGTGTCGAGGGCCTGCTGGACGTCCGCGTCGAAGTGGGCGTCGTTGAAGACCTGCTGCGGGGTGGGCTCCTTGCTGGCCAGCCGCTCGGCCGCGTCCTCGCCGAGCGCGTCGAAGCGGATGCGCTGCTTGCGGCGGACCATGTCCAGGAACAGGTTGGTGGTGATGCGGTGCAGCCAGCCCTCGAAGGTGCCGGGGGTGTAGGTCGACAGGGAGCGGAAGACGCGGACGAAGACCTCCTGCGTGAGGTCCTCGGCGTCGTGCTGGTTGCCGGTCAGACGGTAGGCGAGCCGGTAGACCCGGCCGCTGTGCATGCTGACGATCTCCTCCCAGGTGGGCGGAGTCCACGCCTGCCCGTCCGCGTCGGTGGAGAAGGTCGCGGTCTGGGCGTAGTCGCCGGCGTGACGGTGGTCAGCGGTGTCGTTCACGGATTTCGGCCTGCCCGCCGATCCGAGAAAGCGCCGCAGCACTCCTCCCCGATCCACAGGCGCAGCCGCACCTCCCCTGTCGGCTCTGGTGGTGTCCAGTGGAGCCCCTACCATAGCCACCTCGCCCGTTAGCTCCGGATAAGCGGTTTTACGAGAATTTGATCTGTGCTGATACGGCTCATACGGCTGCGTCAGCACTTGCTCGACGTCTCGTCCCTCGTCGTGATCCAACTGTGTCCCCCGCTCCTCGTTCCCACCCCTTCAAACGCCTGGTCCCATCTGCGGGTTCCCGGCACCAACGGATACAGTCACGCCGAGGCAACCAGCGGGGACAGGAGAGGGTCATTACCGGCAACCGGCAGGCAAGCTGGGCGTTCGCCGACGCCTATGCCGCCGAGGACGACGCGCTGCGCTGGGCCCGTGACCGGGCCCGCGAGGCAGGGCTGCGCTCGGTGTCGCCCAGCACCGGCGCCGCGCTGCGGCTGCTCGCCGCCACCGTGGACGCCAAGGCGGTCGCGGAGATCGGTACCGGCACCGGCGTCTCCGGGATCCACCTGCTGTACGGCATGCGTCCCGACGGGGTCCTGACCACGGTCGACCCCGAGCCGGAGCACCAGCAGTTCGCCCGGCAGGCCTTCCGTGCCTGCGGCTTCGCCAGCAACCGGGCCCGGTTCATCCCCGGCCGCGCACTCGACGTGCTGCCCCGGCTCGCGGACGCCGGCTACGACCTGGTCTTCTGCGACGGCGACCGGCTGGAGTTCCTCGACTATCTCGCCGAATCGTTGCGTCTGCTGCGCCCGGGCGGGCTCGTGGTCTTCGAGGGGGTCTTCGCCAACGGCCGCACGGTCGACTCGGGCCCGCAGCCCACGGAGGTCATAAGGGTCCGGGAGCTGCTGCGGGCGGTGCGCGAGAGCCAGGAGCTGGTGCCGTCCCTGCTGCCCGTGGGCGACGGGCTGCTGTGCGCGGTCAAGCGCTGAGCACTGGGCCGTACGGGCGAGGCAGCCTCGGAGAGACAGCGGCCCCGGCACCCAAGGGGATGCCGGGGCGACTGAAAGGGTATGGTCGCTTGCGCGTCAGCCGACGACCTTCTTGAGGGCGTCGCCGAGCGCGTCGGCCTCGTCGGGCGTCAGCTCGACGACGAGCCGACCGCCGCCTTCGAGCGGAACGCGCATGACGATGCCCCGCCCCTCCTTGGTCACCTCGAGCGGGCCATCGCCCGTCCGCGGCTTCATGGCCGCCATGCTCGTTCCCCTTCCTGAAACCAGCTCACGTCAAAAGCCGACGGCCCTGGCAGGGCACGCGCGATCCAGGTGGGACACGCGACACCGGCATCGAACACATTGCTTCCCGGCCATTATCCCGCATCTCAGGACCCGATGACCAACATCAGTAGGCATCGCTTGGGCAACGCGCGCGAGCAAAACCACCCAATTCGGCGATGTGGCTGCGATACTGCGCCGCCGCACGGACACCCCGGGTCCGTGAACCGGGTCGAATTCTTTGACGCAGGTCACACGTCACGTCCGGTCCTCGGACGCCATGCTGTTCTCTGGTGACCTAGCGGACACACAAGCAGACACACGAGCCGACACGCATAAGGGGATACGACATGGCCGACACCGTGCTCTACGAGGTGAGCGACGGGCTCGCGACGATCACGCTGAACCGCCCCGAGGCGATGAACGCGCTGAACGTGGCGGCCAAGGTCGCCCTGCGGGACGCGGCGCGCGCGGCGGCGGACGACACCGGGGTGCGGGCGGTGCTGCTGACCGCCGCCGGGGACCGGGCCTTCTGCGTCGGCCAGGACCTCAAGGAGCACATCGGGCTGCTGGCCGAGGGGTCGGGGCACGTCATGAGCACGGTCAAGGAGCACTACAACCCGATCGTGCGGGCGCTGACGGAGGCGGCGAAGCCGGTCGTCGCCGCGGTGAACGGGGTCGCGGCGGGCGCGGGCTTCGGGTTCGCGCTGGCGGCGGACTACCGCGTCGTCGCCGACACGGCGTCCTTCAACACCTCGTTCGCGAAGGTCGCGCTGACCGCCGACTCCGGTGTCTCCTGGACGCTGCCGCGGGTGGTCGGGCCGGGGCGGGCCGCCGATCTGCTGCTGTTCCCGCGGAACATCCCGGCGCAGGAGGCGTACGAGCTGGGGATCGCGAACCGGGTGGTCCCCTCCGCCGATCTGCGTGCCGAGGGCGAGAAGGTGGCGCGGGCGTTGGCTTCAGGGCCGACCGTGGCCTACGCGGCACTCAAGGAGGCCGTTGCGTTCGGGTTCTCGCACTCGCTCTCCGAGACGCTGGAGAAGGAGGACGAGTTGCAGGCTCGGGCCGGTGCGTCCGAGGACCACACGATTGCGGTTTCGGCGTTCGTGAAGAAGGAGACGCCTCAGTATCTGGGGCGCTGAGGTCACGTGGCGGGTGCGGGTGCGCTGTGGCTGGTCGCGCAGTTCCCCGCGCCCCTAAGGGGCGCTTCTGCTCACGCAGGTCTCCAAGTGGTCGTTCACCAAACCGCACGCCTGCATCAGCGCGTAGGCCGTCGTCGGGCCCACGAAGCGGAGGCCCTTCTTCTTGAGGGCCTTCGACAGGGCCGTCGACTCGTCCGTGACCGCCGGGACGTCCGACAGGGTCTTCGGGGCCTCGGTCCGCGTCGGGGCGTGGGACCAGATCAGTTCGTCCAGGGCGCCCGGGGTCCAGTCCAGGAGCACGCGGGCGTTGGCCAGGGTCGCGTCGATCTTGGCCCGGTTGCGGATGATGCCGGCGTCGGCGAGCAGGCGTTCGCGGTCCTCGTCGGTGAAGGCGGCCACCGAGGCGATCTTGAAGTCGGCGAACGCGGCGCGGAAGCCCTCGCGGCGGCGCAGGATCGTGATCCAGGACAGGCCGGACTGGAAGGCCTCCAGGCTGAGGCGCTCGAAGAGGGCGTCGTCGCCGTGGACCGGGCGGCCCCACTCCTCGTCGTGGTACGTGATGTAGTCGGGCGTGGACAGGGCCCAGGGGCAGCGCAGGGCGCCGTCGGGGCCGGCGAGGGCGGCGCCGTCGCTCACTGTTCGTCCTCCGGCGCGGGCTTCTCGAAGGAGACATGGGGCCGCGCCGGGGGCTGGGCACCCGCGAGGGCGGTCTCCAGGACGGCGATCCGGGCGTCGCGCTCGGCGAGCTCGGCGGCGACCCGGTTCAGGGCGTCGTCGACGTCCTCCATGCGGTAGCCGCGGAGGGTGAGCGGGAAGCGGAGCCGGTCGACGTCGGACCGGTCGAGCGGACGGTCCGGGGGCAGCGGGTCGTGCAGGCGCTCGGGGGCCACCTCGGGCAGCGGGCCGGTGCCCTCACCGCCGCCCACCACGGCGAGTGTCACCGCGGCGACCACGACGGCGAGCGCGATGACCAGGAACAAGAACATAACCATCGGTGGGTCCCCACGCTCGGTGTGCTCGATCTCGGATGTGTGTGGGTCCGATCGTGCCATGCGAGCCCGGCGGTTAGGGTCACAGGCGGCGGATGCGCGGCAGGCACTAGGAGAGGTCACAGGCGATGCTCAGGCTGGGCAGGCGGGAATTCGGGGCCCACGAGCCGGTGATCATGGCGATCGTGAACCGGACCCCTGACTCCTTCTACGACCAGGGGGCCACCTTCCGGGACGAGCCGGCGCTCGCCCGGGTGGAGCAGGCCGTGGCCGAGGGCGCCGCCATCGTCGACATCGGCGGGGTGAAGGCCGGACCCGGCGACGAGGTGACCGCCGAGGAGGAGGCGCGGCGCACGGTCGGGTTCGTGGCGGAGGTACGACGGCGCTTCCCTGACGTGATCATCAGCGTGGACACCTGGCGGGCCGAGGTCGGCGAGGCGGTCTGCGAGGCGGGCGCGGATCTGCTGAACGACGCGTGGGGCGGGGTGGATCCCGGGCTGGCGGAGGTCGCCGCGCGGTACGGGGCGGGGCTGGTGTGCACCCACGCGGGCGGCGCGGAGCCGAGGACACGGCCGCACCGGGTGACGTACGACGACGTCATGGCCGACATTCTGCGGGTGACCGTGGGGCTGGCGGAACGGGCCGCCGAACTGGGGGTGCCGAGGGAGTCGATCATGATCGACCCCGGGCACGACTTCGGGAAGAACACCCGGCACAGCCTGGAGGCGACACGGCGGCTGCCGGAGATGGTGGAGACGGGCTGGCCGGTGCTGGTGTCGCTGTCCAACAAGGACTTCGTCGGGGAGACGCTGGACCGGCCGGTGAAGGAGCGGGTGCTGGGCACGCTGGCGACGACCGCCGTGTCGGCGTGGCTCGGCGCGCAGGTGTACCGGGTGCACGAGGTGGCGGAGACCCGGCAGGTGCTGGACATGGTGGCGTCCCTCGCGGGCCACCGCCCACCGGCGGTGGCCCGACGAGGACTCGCCTGAACCGCTGAGCGGTCAGTCGCGGGCCGCTTCCTTCGACACCAGGGCGACCGCCTCGTCCACGTCGTCCGTGACGTGGAAGAGGAGCAGGTCCTTCTCGGCCGCCTTGCCCTGGGCGACCAGGGTGTTCTTGAGCCAGTCGACGAGTCCGCCCCAGTACTCCGTGCCGAAGAGGACGATCGGGAAGCGGGTCACCTTCTGGGTCTGGACGAGGGTGAGGGCCTCGAAGAGCTCGTCCAGGGTGCCGAGTCCGCCGGGCAGGACCACGAAGCCCTGCGCGTACTTCACGAACATCATCTTGCGGACGAAGAAGTAGCGGAAGTTGAGGCCGATGTCGACGTAGGGGTTGAGGCCCTGCTCGAAGGGGAGCTCGATGCCGAGGCCGACCGAGGTGCCGCCCGCCTCGCAGGCGCCCTTGTTCGCCGCCTCCATCGCGCCGGGGCCGCCGCCGGTGATCACCGCCCAGCCGGCGTCGACGAGGGCGCGGCCGAGGCGGACGCCCGCCTCGTACTCCGGGGAGTCGGCGGGCGTCCGGGCGGAGCCGAACACACTGATCGCCGGGGGCAGTTCGGCCAGGGTGCCGAAGCCCTCGATGAACTCCGACTGGATGCGCAGGACGCGCCAGGGGTCCGTGTGGACCCAGTCCGAGGGGCCTCCCGCGTCGAGCAGCCGCTGGTCGGTGGTGCTCGCCGTGACCTGACCCCGCCGTCGGAGGACCGGCCCCAGCCGCTGCTCGTCCGGCGGCTGCTTCTTCCCCTCGGGGTTTCCGGTAGCCATGTGCGCTCCCTCCGCTTGCAGGTCTTTCCGTGCCAGCGTAGATCCACCCGGGTTACGGACGGGGGACGTCGGCGTGTCCGGCACAAAGCGCCCGGTGTCGGGCACGTGCGGGCGGGCGTCCGGGGTCAGCCGACGAGCCAGTCCCGCAGGCGCTCCTCCCCCGCCAGGACCTTCGCCACCTCGACGCGTTCGTCGCGCTTGTGGGCCAGGTGCGGATTGCCGGGGCCGTAGTTGACCGCGGGGACGCCGAGCGACGAGAAGCGGCTGACGTCGGTCCAGCCGTATTTGGGCATCGGGGTGCCGCCCACGGCCTCGATGAAGGCGGCCGCCGCGGGGTGGGAGAGGCCGGGCAGGGCGCCGGGGCTGTGGTCGTCGACGACGAACTCCGTGACGCCGCAGTCCGCGAACACCTCCCTGACGTGGGCGATCGCCTCCTCGCCGGTGCGGTCCGGCGCGTAGCGGAAGTTGACGGTGACCACGCACTCGTCGGGGATGACGTTGCCCGCGACCCCGCCCTGGACGCCGACCGCGTTCAGGCCCTCGCGGTACTCCAGGCCGTCGATGACGGGCCACCGCGGCCGGTACTCCGCGAGGCGGGCCAGGATGGGGGCGGCGGCGTGGATCGCGTTGGAGCCCATCCAGCCGCGCGCCGAGTGGGCCCGCTCGCCGGAGGTCTTCAGCAGCACCCGCAGGGTGCCCTGGCAGCCGCCCTCGACCTGGCCGTCGGAGGGCTCCAGCAGGACGGCGAAGTCGCCGACGAGCCACTCCGGACGGGCCTCGGCGACATGCTTGAGGCCGTTGAGGTCGGCGGCGACCTCCTCGTTGTCGTAGAAGACGAAGGTCAGGTCGCGGTTGGGGGCCGGGACGGTGGCCGCGATCCGCAGCTGGACGGCGACGCCGGCCTTCATGTCGCAGGTGCCGCAACCCCACAGGACCCCGTCCTCGTCGAGGCGCGAGGGGACGTTGCCGGCGATCGGCACGGTGTCGATGTGGCCGGCGAGGATCACCCGCTCCGGACGGCCCAGGTCGGTCCGGGCGATCACGTTGTTGCCGAGCCGGTCCACCGTGAGGTGCGGCAGCGCGCGCAGGGCGGCCTCGATCGCGTCCGCGAGGGGCTTCTCGGTGCCGCTCTCGGAGGGGAAGTCGACGAGCTGCGCGGTCAGGGCGGCGGCGTCCAGCGTGAGATCAAGGGGGGTGTCGGCCATGGCGTCGACCCTAACGCGCCAGATCCGCATACCGCTCTTCACCGGCTGAACACCAGTCTCCTCCGTATCCGTACTCTCCAGTACCTTGTACGCGTGCCAGAGCTGTCCCCCTCCCCCAAGCGTCGCGGCCGCCGCCTCCTGAGGATCGGTGCGTCCTGCGTGGTCCTGTCAGCCGTCGCGGGCTATGTCGTGGTCCAGTACGTCACCGGTGGGGCCGACGATCCCGGGTGCAGAGTCGTCTCCGGCACGGGGGACGGCAAGGCGCGGTACGAGTTCACGCCCGAGCAGGCGGTGAACGCGGCGACGATCGCGGCCGTCGGCACCAACCGGGAGATGCCCGAGCGGGCCGTGGCCATCGCGCTGGCGACCGCGATCCAGGAGTCGGGGCTGCGCAACCTCGCCCACGGCGACCGGGACTCGCTCGGTCTGTTCCAGCAGCGGCCCTCGCAGGGCTGGGGCACCGAGAAGCAGGTCACGGACCCGGCGTACGCGGCGAGCATCTTCTACGAGCACCTGGCCAAGGTGCCCGACTACACCGAACTCCCGCTCACCGTCGCCGCGCAGAAGGTGCAGCGCAGCGGCTACCCGGAGGCGTACGCCAAGCACGAGGAGGACGCCGTGATGCTGGCCGCCGCGCTCACCGGGACCTCGGCGGCCACGCTGACCTGCGACGGACGCCTGGGCTCCGGTACGGCGACCGCCGCGGCGGCGGTCACCGGCCCGGAGGCGGTGCGCGCGGCGCTCTCGCGGGACTTCGGGCGGGACGCGCTGGAGGAAGCGAAGGCGCAGGAGGACGGGAACGGGAACGGCGACGGGGACGGCAAGGCGTCCGCCTCGGCCGAAAGCACCGTGCCCGCCGCCGAGACCGACGGACGGACGGTGACCCTGCCCGTGTCCCGGGAGACCTCCGCCGGGCGCGCCGTGCGCGAGCGGGGCTGGCAGCTGGCGCACTGGGCCGTAGCGAACGCCTCGGCGCTGCACATCCGGCAGGTGTCGTACGGGGGCCGGGAGTGGACCGCCGGGAACACCGACAGCCAGTGGCGGGCCACGGGGTCGGGCAGCACGGAGGCGGCCGGGGCGGCGGGGTCGGGCGGCGGCACGGGCAGTGTGCGGATCGTGACCGGGCAGTAGTACGGGTCTTCACCCGGGCGGGTGGGGTGCGGGGCCGCGGACCGGCCCGGCACCCGGTTTTCCTCGCCGTCCCCGACGGATGGGCGGAATCGTTGGGGGCGCTGGACTCCGGGCGTTCGGCGGACTTTCACATCGGGTGCTTATCGGGTACTTTTCGCCCGCTTTTGTCCACGGCCCGATAATGCGACGCATTGCCAACTCTTTGCATCGGGCGTGCGCAACCTTCGGCGGCTTCGAGCGGTAGTCACAGCGTTCTCTGTTCTCTCCCGTCGAAGGAGCACCATGTCCCTCCCCCTGACCCGCAGGATCGCCCGTGCCGCGCTGCTCGTCGCTGCGGGAGCGGCCGCCGGGGTCGGTGCGGCCGGCGCCGCGAGCGCTGCCCCCTCCACCCTGCCCGCCACCCCGGACCTCGGCGGGCTGACCGCCCTGGACGGGGCGACCGTCGGCAAGACGCTCGACGGTGCGACCCGCAGCGCGACCGGGGTCGCGGGCGAAGCGGGCGGCAAGGCCGTGGAGAAGGCCGTGCCGGGCGCGGGCAAGGCCGGCGGCAAGGCCGTGAAGAAGGCGACGCCCGCGGTGCAGAAGGTGGCCGGTGAGACCGCCGGGTCCGCCGGGGGTGTCCTCGGGGACACCGCCAAGTCCGCGACCAAGGGCGGGCTGCCGACGGACGCGCTCACCAAGGGCGGGCTGCCGGGCGGCGGCACGGTGAAGGGCCTGCCGCTCGGCTGACGCCGGGTTTCTCGAGCCGGTGAGTGCGGCGGGGTCCAGGGGTTTTCCCTGGACCCCGTTCCGTTTCCTTGTGCTAGTCCGCCGTCAGGCGGGACACCGCGGCGGCGATCCGTTCGTCCGTCGCCGTCAGGGCCACGCGGACGAAGGTGGCGCCCGCCTCGCCGTAGAAGTCGCCGGGGGCGACCAGGATGCCCCGGTCGGCGAGACGGGCGACCGTGGCCCAGCAGGACTCGTCGCGGGTGGCCCAGAGGTAGAGGCTGGCCTCGCTGTGCTCGATGCGGAAGCCGTGGGCCACCAGGGCGTCGCGCAGCAGGGTGCGGCGGGCCGCGTAGCGGGCGCGCTGCTCATGGACGTGGGTGTCGTCGCCGAGGGCCGCCACGACCGCCGCCTGGGTGGGCGCCGAGGTCATCATGCCGCCGTGCTTGCGGATCTCCAGCAGCGGGGCGAGGACCGCGGGGTCGCCGGCCAGGAAGGCGGCACGGTAGCCCGCGAGGTTCGAGCGCTTGGAGAGCGAGTGGACCGCGACGATGCCGTCGTACGACCCGCCGTTCACGTCCGGGTGCAGCACCGAGACGGGGTCGGCCTCCCAGCCCAGTTCGAGGTAGCACTCGTCGGAGAAGAGCAGGACGCCGTGCTCACGGGCCCAGGCGACGATCCGGGTCAGCTCCTGCGCGGAGAGGACCTTGCCGGTGGGGTTCGACGGGGAGTTCAGCCAGAGGAGCTTCAGGCCGTTCGGGTCGAGTGCGGTGGGGTCGTCGTAGACCTCGTACGCGGCACGGGCGAGGCGGGCGCCGACCTCGTACGTCGGGTAGGCGAGGCGCGGGTACGCGACCCGGTCGCCGGGGCCGAGGCCGAGCTGGGTCGGCAGCCAGGCGACGAGTTCCTTGGAGCCGACGATCGGCAGGACGTGCCGGTGGGTGACCTCACGGGCGCCCAGCCGCCGCTCCACCCAGCCGGTGATCGCGTCCCGCAGCGCCGGGGTGCCCCAGACGGTCGGGTAGCCCGGCGAGTCCGCCGCGTCGATCAGGGCCTTCTGGATCAGGTCGGGGACCGGGTCGACCGGCGTGCCGACGGAGAGGTCGACGATGCCGTCCGGATGCGAGGCGGCCGTCTTCTTGTACGGCTCCAGCTTGTCCCAGGGGAACGTGGGCAGGCGGTCGGAGACTGCGGACACGGGTTCTGGCTCACTTTCTCGTACGGACTCCCGTACGGACGGCAAACGCCTCGGTCCCGTACGGCCGACAGAGCCCAGCAGGGGCTCATCAGGCCGTACGGGACCGAGGCGGCGCGTGTGGTGCGGGCCGCTTCGCGGTTACTCGGCCTGCGGCGGCAGCGCGGCGATGAAGGGGTGGTCGCGTTCGATCAGACCCAGCTTGCTGGCGCCGCCGGGCGAGCCGAGCTCGTCGAAGAACTCGACGTTCGCCTTGTAGTAGTCCTTCCACTCCTCCGGAGTGTCGTCCTCGTAGAAGATCGCCTCGACCGGGCAGACCGGCTCACAGGCACCACAGTCGACGCATTCGTCCGGGTGGATGTACAAGGACCTGGAGCCCTCGTAGATGCAGTCGACCGGGCACTCCTCGATGCACGCCTTGTCCTTCACGTCGACACAAGGCTGCGCGATGACGTAGGTCACGCTGTCGTTCCTCCTCGATAGGGCGCTGGCGGGCCTGCTCAGGCCCTGCCGCCTGGCGCGCGGGAGCGCGGCGTCGTCGATGCCCGCCCCTAGTATCTCCGTTCTTGGGCATGATCCGAACAGGAGGGGTGAACCGACCAGTGGAAATCTCGGCCTACGGACGCCTCGAGGTCCGTATCACCGCTGCTGACGTGGGCAAACGCGTCTCTGTACGGCGGTTGGGCGACCCTGGGGTGACGGAGGGGAAATTCACCGACACGGTGGGTGTTCTCACATCATGGGACAAGGGTGTGCTCGTGATCACACGGAAGAGCGGGGAGGTCGTCCGGATTGACGCGTCCTCGCTGGTCGCCGGGAAGGTCGTCCCCGCCGCCCCGGCCCGCCGCCGGGGTCCCTCCGCCACGTACGAGGAACTCGCCCGCGCCGCCTCGCGCGCCTGGCGGCCGGTGGAGAGCGAGCGGCTCGGCGCGTGGGAGCTGCGGGCCGCCTCCGGGTTCACCCGCCGCGCCAACTCCGTGCTGCCGCTCGGCGACCCCGGCCTGCCGCTCGACGGGGCCCTGGACGCCGTACGACGCTGGTACGGCGAGCGCGGTCTGCCCGCCTATGTGCAGACGGCGACGGGCGCCGAGGGGACCCAGGAGCTGCTCTGCGCGGAGCTGGAGCGGCGCGGGTGGGTGCGCGAGGTGACCGCCGAGCTGTGGACCGGGGCGCTGGCGCCGGTCGCCGACCGGGCGGACGCTGAGGGTGTGGTGCTGGGCAGGGAGGCCGACGAGGCGTGGCTGGCCCGGTACCAGCGCAAGGGGGTGAGCGAGGTGGCTCTGAGCGTGCTGGGGAGCGGGCCGTCGGTGTGGTTCGCGTCGATACCCGGTCCGGCCGGGGGTGCGCCCGCCGCCATCGGGCGGTGTGTCGTGGACGGGCGGTGGGCCGGGTTCGGCGCCGTCGAGGTGGATCCGGAACAGCGCCGCAAGGGTCTCGCCACGCTCGTGATGGCCGCGCTGGCCCGGCGGGCCCTTGACGAGGGCGCCTCGGCCGCCTGGCTCCAGGTGGAGGAGGAGAACGCGGGGGCGCGCAGGCTGTACGCCGGGATGGGGTTCTCGGCGCATCACGCCTACCACCACTACCGGGAGCCGTCGTGAGCGCGTACGACCCCGCCGAGGTGCGGCGGCTGTTCGCCGAGGAGGCGCGGGCCGAGCGGCCCGATCTGGCGGCCCTGTGTCTGCTGATCGGCGCGGCGGCGGACCCGGAACTGGACGAGGCCGGCGTGGACGCGGCGCAGATGGAGCTCGACCGGCTGGCCGGGGAGGTGCCCTTCCGGCCGGGCGGGGCGCGGGCGTGGGCGCTGGCGCTGGAGGAGCTGCTGGGCGGGCGGTACGGGTTCCGGGGCTCCGGCGCGGACTATCAGCGCCTGGAGTCCTCGCTGCTGCACCAGGTGCTGCTGCGGCGGCGCGGGCTGCCGATCCTGCTGTCGGTGGTGTGGGTGGAGGTCGCGCGACGGGCGGGGGCGCCGGTGTACGGGGTCGCGCTGCCGGGACACTTCGTGGTGGGGTTCGGGCCGCCGGAGGATCTCGAACGGCAGGTGCTGGCCGATCCGTTCGACGGGGGCCGGGTGCTGTCGGGCGGCGACGCGGAGCTGCTTGTGGCCGGGGCGGGTGCGGCGCGGCTGGAGCCGTCGATGCTGGTGCCCGCGGAGCCGTTGTCGGTGGTGGTGCGGATCCTGAACAACATCCGGTCGTGGGCGGCGGCCCGGCCCGAGCGGTCGGATGTGGGGCTGTGGGCGGTGGAGTTGTCGCTGCTGGTGCCCTCTCATCCGGCTCGGCTGCGGTACGAGAAGGGGACGTTGCTGGTGCAGCGGGGGGATTTCCTGGGCGGGGCGGCGGAGTTGGAGGAGTACGCGTCGTTGGTGGAGGTGGTGGACGAGCCTGCGGCGGCGAAGGTGCGGCGGGAGGCTCATGCGGCGCGCTCCATGTTGAACTGACGGTTGCGGGGCGGGTGCGGGTGCGGGTGCGCTGTGCGGGTGCGTCGTGGCTGGTCGCGCAGTTCCCCGCGCCCCTGGGTGGGCTCCCCTTGCGCTTCTTTCAGAGCCAGCCCTTCTCCCTCGCTATCCGTACCGCCTCCGCCCTGTTCCTCGCCGCCAGTTTCTGGATCGCCGTCGAGAGGTAGTTGCGGACCGTCCCTTGGGACAGGTGGAGTTCCGCGGCCAGTTCGGCGTTCGTGGAGCCGTCGGCCGCCGCGCGGAGGATCTCCCTCTCGCGGTCCGTCAGGGGGTTGGCGCCCTCCGCGAGGGCCGCCGCCGCGAGGGTGGGGTCGATGACGCGCTCCCCCGCCAGTACCTTGCGTACCGCCTGGGCGAGTTGGGCGGCCGGGGCGTCCTTCACCAGGAAGGCGTCGGCGCCCGCCTCCATGGCGCTGCGGAGGTAGCCGGGGCGGCCGAAGGTCGTGAGGACGACCAGTTTCAGGCGCGGGAACTCCTGGTGGAGCAGGGCCGCCGCCTCGATGCCGGTGCAGCCGGGCATCTCGATGTCGAGGAGGGCCACGTCGACGTCGTGGGCGCGGGCGGCCGCGAGGACCTCGTCGCCGCGGGCCGCCTGGGCGACCACCTCGATGTCGTCCTCCAGGCCGAGGAGGGCCGCCAGTGCCTCGCGGACCATCGACTGGTCCTCCGCCAGCAGGACCTTGATCGTGCCGTCACTCATGGGCGGGATCCTACGTCCGCGGCGGTGCCCGCCGGGACGCGGGCGGTCAGCCGGAAGCCGCGTTTGACGCGGCCCGCCTCCAGGGTGCCGCCCGCCTTCTCCAGGCGTTCGGTGAGGCCGGTGAGGCCGTTCCCGGGGCCCTTGCCGGAACCGCCGGAGCCGTCGTCCTCGACGCAGAGTTCGAGGCGGGGGCCGTCGAGGGTCTGGCGGCGGACGACCTCCACCGTGCAGCGGGTGGCGCCGCTGTGCCGTACGACGTTGGTGACGGCCTCGCGCAGGGCCCAGGCGAGCGCGGACTCGCTCTCCTCGGGGACACCGTCGAGGTCGGGTTCGGCGGGGGTCACGGCGGTGATGCCCGCCGCCGTGAGGGCGACCTGGGTGCCGGCGAGTTCGGCGGCGAGGCGGGGGCGGCGGTAGCCGGTGACGGCCTCCCGGACGTCGACCAGGGCCTGGCGGCTGACCTGTTCGATGTCGGCGACCTGCTGGGCGGCCTTCTCGGGGTGGTCGGGGAGCATCCGGCCGGCCAGCTCGCTCTTGAGGGTGATCAGGGAGAGGGAGTGGCCGAGCAGGTCGTGCAGATCGCGGGCCAGGCGCAACCGCTCCTCGTTGGCGGCGAGTTGGGCGACGGTGGCGCGTGCCTTGCGCAACTCGACCGTCGTACGGACCAGTTGGCTGACGCCCGTCATCGCGAAGCCGATGAGGAGGACCAGGACGAGGAGGTTGGCGGCCTCCTCGATGTCGGTGCGCAGTCCGACGAGCATGAGCAGCGCGCCCGTGCCGGGGATCGCCCAGAACGCCATCCGCAGCGGCAGCGCGATCCCGCTGGCGACGGAGACGTAGCAGAACAGGCCGAGCCAGGCGGAGCCGAGCGTGAGGGACAGGACGACGGCGAGCACCGCCATCGCGCCGATGAGGCCGTGGACGACCTTCGACGGGTAGGGCGTCGCCCCCATGTCGCGGAAGAGGAGCGAGAGGTAGAGGGCGACGAACACCGCCAGGCCCGTCCAGCCGGCGACCGTGCCGGCGGTGGTGTGCCCGCCGGAGACGAGATCGTGGACCGGTGAGCTGAGGAACACCAGCCAGACGCCGATCCACAGCGCCTTGCGCCGCCACAGCTCGCGCCGGGTGCGGGCCGCCTGGCCCAGCAGGATCGAGGGTCCCTGGCGGGCTTCCTCCGACAGCGGGTCGTCCGTCATGGCACTCACGCCTTCAGCGTGTCCTTCCGGTACAGCCAGGCCGCGCCGCCCGTGAACAGGGCGAAGAAGACGGCCAGGATGGCGATGTCCTTGGCGTGCGGGGCCCGGCTCTGTTCGATCGCCTGCCCCAGGGCAGCGTACGCGTGGGTGGGCACCCACTTGGCTATGTCCTGCAGCCACTGGGGGAAGGTCGTCGTCGGCATCCACAGGCCGCCGAGGATCGACAGCCCGAAGTAGGTGATCATCGTGATGGGGCGGACCGCGTCCCCGCTCGCGAGGTAGCCGATCGCGACGCCCAGGGCGGCGAAGACGAGGCTGCCGGCCCAGATCGCGCCCGTCAGCGCCAACCACTGCCAGGCATCCAGCCGTACGCCCTTCACGGCCGCGGCGACGGCGAAGACGACGACGATCGACGGGAGGCTGACGACGGCCGCGCTCGCGGTCTTCGCCAGGACGTATCCGCGGCCCGGCAGCGTGGTCAGCCGGAGCTGGCGCACCCAGCCGCTCTCGCGCTCCTTGGCGATGCGCTCGCTGTTGCCCATCAGGACGGCGGTGAGGGCGCCGAAGGAGGCCATCGAGACCATCATGTACGTCGGGAGGGTCAGGCCGGTGCCGTCGACCTCGGTGGTGGCGTCGGCGCTGCCCGCGATCAGCAGGAACAGGACCGACGGGTAGATCACCGAGAAGAACAGGAACTTGCGGTTGCGCAGGGCGCGCGCGAGCTCCAGCTTGATCAGGCTGTTCACTTGCTCTTCGCCTCCTCGGCGGCGGTGATGGCGACGAAGGCCTGCTCCAGACCGAGCCCGGCGACTTCGAGGTTGCGGGGGTAGAGGCCGAGGCCGTAGAGCGCGTGGACGGTGGCGTCGGCGTCGGAGGACTGGATGCGGACCGTCTGGCCGGAGACGTCGAACGTGGTGAGGAAGGGCAGGCCGCGCAGCGCGGGCTCGTCGATGTCGCCCTCCAGGTCGAAGGAGACCCGGCGGGCGCCGGCCTTCGCCTTGATCTCGGCGGCGGTGCCGTCGGCCAGCAGCCGGCCCCGGTGCAGGACCAGGACGCGGTCGGCGATGGCGTCGGCCTCTTCCAGGTAGTGCGTCGCGAACAGAACGGTCCGCCCCTGGTCGGCCTGCTCCCGCATGGTGGCCCAGAAGCCCTGGCGGGTGGTGACGTCCATGCCGGTGGTGGGCTCGTCAAGGACGATCAGATCGCTGTCGCCGGCCGTGGCGAGGGCGAAGCGGACGCGCTGGGCCTGGCCGCCGGAGAGCTTGTTGACCTTGCGGGAGGCGATCTGGGCGATGCCGGCGCGGGCGAGTACGTCGGAGGCCTGGTACGGCTTGGGGTGCAGGGCGCAGGCGAGGCCGACCAGTTCGCCGACGGTGACCTCGTCCATCAGGCCGCCGCTCTGGAGCATGGCGCCGACCCGTCCGGCGACGATCGCCTCGCGCGGGCTGGTGCCGAAGACGCTGACCGTGCCGCCGTCTGCCTGCTTGAGGCCGAGCAGCAGGTCGAGGGTGGTGGACTTGCCGGCCCCGTTGGGCCCGAGGAGCGCCACGGTCTCCCCGGGGTGCAGCTCCAGGGTCAGCCCGTCCACGGCGCGTACCTCGCCGTAGGCCTTGCTCACGCGGTCGAAGCCGACCACGGGTGCTGTGGTCGACCCCGGGGGTGCTGTCTTCGTCGTCATGCCCCGATCGTCGCCCGGGGGACCGGGGCGGGGGCAGTGTCGGGCGTCCTCGGTGCCGCATGACAGATGTCATGCGCCGAATGACATGCGGCGAGTGACATGCGGCGAATTCACGCCTGAAGGCCCGTCCCTTTCCGGGGACGGGCCTTCGGGCGGTCACGGACGACCTGCGGTCAGCTCGGGTTGGTGTCGATGACGCCGATGCGCTCCGCCGCCGTCGTGCCCCGCAGGGCCTTGCGCAGCGCGGCCACGACATCCTGCGGCAGGATGTCCCGCTTGCCGCTCGCGCCGTCGACCTTCACCCCGTCGAACGTGCCGCCGTACGCCTTCTCCAGCGCCTTGAGGTTGTACGTCTCGACCAGCTTCCCGTTGATGGCCTTGACGCCGAGGATCTTCGGCAGCGACACCGGGCCGAACGGGATGCTGTGTGCCGCGTCCGTCTGCACGGTGACCAGGCCGGACATCGCCGGTTCGGCGAACTCCTTCATCATCCGGTCGACCTCGGCGTCCGTGATCGTCGGCTGCTTGGTCGTCGTCGGGACGGCCACCGCGGCGGTGGAGCCGGTCTCCACCTGGGTGCGGTACCCGGCGACGACGGCCTCCTCGGCCTTCGCCGCGTCGATGCCCTTGCCCGCCTTGCCGTAGACGGCGACGGCCTTGCCCGACTGGAACTTGATGGTGCCGTCGGTGGCCGAGCCCGCGCCGCCCGCCGCGCTCTGCAGCGCCGCCTGGAGCTTCTCCTCGTCGACCGGCATCTCGGGCTCGATCTCCCGGTGCTGCCCGAACAGCGAGCCGATCACGGAGACCGGGTTGTAGTCGCTCTTCGCGGCGTCGTCGAGGGTGGCCTGGATGTCGAACTGGAGGCCCGCCTGGTCCGGCTTGAGGGAGACGGTGTCGCCGTCGACGGACAGCTTCAGCGCCTGCGCGGCCCGCTTGTCGAAGGCGTCGTCGAGAATCTTGACGGCCTCGTCACGGGTGCTGCCGCCGATGTCGACACCGAGCACGGTGGTGCCCTTGGGCACGTCGGAGTGGTTCATCAGCAGTCCGGCGCCGTAGACGCCGACACCGCCGAGGACCAGGACGCCGCCGAGCAGGACCAGCTTGCTGCGGCCCTTCTTCTTCGCCTTCTTGGAGCCGGACGCGTTCCGCGCGTTCCCGGCGGCCGGCTTGGGCGTGTTCTTCGCCGCCGGCCCGCCGCTCGGCGTGGCGCCGGGCGCGAAGGGCGCCGGCGCGCCGGGGTTGCCCTGGCCGGCGGAGGGCACGACCGGGATGCCGCTGGTGACGGTGTGCCCGGAGACGTTGTCGGCGGGACGGCCGTAGCCGCCCGCGCCCGGCCCGGGGGCCTGGATCTGCGGGGTGAGGACCGCGGTGTCGTCGCTCAGACCGCCGCCGGGGAGCCGGGCGGTGCCGGGGCCCCCTCCGGGGCCGGTTCCGGGAGCGGCCGTGCGGGGACCGCCGGGACCCGCGGGGCCACCAGGCCGACCGGGACCGCCGTAGCCGTTGGGAGCACCGGGGGTGCCGGGGGCGCCGACGGCCGTGCCCGCCGCGCTCTGGGCCACCGGGGGCACCATCGGGCCGTCGCCGGTGACGGGGCCGCCGGTCGGGCCGGTGGGGCCCTGCGGGCCGCCGCGGCCGGGCGGGCCGGAGGGGCCGTCGGGGCCGTTGAAGTCGTGCCGGCTGCCGGGACCGGTGGCGGCGCCCTGGCCGTTCGCCCCGGGGAAGCCCTGCTGGTCGCCACGGCCGTTGTCGGAGAAGTACGGCAGCTCGTCGCGGCGCGCCTCGGCACCGCCGCCGCTCTGACCCGCCGGTGCCTGTCCCGGTCCCTGTCCCGGTCCCTGCGCCTGTCCGGGCCGGGAGGTGCCGAGCGGGCCCGCGGACAGCGCCTCGGTCACGTCGAAGGAACCGGTGCCGCCGCCGTGCCCGGGAGCCACCGGACCGCCGGTGGCACCGGGGAGCCCGGCGCCGTTGGTGCCGCCCGGCCGGGAGCCGATGGGCGCGCTCATGGAGCCGACCACGCCACCGGGCCGCCCGCCGGCCGGTCGCCCGGCACCGGGGCGCGCGCCGCCGGCCGGGGCACCCGGCCTGCCGGCACCCGACACGCCCGAACTGCCGGAAGTGCCCGCACCTGCGGCGGAACCGCCTGGAATGCCCGCCCCGTTGGTCGCCCCGCCGCCCTGACCGCCCTTGGCGGGCCCGGACTTGCGGGGGGCGAACCAGTCGCTGGCCTTCTCCTCGCCGGGGGCCGCGGGTTCGCCGGGCGCCGGGAAACTACCCGTGTCGGATCCGGAGAAACCGGAAGATCCGGAAGAACCGGCAGGGCCGGAAGAACCGGCGGAACCGGCGGAGTTGCCGGTATCGGTACGGGGACCGGCACCGGCCGCGGGTCCCGGCTGCGCGCCGGTGGCGGTGTCGTCGACCTCGGACTCGGCGACGGGCTTGCGCACGACGACCGGCGGAATGGGCCGGGAACCGGGGATGTTGATCCGGATCCGGGTCGTCAGCGTGGTCTCGGTCTTGCGTTCCTCCGGCTGGGCGGCCGAACGGCCCGCGTCCGCACCGCCGTCGGACACCACGGGGATGCCGTACGGCGGCGTACCCGAGGGGTACGCGGCCCCGCCGCGCCCGTTGGGCCCGGAGGACGGACTGTCAGTTTCACGACTCAAGGCAGGTTCTCCAGGTTGGCTCCGCCGCCTGCCACGACCTCACGGGCAGCTCGGCGGCGCGCACCACCATACTGGCCGCTTCTGGCGCGTATCCCACGACCGCCGTTGAAAACCCACACGGGACCCGCACGGCCGCGCCCTGCGAAGTGGTACGTCACTTGCCAAGTCGGACGTCGGGACGGTCCGGTTGCCGCCCCAGCCCAAGGGTGGCGCAGATCACAGCCAGCGCCATACCGCCGAGCAGGAAGAGGTAGGAGCCGCCTCCCGCGCCGAACAGGAAGTCGCCTTCGGGACGGCCCGCGGTGCACACGATGACGGTGATCATCCAGCCGGCGGCCGGGGCGACCGCCCCGGCACGGCTGTTCGAGGCCCGGGCGCCGCCGAGGAAGAGCCCGGCCGCGCCGGCGAGCGCGAGCAGCAGTCCGCCGGGGAACCAGCCGGCCTGCACGAGCGCACCGGCCAGGCCGGTGAGCGCGCCGAGCACGAAGAGCCCGAGGTAGGCGGCGATCCGCCGGCCGGACGGCCGCTGGAGGGGCTGGGCGAGCATCGATCCGGGACCGGACATCAGGCGACCCCCTCGATCCCGACCGCGACTCCGGCGAACAGGTCGGTCTCCCTGTTCTCCACCCGCTCCCCGGGTTCCCCGCGCACCAACTCGTAGTACTCGGTGGTGAAGAGGGGCTGGGCCAGCTCATTGGAGAGGGCGAAGCAGCGCTCGCCCGGGGCGACCTCGATCTGGGTGGCGTGCGCGCGCATCGCGGCGGCTTTCGCACTCGCATACGCCGTGCCGTCGATGGCGGCGGTGATCCGCTCGTCGTCGACGACACCGGGTACGTCACCGACGGCGGCGCTCTTGCCGAAGGGCAGCGTCGGCAACTCGTCCCGGAGCCGTTCGAAGGCGGCCTCGGCGACGGAACGCGGCACACGGTTGTAGTAGACCTTGGGGACGCTCCAGCCGGCTCCGCCCCCGGCCCCGGCCGCGAAGTCGACGGCCCGGAGGGCGACGCGGTGGGCCTGGATGTGGTCGGGGTGGCCGTAGCCGCCGTGGTCGTCATAGGCGACGACGACATGGGGACGCACTTCGAGGATCACCTCGGCGAGCGCGGCGGCGGCCTCGTCGACACTCGCCTGCCAGAAGCAGGCGGGATCGTCGTTGTCGGCGATCCCCATCATCCCGGAGTCCCCGTACCGCCCCACCCCGCCGAGCAGCCGGAAGTCCCCGACACCGAGCGCGGCCATGGCGTCGGTCAGCTCCCGCAGCCGGTGCTCACCGAGGGCGCCACCGCTCAGATGCCGCAGCTCCGGCGGGATGACCTCCCCCCGCTCACCGAGCGTGCAGGTCACGAGCGTCACCCGGGCACCCTCGGCCGCGTACCGGGCCATGGTCGCGCCGTTGTTGATCGACTCGTCGTCCGGATGCGCATGCACCAGCAGCAGACGCCGAGCGGGCAGTTCCGTCATGGGACCACCCTACGAGGCACCACCTGTCACACGGCCATCCGCCTCCTCGGGATCCTCAGGCGTCGCGGTCGGCCTCGGCGAAGATCTCTGCGGCGGAGGCTGTGGTCGCCGCCCGGCGGAGCCAGATACGCGTGAGGTCCGGGTCGTCGCAGGCGATGATGCGCTCGCGGATCTCGTCGGTGACACCGAGGCCACGGGCCTCCAGGACGAGCAGCACATCCTCGGCGCCCCGCTGGGCACGCCCCTCGTCCCGGATCTCTTCGGAGATGAACGACTTGTGGAAGGAAAGGTCGGCGGCCAGCGCGGCCAGCGCCGGGTCGGCGCGGACCTCCTCCGGGTCGGTGATCACGTCGCTCTGCGCGCACCATCGCCTCGTGGGACGACTTGACCATGCGGTTCATTCACCCTCGTGGCAGAGGCACTCCGCCGAGGTGTCGCTGCTGCGCGCGAGGGAACGCCAGGGTTCTGCCCATCCATCAGGAGGCCTTCCTCTTCCGCGGTGGTCAGGCCCTCGTACCGGGATTGCCCGTCCCGGCGGGGGCCGTCGCATTGCCGCAAGGGGTGTTGCGCCGAGAACAGAGCCGACAACAGCCGCCGTATCCGGTCCAGTTGGTGATGCTCACTCGCGAGAGTGAGACTCGCGAAGGACAAGCTCCGATGCCGGTTTCGCCGAGGGGTGCGGCATGACACAGGTGGAAGCGGACGAGCCGGGGTGGGAGGTGGATCCGGATGACGAGTGGGGGCTTGCGGTCATCGCCACCGTGGGGCCGCAGTTGAAGCTGCGGCGGGAGTCCCTGGGGATGCGGGCCGGGAAGTTCGGTGAGGCCGTCGGGTACGGCGAGGGGGGCCTGCGGATTGCTCTCGGCGATGAAGGAGGACGTGGAGAGGGTCCGGTACCCGAACTCGGGGTGTATGTCGGGCTGAGCCTGCACGGGTTGTTGCAGACGCCGGAACACGCGCGAGCTCTGTTTGAGGTCTGGCAGCCTGCGTACCCGTACGAGGAGGCCGAGCGTCGGGTGGCCGCCCGGATGGCCCGCAGTCCAGGAGGAGTCGACGTTGCGTGGGCCTGCGGATCCTCGAGCTGCGGTACGGCACCATCCGGGCCCAAGCCCTCCCGCCCCGGGAGTCGCCGGCCTTCGTCGAGCGACTCCGGGGAGAGACATGATGGAGAACCTGGCCTGGTTCAAGAGCAGTTACAGCGACGGCCCCCGCCTTCAGCTCTCGCCGAAGGCATGGGCCGACTTCGTGCCGTACGCGTCGGGGCGTTGACGGCGGGCGTCAGAACTTGATGCTGCCGATCATGCTCGCCACGCTCGTCGTCAGATCGTTGATCGTCCCCGCCATCGTCGAGGAGGCGAGGTAGAAGCCGAGCAGCATGCAGACGACCGCATGACCGCCCTTCAGTCCTGACTTCTTGATCAACAAGAAGACGATGATCGCCAGCAGCACCACCGCCGAAATCGAGAGTGCCACGGCGGCTCACCTCCAAGAACCCGGGAACGTGGGGGCAGGAACAGAACGAGGGAACTTGTAAATCCATACAACTGCCAGCAGGTTCATACCCACAGTGCGCTAGTGATCATAACTACGAGTACGTGCGCATCTCTCGGCGCACAGCCGCACAAGGGGGCGCATGGCCAATATGGTCGTGGGATGACGACCGAGTCCGACTCCTTCCCCCGCCGGCACGCGCGTACCCAGCGTTTCACGCTCGGCGCGCCGCGTTCGTTCACGGTGGCCCCCGACGGCTCCCGGGTCGCGTTCCTGCGCTCCGGCTCCGGTACGGATCGCGCAGGCGCCCTGTGGGTCCTCGATCCCACGGACGGCGCGGAGCGGATCGCCGCCGACCCGCGCGCCCTGCTCGGGGGTGCCGAGGAGAACCTCCCGCCCGAGGAGCGGGCGCGCCGGGAGCGCAGCCGGGAGGGCGGGGCCGGGATCGTCGGCTACGCCACCGACGAGGCCGTGGAACTGGCCTCTTTCTCGTTGTCGGGGCGGCTTTTCACGGCCGAGCTGAGGACCGGGACGGCGCGCGAGATCCGGGTGCCGGGGCCGGTGGTCGATCCCCGTCCGTCCCCCGACGGGCGACTCGTCGCGTATGTCGCGGGTGGTGCGCTGCGGGTGGTGAGTGCCGGGGGCGAGGGCGACCGGGTGGTCGCGGAGCCGGAATCCGGCACGGTTTCCTATGGATTGGCCGAGTTCGTCGCGGCGGAGGAAATGGCGCGTTCGCGGGGCTTCTGGTGGGCTCCGGAGTCGGACCGGCTGCTGGTGGCGCGGGTGGACGACACGCCGGTGGAGCGGTGGTGGATCTCAGACCCCGCGCAGCCGAAACGTGACCCACAACACGTGCCGTATCCAGCTGCTGGGACGGCCAACGCGGAGGTCAGGCTGTTCGTGTTCGGGCTGGACGGGGTGCGCACCGAGGTCGTCTGGGACCGGGCGCGCTACCCGTATCTGGCGCGAGTGCACTGGTCAGGGGCGGGTGCGCCGCTGCTGCTGGTCCAGGCGCGCGACCAGCGCAGCCAGCTGTATCTGGCGGTGGACACCGAGTCCGGGGTCACCCGGATGGTGCACGCCGACGAAGATCCGATTTGGCTGGATCTTTTCCCTGGGGTGCCGTGCTGGAGCCCCTCGGGGCAGTTGGTCCGGATCGCCGACGAGGGCGGCGCCCGGGTCCTCGCGGTCGGGGAACGGCCGCTGACCGGAGCGCAGTTGCACGTGCGGGCGGTGCTGGACGTGACGGCCGACGATGTGCTCGTCTCGGCGTCGGCCGGCGCGGAGGCGGAGAGCCCGGAAATCGGCGAGGTGCACGTCTACCGCGTCAACGAACTCGGCATGGAGCGCGTCTCGCAGGAGCCCGGCGTGCACTCCGCCGTGCGCGCCGGGGGCGTGACCGTGCTGGTGTCCGCGGTGCTCGACCGGCCCGGGAGCGTGGTGCGGATTCTGCGGGACCAAAAGCGGACAGCGACTGTCCGGTCGTACGCGGAAGATCCCGGTCTGTCCCCGCGCGTGACGCTCACCGAGGGGGGCGCACGGCGGATCCCGTGCGCCGTGCTTATGCCTACGGACTACCCCGGTGACACCTCGCAACCGTCCGCACCCCTGCTGCCCGTCCTCCTCGACCCCTACGGCGGCCCCCACGGCCCCCGGGTCCTCGCCGCCCACAACGCGCATCTGACCTCGCAGTGGTTCGCCGACCAGGGCTTCGCGGTGGTCGTCGCCGACGGGCGGGGCACCCCGGGCCGCTCCCCCGCCTGGGAGAAGGCTGTCCACCACGACTTCACCGTCAGCCTCGACGACCAGATCGAGGCGCTCCAGGACCTCGCCAAGTCGCACCCGCTGGATCTGACCCGGGTGGCGATCCGCGGCTGGTCCTACGGCGGCTGGCTGGCCGGGCTCGCGGTGCTGCGCCGCCCGGACGTCTTCCACGCGGGCATCGCCGGCGCCCCGGTCACCGACTGGCGCCTCTACGACACCCACTACACCGAGCGCTACCTCGGCGACCCTGCGGCGAACCCCGAGGCGTACGCGAAGAGTTCGCTCGTCACCGACGAGGGACTGTCCGCGCCCGCCGAGCCGCACCGGCCGCTGATGATCGTGCACGGCCTCGCCGACGACAACGTGGTCGTCGCGCACGCCCTGCGGCTGTCCTCGGCGCTGCTGGCGGCGGGCCGGCCGCACGAGGTGCTGCCGCTGTCCGGCGTCACGCACATGACCCCGCAGGAGCAGGTCGCGGAGAATCTGCTGCTGCTCCAGGTGGACTTCCTGAAGCGCTCGCTGGGGCTCGGCTAGGCAAGGCAACGGGCCGGGATGACATGGCGCATCCCGGCCCGTTTACGGCACCCGCACGGCCGTACGCTGTTCAGACTGACGCGTCCGTATATCGGAACCGGGTCGGCCAAGTTGCCTGCGTGTTAACGCGATTACGGCACAAATGTGCGGTTATGGGCCGTGGTTGCCGTGATCCACCCCGGCGAAGTGGCAGGCGGAGGCGTGCGCGGCGGGCCCGCCGAGGTCCCTCAGGGACTCCGGGACGGCGAGCACCGGCACCTCCTCGGCACACCGCTCGCGCGCCTTCCAGCAGCGGGTGCGGAAGCGGCAGCCGGAGGGCACGTCCGTCGGGGACGGGACGTCCCCGGTGAGGATGATCCGCTCGCGGCCCGCACGGGCCTCCGGGTCCGGGACCGGGACCGCCGACAACAGCGCCTGGGTGTACGGGTGCGTCGGACGGTCGTAGATCTGCTCGTCGGAGCCGATCTCCACGATCCGGCCGAGGTACATCACACCGACCCGGTCCGAGATGTGCCGGACGACCGACAGGTCGTGCGCGATGAAGAGGTACGACAGCGCGAACTCGCTCTGGAGCCGGTCGAGGAGGTTGACGACCTGGGCCTGCACCGAGACGTCCAGCGCGGACACCGGTTCGTCGGCGACGATCACCTCGGGGCGCAGGGCGAGGCCGCGGGCGATGCCGATGCGCTGGCGCTGGCCGCCGGAGAACTGGTGGGGGTAGCGGTTGATGTGCTCCGGGTTGAGGCCGACCACGTCGAGCAGCTCCCGCACCCGGCGGCGCCGGTCGCCCTTGGGGGCGGCCTCGGGATGGATCTCGTACGGCTCCCCGACGATGTCGCCGACCGTCATCCTCGGGTTGAGGGAGGTGTACGGGTCCTGGAACACCATCTGGATGTTGCGGCGGACGGCCTTCAGGGCGCGCCCTGACAGCCGGGTGATGTCCTCGCCCTTGTAGCGGATCCGGCCGCGCGTCGGGCGTTCCAGGCTGACCAGCAGCTTGGCGACCGTGGACTTGCCGCAGCCGGACTCGCCGACGATGCCGAGGGTCTCGCCCCTGCCGAGCGCGAAGTCGACGCCGTCGACGGCCTTCACCGAGCCGACCCGCTTCTTGAACAGGACGCCCCGGGTGAGCGGGTAGTGCTTGTACAGCCCGCTCACGTGGAGAATCGGCTCAGTCATGCAGGCACTCCCTCCAGAAGTGGCAGGCGCTGCCGCGGTCCTCGTCCACCGGGTGCAGCGGCGGTACGTCGGTCCGGCAGGCGTCCCGGGCCGCCGGGCAGCGGGGGTGGAAGGCGCAGCCGGGCGGGATGTCCATGAGGTTGGGCGGCAGGCCCTTGATGGCGTGGAGGGCGTGGCCCTTGCGGTCGAGGCGGGGGATCGAGTCGAGGAGGCCCCGGGTGTACGGGTGGGCGGGGGCCTTGTAGAGGGCGTGGACGGGGGCCGACTCGACGATCCGGCCCGCGTACATCACGGCGATGCGGTCGGCGACGTCGGCGACCACGCCGAGGTCGTGGGTGATGAGGACGAGGCCCATGCGGTACTCGCGGCGGAGTTCGGCGAGGAGGTCCATGACCTGGGCCTGGACGGTGACGTCGAGGGCGGTGGTGGGCTCGTCGGCGATGATCAGGGCCGGTTCGAGGGCGAGGGCCATCGCGATCATGATGCGTTGGCGCATGCCGCCGGAGAACTGGTGGGGGTAGTCGCCGACGCGCTGGCGCGCGGCCGGGATACGGACGCGGTCCATCAGCTCCACGGCCCTGGCCCGCGCGTCCTTCCTGGACATGCCCCGGTGGACGACGAACATCTCGCCGAGCTGGTCGCCGACGGGGACGACCGGGTTCAGGGAGGACAGCGCGTCCTGGAAGATCATCGCCATCTCGGCGCCCCGGATCCTGCGGCGCTCGTCCTCCTTCATCCTGAGCAGGTCCCGGCCCTTGAACAGCACCTCGCCGCCGGTGATCCGGCCGGGCGGTACGTCGAGGATCCCCATCACCGCCTGCGCGGTCACCGACTTGCCCGACCCGGACTCCCCGAGCACCGCGAGCGTCTCACCGGCGGCCACGGTCCAGCTCACCCCGTTGACGGCCCGCGCGATCCCGTCCCGCGTCCGGAACTCCACCCGCAGATCCCGCACGTCGAGCAGCACCTCCCCCCGGGAGCACGGCTCCACGAACTGCGCTTCCCCTGCTTCCCCTGCGTCCAACGGCATCGCCGGGTCACCTCGCCTTCCGGTCGGGGCGACGCGCGGCCGCGTCGCCGGGGACGATGGCGGCCGGGGCCGCTTCCCTGCGCATCGCTCCGTCACCTCAGCTTTGGGTCGAGGGCGTCGCGGATGGCGTCGCCGAGCATGATGAAGGCCAGGACCGTCAGGGCGAGGGCGCCGGAGGGCCACAGGAGGGCGTGGGGGGCGTTGCGGACGTAGGGCGAGGCGGCGGAGATGTCGATGCCCCAGGAGACCGTGGGCGGCCTCAGACCCACGCCGAGGTAGGAGAGCGTCGCCTCCAGGGCGATGTACGTGCCCAGGGCGATGGTCGCGACGACGATCACGGGGGCCACCGCGTTCGGGGCGATGTGGCGCAGGAGGATGCGGGAGGAGGAGGCGCCGAGGGCGCGGGCCGCCTGGACGTAGTCGTGCTGTTTCGCGGTGATCACCGAGCCGCGGGCGATCCGGGAGATCTGGGGCCAGCCGAGCAGCACCATGAACCCGATGACCGGCCAGACGGTGTCGCTGCCGACCACGGAGAGCAGCACCAGCCCGCCGAGGACCACGGGGATCGCGAAGAAGACGTCGGTGACACGGGAGAGGACCGCGTCGCCGGCGCCGCCGAAGAACCCGGCGAGACCGCCGAGGACGCTGCCGAGGACGGCGACCCCGAGGGTGGCGAGGACGCCGACCGTGACGGACGTACGGGCGCCGTAGACCGTGCGCGTGTAGACGTCGCAGCCCTGGCCGTCGTAACCGAAGGGGTGACCCGGTCCCGAGCCCTCCTGCGCGTGGGCGAGGTCGCACTTCAGGGGGCTCTCCCAGGTGAGGGCCGAGGGCCACAGGGAGATGAAGAGCAGGAAGAGGATGATCAGGGCGGAGGCCAGGAAGACCGGGTTGCGGCGCAGGTCGCGCCAGGCGTCGGACCAGAGGGAGCGGGGTCGGCCCGTCGAGCCGGCTGCCGGGGCCTTCTCCAGCGGCAGCGGCTCCCCCACCGTCAGCCCGGGCGCCGCGATCTCGCTCTCCG
The DNA here is from genome assembly GCF_040630405.1 of Streptomyces sp. NPDC005811. Taxonomy (NCBI): domain Bacteria; kingdom Bacillati; phylum Actinomycetota; class Actinomycetes; order Kitasatosporales; family Streptomycetaceae; genus Streptomyces; species Streptomyces sp. NPDC005811. The sequence continues at coordinate 95,810 of NZ_JBEXXK010000037.1, forward strand.
GCTCCAGTTCAGGCATAGCGGATCCTCGGGTCGAGTACGGCGTACAGGAGGTCGACGAGCAGATTGGTGACGAGGAAGACCAGGACGAGCACGGTGACGAAGCCGACGACCGTCTGGGTGTTCTGGCGGAGGATCCCCTGGTAGAGCTGGTAGCCGACGCCGTGGATGTTGAAGATCCGCTCGGTGACGATGGCGCCGCCCATCAGGAACCCGATGTCCGCGCCGATGAAGGTGACGACGGGGATGAGGGAGTTGCGCAGGAGGTGGCGGGTGACGACCCGCCGGCGCGGCAGCCCCTTGGCGACGGCCGTGCGGACGTAGTCGGAGCGCCGGTTCTCGGCGATCGAGGTCCGGGTCAGCCGGGTGACGTAGGCGAGCGAGACCGAGGCCAGGACCAGGCCGGGGACGAGGAGTTCGCCGAAGGCGGCGTCCGGGGAGACGGACGGCCTGATCCAGCCCCACTCGACGCCGAGCAGCAGCTGGAGCAGCAGACCGGTGACGAAGGTGGGTACGGAGATCACCACGAGGGTGGCCAGGAGCACCCCGGTGTCGACGGGGCGGCCCCGGCGCATCCCGGTGAGCACGCCGAGGGTGATCCCGATGACGATCTCGAAGAGGATCGCGACGAGCGTGAGGCGTGCGGTGACGGGGAAGGCCGTCGCCATCAGCTCGGTGACCGGCTGGCCGTTGAACGCCGTACCGAAGTCGCCGGTGAAGACGTTCCCCATGTACGTCAGGTACTGCTGCCAGACGGGCCGGTCGAGGCCGAACTCCTGCTTGAGCTGCGCGGTCGTCGCCGCGTCGCACTGCCGCTCGCCGCACAGGCCCGCGACGGGGTCGCCCATCACGTTCACCATGAGGAAGATCAGTAGCGTCGCTCCGAGGAACACGGGCACCATCTGCAGCAGTCGCCGTACGACGTACCGCCCCATGCCGGGTCAGCCGACCTTGATGTCGGTGTAGACGGGGACGGAGAACGGGTTGAGCCGGACGTCGGTGAGGCGTTCCCCGTAGCCGCCCGTGCCGTTCTGGTACCAGAGCGGGATGGCGGCCATGTCGTCCCGGACGACCCCCTCGGCCTGCTGGAACAGCGCCACGGCCTTCGCCGGGTCGGTCTCGGCGTTGGCCTGGTCGACGAGCCGGTCGAACTCCTTGTTGGACCACTTGCCGTCGTTGGAGGGGGCGTTGGTGTAGTAGAGCGGCTGGAGGAAGTTCTGGATGAGCGGGTAGTCCATCTGCCAGCCGGCCCGGAAGGGGCCGCTCAGCTTCTGCCGGGTGGTCTTGTCGCGGTAGTCCGCGAACGTGCCGATGGGGCTGCCGGCGCAGGCCCGGTCGTCGCCGAGGACGTTGTTGATGGAGTTGCAGACGGCGTCCACCCACTGCTTGTGCGAGCCGGCGTCCGCGTTGTACGTGATCCGCACCTGTCCGCCGGGCAGCCCCCCGCCCTCCTGGATCAGCTCCTTGGCCCGGGCGGGGTCGTAGGTGCACCACTCGCCGCACAGCCCCTTGCTGTCGCCGCCCTTGATCCCGAGGACCGGTGAGGTCCAGTCCGTCGCCGGGACCCGGGTGCTCCGGTAGATCGTCCTGGTGATCCGGTCCCGGTCGATGGCCATGGACAGCCCCTTGCGGACCTTGTCCATGCCGGGCTTGGCCCACTCCTTGTCGTAGTAGGGGAAGGCGATCGTCTGGATGATCCCGGCGGGCTGGTTGAGGTAGCGGCCGCCGAGGTCGCCGGGGGCGTTCTTGAGCTGGGCGGCGGGCACGTCGTCGGTGAGGTCGAGGTTGCCGGCCAGCAGGTCGGTGTAGGCGGTGTTGGGGTCGGTGTAGACCTTCAGGGTGACCCCGCCGTTGCGGGCCTTGTCCGGGCCGGGGTAGTCGGCCCGGCGGACCAGGTTCATCTGGGCGCCCCGGGTGTACGAGGCGATCGTGTAGGGCCCGTTGCCGACGGGCTTCTTCAGCCAGGCCTCGTGGTCGTCGAAGAACGCCCGGGGCAGCGGCGAGAAGACGGCGTAGCCGAGGGTGTCGGGGAAGGAGGAGAACTTCTGGCTGAGGCGCACGGTGAAGGTGCGGGCGTCGACGACCTTCAGTCCGGACAGGGTGTCGGCGCTCTGCTTCCCCGTCTCCGGGTGGATCCGGTCGTAGCCCTCGATGTACTTGAAGAACTCGGCCGCTTTCTGCGCGTTCTTCAGGCTCGCCCCGTAGTTCCAGGCGTCGACGAAGGAGCGCGCGGTCACCTTCTCGCCGTCGCTGAACGTCCAGCCGTCCTTCAGGGTGACCGTGAAGTTCTGCGAGTCCGGTGTCTCGATGCTCTGCGCCAGCATGTTCTGCGCCTGGGCGGTCTCGGGGTCGTACCGCTTCAGGCCGCGGAAGATCATGTCGAGGACCTTGCCGCCCTGCACCTCGTTGGTGTTGGCGGGCTCCAGCGGGTTCTGCGGGTCGCCCCAGGACGAGGTGAGGACCTCGCTCGTGTCGCCGCCGCTCCCCCCGCCGCCGCAGGCCGCCGTCGCGAGCAGGGCCGCCGCCGCGCACACGGCCCACCTGGCTTGCGTGGCTCCTCGCATGGAGTGCCTCCTCTTGACTGGCGCCGGACCCAGGAGTGCCTTGATCCTTTACCAGCCAATATCGGCACATGGTGGTTTCCGTGCACGTTCACCCCACCCGTACGGGTGCGAAGGGGCGTCAGAAGGAGGACCCCGAACGGCTCGGCTGAGCCGTTCGGGGGGGTGCCCGGCGCGGGACGGCCCGGCGCGGGACACGGCCTAGTGCGGTACGGCCTTGAAGACCACGTGTACGCCGCCGTGCGGTGACATGGAGATCAGCAGGTTCGACGACAGGGCCGCCGCCAGCCGCTCCAGCAGCGGCAGGGTCGGCACCCCGCGGCCGCACTCCATGCGCGACAGCGCGCCCTGGGTCATGCCCGCCTCGGTCGCGAGGCGCTCCTGGGTGAGCCCCAGCTCCAGCCGCCGGGCCCGCACGGCCGCCCCGAAGGGACGTCCGACAGCACCGGCTCTGCGTTCCGCTGCAACCAACAATTCGTCACTCCCCGTTTGTGTCTGACCAAGGATCAGGACTCGAGGGGCGCGCCGTGCGGTTCCTGGCTTGGGGAAGTCTTGAGGGCGCCTTTCATACCGCAAAGCGCATGAGGCCGTGCGGTGAGACGCTGCTCACTTCATACAGGCGATGCGATAACGACCTTCCGTGCGGAGAGGGCCAATTCGGCCCGCTCCGACCTGCGGCGACTTCCCGTACGCACGCTTTGCCCGGTGGCGGCCCGGGCTGTCAATGCCGTGCGGTGCATGGGCGTGTCCCGGCACCCCGCAACCCGTTTGCAGCCTTGTCCGTGCGCGGCCAATCTGACGGCGCGCTCCCGGTGGGCGCAGCGTTCCTGAAGGGGGAATCGTTCGTGCTGAGAATCTCAAGTGCCCTGGTGACCACGGCCGTCGTGGCCGGCGGGATCGTGACCGGTGTGGCCGCCCCGGCCTCCGCCGCGTGTGCCCCGAGCCCCGGGACGGGCTACCACATCACCAACAAGTCCACGGTGAGCAGGCCGACCAACCTGCACAGCGAGTGGATGTACGACAACCTCGGCGGCACCCTCACCTACAACCACACCAGGACGGCCACGGTGAGCGCGAGCGGCACCGCCGGGGTGGAGGCCGAGGCCGGGGTCATCTTCGCCAAGGCGAGCACCTCGTTCAGCGTGACCGTCGGCAAGTCCTGGTCGAAGTCGAACAGCTGGAGCTACTCGATCCCGGCGAAGAACAAGGCGGGCAAGACCAAGGTCCGCATGACGATGTTCCACGAGTCGAAGAAGTTCAAGGCCACGAAGTACTCGTACTACTACGACGGCCACTGCAAGTACCACGAGACCACCAAGTGGTCGAAGTGGTTCGTCGCCCCGGTGAAGGCGGACGCCAACGTCTGGGGCCTGGAGTGGAAGTAGCGGGGTGACGGCGGCTCAGGGGCCGGCGACCAGCTCGGTCTCGAATCCGTCCGTGTTCTCCAGGTAGGCGGCGTAGTGGTCGGGGCCGCCCGCGTGCGGGTAGCGGTCCGGGAAGAGCGGGGTCCAGCCGTGGGACGGGGCCTCGCGGGCCAGCGCGTCGACCTGCGCCCGGCTTCCAGCGTGGAACGCCAGGTGGTTGAGGCCCGGGCGCAGCCGGTCGTGGCCGGTGCCCGCCCGCAGCGCGGGGGACTCCTCCACGACCAGGTAGAGGTCCCCTTGGCGCCAGCTGCGGCCTCGGTCCCACTCCTGGTACGGCTCGTAGCCGAGCCTCCCCAGCAGCCAGCCCCACTCGTGGGCCGCTCTGGCCAGGTCCGGGACCCACAGTTCGATGTGATGAAGCATCGGCGTCCTTTCCGGGACAGCACGAAAGCCCGGCACCTCCGCGTGAGGTGCCGGGCTTCGTGGGTTCGTCACGCGGCGTGCACGACGTCCTTCTCCTCGGCGAAGTGGCAGGCCGACTCATGGGCCGCCGGGGTGTCCTCGCCCCGGAAGCGCTCCGGTACGGCGAGCACCGGGACCTCGGTCGAGCACTTGTCCTGCGCCTTCCAGCACCGGGTGCGGAAGCGGCAGCCGGACGGCGGGTTCGCCGGCGAGGGGACGTCACCGGTGAGGATGATCCGGTCGCGGCCCTCACGGGCCTCCGGGTCCGGGACCGGGACCGCCGACAGCAGCGCCTGGGTGTAGGGGTGCGTCGGGTGGTCGTAGATCTGCTCGTCGGAGCCGATCTCGGCGATCTTGCCGAGGTACATCACACCGACGCGGTCCGAGATGTGCCGGACGATCGACAGGTCGTGCGCGATGAAGATGTAGGAGAGGTTGAACTCGTCCTGCAGTCGCTCCATCAGGTTGATGACCTGGGCCTGGACGGACACGTCCAGCGCGGAGACCGGCTCGTCGCAGATGATGATCTCGGGGTTGAGGGCCAGGCCGCGGGCGATGCCGATGCGCTGGCGCTGACCGCCCGAGAACTGGTGCGGGTAGCGGTTGATGTACTCCGGGTTCAGACCCACGACGTCCAGGAGCTCCTGGACCTTCCGGCGCCGGTCCCCCTTCGGGGCCACCTCCGGGTGGATGTCGAAGGGCTCGCCGATGATGTCGCCGACCGTCATCCTCGGGTTGAGCGAGGTGTACGGGTCCTGGAACACCATCTGGATGTTGCGGCGGACCGCCTTCAGCGCGCGCCCGGACAGCTTGGTGATGTCCTGGCCCTTGTAGAAGATCTCGCCGGCGGTGGCCCGCTCCAGGTTCATCAGCAGCTTGGCGACCGTGGACTTGCCGCAGCCGGACTCGCCCACGATGCCCAGGGTCTCGCCCTGGTACAGGTCGAAGGAGACCCCGTCGACGGCCTTGACCGCGCCGATCTGCTTCTTGAACAGGATGCCCTGGGTGAGCGGGAAGTGCTTCACCAGGTTGCGCACCTGGAGGATCGGCTCACCGCGGTCCACCGGCGCCTCGATGGCGGCGACCGCCTCCGACTCGGAGTGGACGTCGGCGGTCTCCACCTCGGAGACGTTCGGCGTGGTCTCCTGCCCGTCGTTCTTGCTGAGCTCAGCCATGGATCGTCTCCTTCCAGAAGTGGCACGCCGAACCCCGGCCGACCAGTTCGGTCCCGTCCTGCTCGGTCACCGGCACCAGGGCCGGGATGTCCGTGCGGCAGATGTCCTGTGCCTTGGGGCAGCGCGGGTTGAAGGCGCAGCCGGTGGGGACCCGCAGCAGGTTGGGCGGCAGCCCCTTGATCGCGAACAGCTCCTGGCCCTTCTGGTCCAGGCGCGGGATCGAGTCCAGCAGACCGCGCGTGTAGGGGTGCGCGGGGCGCTTGTAGAGCTCGTGCACGGGGGCGCGCTCCACGATCCGGCCCGCGTACATCACGGCGATCTTGTCCGCGACGTCGGCGACCACGCCGAGGTCGTGGGTGATCAGGATCAGACCCATGTTGTACTCGCGCTGGAGCTCCGCGAGCAGATCCATGACCTGGGCCTGGACCGTCACGTCGAGGGCCGTGGTGGGCTCGTCGGCGATGATCAGGTCCGGCTCCAGGGCCAGCGCCATGGCGATCATGATGCGCTGGCGCATGCCGCCGGAGAACTGGTGCGGGTAGTCGTCCACCCGGGCCGCGGCGGCCGGGATCTTGACCTTGTCCATCAGCTCGATCGACTTGGTCCTGGCCTCCTTCTTGGAGAGGCCCTGGTGCACCCGGAACATCTCGCCGAGCTGGTAGCCGACGGAGAGCACGGGGTTGAGCGAGCTGAGCGCGTCCTGGAAGATCATGGCGATCCGCCGGCCGCGGATGCGCCGGCGCTCCTCGGCGGACATCTTCAGCATGTCCTGGCCGCGGAAGAGGATCTCGCCCTGCGGGATCCGGGCCGGCGGCATGTCGAGGATGCCCATGATCGCCTGCGCGGTCACGGACTTGCCGGAGCCGGACTCGCCGAGGACGGCGAGGGTCTCGCCGGCCTTCACGCTGTAGTCCACGCCGTTGACGGCCCGGACGACACCCTCGCGGGTGGCGAACTCGACGTGCAGGTCACGCACTTCGAGCAGCGGCCCGTCGTCACCCTCGCGGGGCGCCGGCACCGGTGCGGTTTCTTCGATGATGGTCACGTACGCCTCCCTCAGCGCGTCTTCGGGTCAAGGGCGTTGCGTACCGCTTCACCGAGCATGATGAACGCCAGCACCGTGATGGTGAGCATGATCGAGGGGTACAGCATGATCCACTGCGCCACTCGGATCTGGTTGCCGCCGTCGGAGATGTCGTTGCCCCAGGACACGCCGTTCAGGCCGAGGCCCAGGAAGGACAGCGTGGCCTCGGAGCCGATGTAGACACCGAGCGAGATGGTCGCGACGACGATCACCGGGGCCAGGGTGTTCGGCAGGATGTGCCGGAACAGGATGCGCGGGGTGCTCGCACCCAGCGCCTTGGCCGCCTGGACGTAGTCGGACTGCTTGGTGGTGATCACCGCGCCGCGCATCACACGGGCCAGCTGGGTCCAGCCGAAGAAGCCCAGGGCGCCGATGACGACCCAGGCCGTGCGCTCCGGGAAGGAGTTGAGGACGACCATGGTGCCCAGCAGGAACGGGATGCCGAAGAACACGTCCACGAGCCGGGACAGGATCGAGTCGACGATCCCGCCGAAGTAGCCGGCGATCATGCCGACCAGACCGCCCACGACGGTCACCACGATCGTGGTGCCGAAGCCGACGGCGATGGAGGCCCGGGCGCCGTAGATGAGCCGGGCGTAGACGCTGCGGCCCTGCTGGTCGTAGCCCAGCCACTCGGGCGAGAAGAGCTTCCCGAGCTGCGGCTTCTGGAGGAAGTGCTTGGACAGGTCGCCGTAGGTCGGGTTGGCGCTGGTGAACCAGCCGGGGAAGAAGGTGATCGTCAGCAGCAGCAGGATCAGGATCGCGGAGACGATGAAGATCTTGTTGCGGCGCAGGTCCTGCCAGGCGTCGCCCCACAGGCTGCGGACCTTCTCGGCCTTGACCGGCTGAGGGGCGGCATCGGCGACGGCGGTGTCCGGCGCGGTGACGGTCTCGGATTTGGTCATGTCAGGCATAGCGAATCCTCGGGTCAAGGACCGCGTAGAGCAGGTCGACAAGGAGGCTGGCGACGAGATAGACGAGGACGAGGATGGTCACCAGACCCACGAGGGTGGTGCCTTCCCGGCGGATGATCGACTGGTAGATCGTGCCGCCGATGCCCTGGATGTTGAAGATGCCCTCGGTGACGACGGCTCCGCCGAGCAGGGCGCCGATGTCCGTGCCGAGGTAGGTGACCACGGGGATCATCGAGTTGCGCATCAGGTGGACGCCGACCACGCGGCGCCGGGGCAGGCCCTTGGCGATGGCCGTACGGACGTAGTCGGCCCGCATGTTCTCGGCGATCGACGTACGGGTCAGCCGGGACACATAGGCGAGTGACGCCGTGGCCAGCACAATCGCCGGCATCAGCAACTGACCGTAGTTCGTCGCGTCGTTGACGTTCGGTTCCAGCCAGTTGAGTTCGTCGGCGAAGATCCACTTGAGGATGAAGCCGAGGACGAACACCGGCACCGAGATCAGCAGCAGCGTGACCAGCAGCACCGCGGTGTCCGCGGCGCGTCCGGCGCGCAGGCCCGCGTACACGCCGAGGGCGATGCCGATGACGAGCTCCAGGACGAACGCGAATCCGCCGAGGCGCAGGGTCACCGGGAACGCGTCGCCGAGCACGTCGGTGACGGGCCGGCCGCTGGCGATCTGCGTACCGAAGTCACCGTGCAGGACGATGCCCTTCATGTACTCCCAGTACTGCACGAGGATCGGCTGGTCGAGGCCGTACTGGTGCTTGAGGGCGGCGATCACCTGCGGGCTGCCGCCCTTGTCGCCGAACAGCCCTCGCACGGGGTCGCCGGGCAGGGCGTAGACCATGAGAAAGATCAGCAGGGTTGTCCCGATGAAGACCGGGATCATCTGGAGCAGTCGTCGTGCGACATAGCGCCCCATCGTGCCTCCATAAAAAGTCACAGCGGCAGCAGGCGGGCCCTTTCCCCGCGCACCGTTTCACGATGCGTGTGGAAAGGGCCCCCCGGCCGCTTCCGCTGCTGCCCGGGGCGCGGCGTGCGCGCCCCGGGGCAACGGGCTGTCTGCGGTTACTTCTTGACCTGGACGCCGGTCAGGATCGGGTCTCCGTCCTGGGCGAACTTGACGCCCGAGACCTTCTCCGAGTAGCCCGCGTTGACCTTGTAGTACCAGAGCGGAATGCTCGGCATGTAGTTCGGGAGCTGCTTCTCGATCGCCTGGTACTTCGCGACCGAGTCGTCCAGCGTGGTGGCGCTGTCGGCGGCGGCGATCTCGTCGTCGATCGTCTTGTTGGAGAAGCCGCTCTGGTTGCCGTCCGACTTCGAGCCGAAGAGGTCACGGATGAAGTTGGCGTTCATCGGGAAGTCCAGCACCCAGCCGGAGCGGTACAGGGACTTGACCTCCTTGGCGTCACGGGCCTTGAGGTCGGCCTGGAAGTCGGCCTTCGGGTCCGTGCTGCACTTCACACCGGTGGCGTTGGTGATGGAGTTGCAGACGGCCTCCACCCACTCCTTGTGACCGCCGTCGGTGTTGTACTGGATGGTGATCGCGTTGCCGGGAACGCCGCCACCCTCCTTGATGAGCGCCTTGGCCTTGGTCGGGTCGTACTTCGTGACGTCACCCGCGGCGTCGGCCTGGTAGCCGAGGACGCCCTTCGCGACCCAGCCGGTGGCGGGCTCACGGGTGCCCTGGAGCACGGTCTTGGTGATGGTGTCGCGGTCGATCGCCATCGACAGGCCCTGGAGGACCTTCGGGTTGATGTCCTTCCACTGCTTCGTGTAGAAGGCCGGGGCGATCGTCTGGATGGCGGAGTACGCCTGGTCGACCGCGCGGTCGCCGAGGTCCTGCTTGTAGACCGGCAGGTCCTTCGGGGCGACCTGGGTGATGACGTCCAGGTTGCCGGACTTCAGGTCCTCGTAGGCGGTCTCGAGGGTGGAGTAGTTCTTGAAGACCACACCACCGTTCTTCGCCGCGTTGGAGCCCTTGTAGCCGGCGAACTTCTTGACCGTGATGGCCTTCTTGTGGTCCCAGCTCACGAACTGGTAGGGACCGTTGCCGACCGGCTTCTCACCGGCGGCCTTCGGGTCCTTGAAGAAGGACTCGGGCAGCGGCGAGAAGACCTCGTAGCCGAGCTTGTAGACGAAGTACGGGATCGCCTTGGTGAGCGTGATGGTGAAGGTGTTGTCGTCGACGACCTTCAGACCGGAGAGCTCGGTGGCCTTGGGCTTGCCCGAGGCGGGCGCGACCTCGTCGTAGCCCGCTATGTCGGAGAACCAGAAGCTGTTGGTCTGCTTGTTCTCCGGGTTGGCGGCCCAGTTCCAGGCCTTGACGTAGGACTCGGCGGTGACCGGGGTGCCGTCGTGGAACTTCCAGCCGGCCTTCAGCTTGACCGTGTAGGTCTTGCTGTCGGTGGTGTCGACCGACTCGGCGTTCATGTTGACGATCTTGCCGTCGCTGTCGTAGTCCACCAGACCGGTGAACAGCGACTTGATCACGATGCTGCCGTAGGACTCCATCGTGTTGGCGGGCTGCAGCGGGTTCTGCGGCTCACCGGACTCGACCGTGAACGTGCCGTTCGGGTCGATGGCGGCCTTACTGTCGCCCTTGCTGTCGCCGTCGCCACCACCACAGGCGGTCGCTCCCAGTGCCACAACTGCGGCCATCGCGACCCACTTGGCACTCCTCGCACCGCGCATGGGTTCCTCCTCAAGAATCCATTGGTTCACTGCACAGGGCAGCACACGACACAACACCGTTGCCGGTGCCTGAAAATGGTCGGTGCCCCCAGCGCTCGCGAGCCTGCGCCGCCTGTCGGCGCCTGACCCGTCCTCCGAGCTCTACGCGCCTAACTATCTGCCATCAGCGAAGACCGAACCACACCGTCAAGGTCTCGGTTCGATCACACCTCGCTGCTACATCTTCCAAAATCCGGACAAAGGGATAGAGGGAAGATCCCTGCGAAACGGACTTGTTACACATCTATCGACGATGAGTGTCCGCATTCCGGACGCGGGGGAGCGAAAAACCAGTTGCGGCTACCGTGGCCACTGTGCGGGGGTCCGCTTGGCATGTCCACCGTCCTCAACGGGGCATCCCCGCAAGGGCGTTCGCCGAGACCGCACCCGCAGTGCGCACACTGCACACACATCCGAGGCTAATACCGATCGACCCCTTGCGGGCGGTTCCGCACGCGATCAAAGGGTTATCCCTATGTCCCCTCGGAGTAAAAACTGTGTTCAACAAGTGAGCCAGGCCCCGCGGCGCGGGACCTGGCTCGCTCGTTACGGGGTGGGTCAGCCGTGCTTGGCGCGGCTGGCGGTACGGGCGCGCTCGCGGGCGTCCAGGACCACCTTGCGGATGCGGACGGCCTCCGGGGTCACCTCGACGCACTCGTCGTCACGGCAGAACTCCAGCGACTGCTCCAGGGAGAGCTTGCGCGGCGGCACGATGGCCTCGAACGAGTCGGCCGAGGACGACCGCATGTTCGTGAGCTTCTTCTCCTTGGTGATGTTGACGTCCATGTCGTCGGAGCGGGAGTTCTCACCGACGATCATGCCCTCGTACACCTCGGTGCCGGGGTCCGTGAACAGCACGCCGCGCTCCTGGAGGTTCGTCATCGCGAAGGCGGTGACGGAACCGGAGCGGTCGGCGACCAGCGAGCCGTTGTTACGGGTCTGGAGGACGCCGAACCAGGGCTCGTGGCCCTCGTGGATGGAGTGCCCGATGCCCGTGCCGCGGGTCTGCGTCAGGAACTCGGTACGGAAGCCGATGAGACCGCGGGACGGCACGACGAACTCCATGCGGACCCAGCCCGAGCCGTGGTTGGACATGTTGTCCATCCGGCCCTTGCGGACGCCCATGAGCTGCGTGACCGCGCCCATGTGCTCCTCGGGCACGTCGATCGTCATGCGCTCGACCGGCTCGTACGTCTTGCCGTCGACCTCCTTCGTGACGACCTGCGGCTTGCCGATGGTCAGCTCGAAGCCCTCACGGCGCATCTGCTCGACCAGGATGGCGAGCGCCAGCTCACCACGGCCCTGGACCTCCCAGGCGTCCGGACGCTCGGTGTCGAGCACCCGCAGGGAGACGTTGCCGATCAGCTCGCGGTCGAGGCGGTCCTTGACCTGGCGGGCGGTGACCTTGCGGTCCTTGACGGCGGCCTTCGCGTCGGCGCCCTTGCCGGAGCCGCCGCGACCGACCATCGGCGAGGTGTTCGTACCGATGACCATCGAGATCGCCGGCTCGTCGACCGTGATCAGCGGCAGCGGGATCGGGTTCTCGGTGTCGGCGAGGGTCTCGCCGATCATGATGTCCGAGATACCGGCGACGGCGCAGATGTCGCCCGGGCCGGCCTTCTCGGCAGGCTTGCGGGTGAGCGCCTCGGTCATCAGCAGCTCGGTGATGCGGACGTTCGCCATCGTGCCGTCACGCTTGATCCAGGTGACGGTCTGGCCCTTGCGCAGCTCGCCCTGCTCGACGCGGAGCAGCGCGATACGGCCGAGGAAGTTGTCGGCGTCCAGGTTGGTGACGTGCGCCTGGAGCGGGGCCGCCTCGTCGTACTCCGGGGCCGGGACGTGGGAGAGGATCGTGGAGAAGAACGGCTCCAGGCTGTCGCTGTCGGCCGGAACGGTGCCGTCCGCCGGCTTGGTCAGCGAGGCCACGCCGTCCCGCGCGCACGCGTAGACGATCGGGAACTCGATCTGGTCCTCGTCGGCGTCCAGGTCGAGGAAGAGGTCGTAGGTCTCGTTGACGACCTCGTCGATGCGCGAGTCCGGGCGGTCCGTCTTGTTGATGCACAGGATGACGGGCAGGCGCTGCTGGAGCGCCTTGCGGAGCACGAACCGGGTCTGCGGCAGCGGGCCCTCGGAGGCGTCGACGAGCAGCACCACCGCGTCCACCATCGACAGACCGCGCTCGACCTCGCCACCGAAGTCGGCGTGGCCCGGGGTGTCGATGATGTTGATGGTGATGACGTCGCCGCCATCCTTCGGGTGGTACTTCACGGCCGTGTTCTTGGCCAGGATCGTGATGCCCTTCTCACGCTCCAGGTCGTTCGAGTCCATCATTCGGTCGTCGAGCGATTCGGCCGCATGCGCCGCGAAGGCACCGGCCTGCTTCAGCATGGCGTCGACGAGGGTCGTCTTGCCGTGGTCGACGTGGGCGACGATGGCGACGTTGCGGATGTCGTGGCGCGTGGCCATAAAGCGGCGTTCTCCCGGAGTGTGAGGAAGGCCCGTCGTGTACGTCTGTGTGACGCGGGCCCTGCCGGGCTTGACATGCCACGGCCTCACCCCATGGTACGGGGCCCGGAGGGGGTCGGCCTCCGCAGGGCACCGGAGCGCCCCGCGGAGACGGATACCGGGCGGCGGATCAGGCGGTCTTCAGGGCGGCCGAACCGGGGGTGCAGGCGAGTACGGCGGCGGACCGGGCGAGGGCGGTGTCACCTGCGGGGCCGTCGATGGAGTGGTCGCAGTCGATGATCCCGTGCCCGTCGATCTTCCAGCCCACCGCGTGCCCGAGGACGTCCCCGCCGTCCGCACAGGAGTAGCGGAAGTCACCCGCGACCTCGACGACGTAGGCGTACTGGACGATCCGTCCGGCACCGCCGACCGAATCCGTCACCCCCGGATTGAGCGCGGGCGCCTTCGCGGTCACGTCCGTGAAGGAGTACGTCATCCCGTCGTCCTCCGCCAGGGTCGCCACGTCGGAGTCGATCACGCCGGTCTTCTTGCCGAGCGCGTACAGGACCTCGGCCGAGGACAGGGCCGGGCCCGAGCCCTCGACCGACTGGTGCGGGGTGTACACCCGGCTCAGCTGGTACGTCAGGCTGCCGCCGCCCTTGCCGAGCGGCTCCGGCCGGGTGATCCCGGTCATCCGTTTCGTCTGTCCGACGTTCGTCCAGGTGTACGTCCCGTTCGTGCACGCCTGCCGGCCGGCCACCGGGCTCGCGGTGACCGCGCCCGGCGTACGGCTCTCGCCGTCGTCGTCCGATCCGCCGGTGCAGGCCGTCAGGCCCGCCGCCAGGGCCAGCACAGCCGCCCCCGCAGCCGCCGCCCGGTGCCGCACTGCGATTCCCCACATCTCCGGCTCCCCCCGTCGTGTGTACGCCTCCTCATGGTGCGGAGGGGGCGGCCACCTGGGCAAGCGCCATGGAGATCATCTGATCATGCTGTGACGTGCTTGTTTCAGTCGCTCTTGCTTCAGTCGCTCGCCGACGGGCTCGGCGGCACCTGGGCGCCCTTCTTCAGGAAGCCCATGTCCTCGTAGACCGGCGTCTGGAAGCCGAAGGCGCCCGCGTTGACGACGTTCTTGCGGGCGGCGGTGAGCTGGGGGCGCTGGTAGAGGGGGATCGAGGCGGCCGCCGCCCAGATGCGGGAGTCCGCCTTGCGGATCAGGGAGCGCTCCTCGTCGGCGTCCAGGGTGGTGCTCGCGCGGTCGAAGAGCTGGTCGACCTGGTCGGTGCCGACGCGGGTGTAGTTCTGCTCGACGCTCAGCGAGCCGTCGGCGGCCGGCACGGGCTTGGCGTAGATCGGGCGGGCGTCGGTGGCCGGGAACGCGGTCGCGGGCCAGGAGTAGAGCGCGAGGTCGTACTCGCCGGAGGCGATGTGGTCCTTGAAGTAGCTCTCGTCCGGGACCTTGACGGTCTCCGTGCGGATGCCGACCTTGCCCAGCATCTTCGTGATCCGCGCGGCGACCGTACGCAGCGGCTCCGAGCCCGCCCCGGACGGCACCACGAACCGCAGCGACAGCGCCTTGCCGTCCTTGGCCAGCGCCCCGGCGGCGGCTCCCGCCGGGGCGCGGGTGCCCTTGGGGGCGTAGGCGCCGGGGGCGCCCTGCCGCTGGTGCTTGTACTGGGTGCCCTCCTGCGCGAGCTGCCGGTCGTCCGCGTCGTGACCCTTGTCGTCCTCCCCGACGATGTACGCCCCCTCGGAGCCGCCCTGCGACTTCTCGTCGTCGGACCCGTCGTCCCCGGAACCCTCCTCGCCGGACTCTTCCTTCTCGCCCTTCTCGCCCTTCTCGCCGGAGGCCTCCTTCTCGCCCTTCGCCCCCGCCGCCTTCTCGCCCTTCTTCTCCTCCTTGACCGGCCCCCCGGCCACCCACCCGGCGTCCGTGAGCAGCGCCTGCGCCTCCTCCGTGTCCTGGCCGCCGAGCGCCCCGCTGTTGTCGGCGTACGCCTCCTGCCCGGAGAGCGCGAGATGGCTGCCGACCGGCACCGCGGGCAGCCCCAGCGGCTTGAGCACCAGCTCGGCCAGGACCTTGCGGTCCAGCGCCCGGGCCACGGCCCGCCGCACCCGCTCGTCCGCGAGCGGGCCGTCCGCGCCGTTGAGCGCCAGCTGGGTGTACGCCGACTCCAGGGAGCGCCGTACCTCGAAGTCCTTCAGCGCCTTCTGCTGGCGCTCCCACTTCGCGATCGCCTTGCGCAGCTTCGCGCGGGCCTGGGTCTCGTGCTCCGCCGTCTCCTCGTCGGAGCCGTGCGCGAGCGCCCAGGAGCGCAGGGTCTTCGCGGCGGTGCGCCCGGCGCCGGGTCCGGCGAGCGGCCCGGCCGCCGATCCCTTGGCCGCGCCCTCGATGCGCTGTGCGTCGGCGGCGTCGATCTCGGCCAGCTCGATCTTCCCGGCGGCCAGGGCGGCGGCCCGCTCCGTGCGGGGCACGGCCATGAGCTGGATCTCGGAGAGCTTGGCCGGCTCCCCCCACCAGCGCGGGTTGCGGGTGAGCCGGACCTGGGCCTTCTTGCGGTCGACCTTCTTCACCAGGAACGGACCGGCCGTCACCTTCAGCGTGCGCCGCGCCCCGTCGTTGAACGAGGTGGGCGTGCCCATGACGTCCTTCGGGTACAGCGGCGAGAACAGCGACTGCCAGTCGGAGTAGGGGCGGGCGAAGGTGACCCGGACCTCGAGGTCGTCGTCGCCGCGCTCGATCTTCTCGATGCGGTCGTAGCCGGCGTTGCGCGCGGTCCAGTACGCGCTGTCCTTGCCCGACAGGGCGCGCCACTGGGCGGCGAAGTCCGCGGCGCCGATCTCCCGGCCGTCGCTCCACACCGCCTGCTGGTTCAGCTTGTACAGCACGACCTGCTTGGGCTCGGTGTCGACGACCTTCGCGGACTCCAGGTAGTCGGGGTTGCGCCGGGCCCGTCCGTTCGCGTCGATCCGGTACATCGACGGCAGGACGGCCTGGGCCACCCGGGTCGTCGTGGCGTCGGCGTCCGACTGGAAGGTGTTGAAGGTCTCCGGGACCGCGTCCACCGCCCAGTGCAGCGTGCCCCCGTCGGCGACCAGGGCCCGGGCGGCCGGGGCGACGTCCTGGTGGGCCAGCGGCTTTCCGGCCTCGTCGCTGTCGCCGCAGCCGGCCAGCAGGGGCACCGCGAGCACACCCGCCGCGAGGAAGGCGGCCGAGCGCATGACCGCGCGCAGTCCGACGCCGTCGTAGGGCTTCGACATCTCTGGTACCTCCGGGGAGCCGCTTCCGGTGCGTTCTGATCACATTTGGCGGTATTTTGGAGTTGATCAGATCTACGGTCTGGTCTTCGGCTCACTGAAGAGGAAAGGGTTCGCCTGCCGGGGGCGACACGGCGGCGGGGGCTCGCAGCCCCACCCGTGCGGAGCAATGCACCCCCTCCGCATCCGCCAATCGCTGCACACGCCTTCACACCGACAGGTGTGAGGCGCAACACTCGCAGGCGCACATGAACGTTGCCGTCCAGGGCACAGCCGCCCACGGAAGCGAGGTCACGTCATGTCCGTGCACGACGACCTGACTACGGTCCAGCGCTGCCTCGACGACCTCTCACGGTCCGTCGGCCGCCTGGAGCAGCAGCTCGGCAGCGGCGGCCTGGAGATGCGCCGCGTCCGCGCCGACGCCGACCACCTCCGGGAGAGCGTCGCGCTGCTGCGCGAGACCGCCGCGGGCCCGACGGCCCCGCCGGTCCCGCAGAAGCAGCAGCTCCTCACCATCCCGGACACCCCCTACGACGACTCCCTGTGGATCGACACGGACGACGAGGGACTCGGCGCCCGGGACCGGCACGCCCCCTGAGAACCCTCTGACCCGACACCGACCGGAGTCCTGCGTTGGCCACTGGTACGGAACCTCCCTCCACAGAACCCCATCCCCCGGGCGGCGTACGCGGCGCCGGACGCGCCGCGATCGCCGCCCCCCATCTGCGGACCGACCGCTGGTGGCTGGCGCCCGCCGTCACCGCCGCCGGTCTGCTGGCGTTCATCGCCTACTCGACCTGGCGGGCCTTCGCGAACGCCGACTACTACGCGGCGCCGTACGTCTCGCCGTTCTACTCCCCCTGTCTGGCGGAGAACTGCAAGCCCATGCACGCCGGGCCCAACGCGGAGATCTTCGGCGGCTGGTGGGGCATCTCGCCCGCGATCATCATCCTGATCTTCCCGCTGGGCTTCCGCCTGACCTGCTACTACTACCGCAAGGCCTACTACCGGGGCTTCTGGGCCTCGCCCCCGGCCTGCGCGGTGGCCGAGCCGCACACCAAGTACACCGGTGAGACCCGCTTCCCGCTGATCCTGCAGAACATCCACCGGTACTTCTTCTACGCCGCGATCGTCGTCGCCGGGATCCTGACCTACGACACCGTGCTCTCCTTCCGCGACGAGCACTACCGCTGGGGCCACATGGGCCTCGGCACCCTGGTCTTCCTGGTCAACATCACGCTGATCTGGGCGTACACGATCTCCTGTCACTCCTGCCGGCACATCGTGGGCGGCAAGCTCAGGCACTTCTCCCGGCACCCCGTGCGCTACAAGGCGTGGCAGTTCGTCGGGAGGCTCAACGCGCGGCACATGCAGCTCGCCTGGGCGTCGCTGGTGAGCGTGGCGGTCGCCGACTTCTACGTGTACCTGGTCGCGTCCGGTGTCTTCGACGATCCGAGGTTCTTCTAGATGAGTGGGGCGTTCTGATGTCCGTGGTCGAGCGGCAGCAGTGGGACGTCGTGGTCGTGGGCGCGGGCGGCGCGGGACTGCGCGCCGCCGTCGAGGCCCGTGAGCGCGGCGCCCGTACGGCCGTGATCTGCAAGTCCCTGTTCGGCAAGGCGCACACCGTGATGGCCGAGGGCGGTATCGCGGCGGCGATGGCCAACGCCAACGAGCACGACAACTGGCAGGTCCACTTCCGCGACACCATGCGCGGCGGCAAGTTCCTCAACCAGTGGCGGATGGCCGAGCTGCACGCCCAGGAGGCCCCGGACCGGGTGTGGGAGCTGGAGACCTGGGGCGCCCTCTTCGACCGGACGAAGGACGGGCGGATCTCCCAGCGCAACTTCGGCGGCCACGAGTACCCGCGCCTCGCGCACGTCGGCGACCGCACCGGTCTGGAGCTGATCCGCACCCTCCAGCAGAAGATCGTCGCGCTCCAGCAGGAGGACTTCCGCGAGACCGGCGACTACGAGTCCCGGCTGAAGGTCTTCCAGGAGTGCACGGTGACCCGGGTCCTGAAGGACGGCTCGCGGGTCAGCGGGGTCTTCGCCTACGAACGCGAGACCGGCCGTTTCTTCGTCCTGGAGGCGCCGGCCGTGGTGATCGCCACCGGCGGCATCGGCAAGTCCTTCAAGGTGACGTCGAACTCGTGGGAGTACACCGGCGACGGCCACGCGCTGGCCCTGCTCGCGGGCGCGCCCCTGCTGAACATGGAGTTCGTGCAGTTCCACCCGACCGGGATGGTCTGGCCGCCGTCGGTGAAGGGCATCCTGGTCACGGAGTCCGTCCGCGGCGACGGCGGGGTGCTGCGCAACTCCGAGGGCAAGCGGTTCATGTTCGACTACGTCCCGGACGTCTTCAAGGAGAAGTACGCCGAGTCGGAGGAGGAGGGCGACCGCTGGTACGAGGACCCGGACCACAACCGGCGCCCGCCGGAACTCCTCCCCCGCGACGAGGTGGCCCGCGCGATCAACGCCGAGGTGAAGGCGGGCCGCGGCTCCCCACACGGCGGTGTCTTCCTCGACGTGTCCACCCGGATGCCCGCCGAGACGATCAAACGGCGGCTGCCGTCGATGTACCACCAGTTCAAGGAGCTGGCCGACGTCGACATCACGGCGGAGGCCATGGAGGTCGGGCCGACCTGCCACTACGTCATGGGCGGCATCGCGGTCGACTCCGACACCGCCGCCGCCCGCGGCGTACCGGGGCTGTTCGCGGCCGGTGAGGTGGCCGGCGGGATGCACGGCTCCAACCGGCTCGGCGGGAACTCCCTGTCCGACCTGCTGGTCTTCGGCCGCCGGGCGGGGCTGCACGCGGCCGAGTACGCGGCGGGGGCGGACGTACGGCCCCCCGTGCACGACGCGGATCTCGCGGTGGCCGAGGAGGAGGCCCTGCAGCCGTTCTCGGGCGACCCCGCGGTCAACCCGTACACCCTCCACCACGAACTCCAGCAGGCCATGAACGACCTGGTGGGCATCATCCGCCGGCAGGGCGAGATGGAGCAGGCCCTGGAGCGCCTCGCGGAGCTGCGGGTACGGGCCGCGCGCGCCGGGGTCGAGGGCCACCGCCAGTTCAACCCGGGCTGGCATCTCGCCCTGGACCTGCGGAACATGCTGCTGGTCAGCGAGTGCGTGGCCCGCGCGGCCCTGGAGCGCACCGAGTCGCGGGGCGGCCACACCCGCGAGGACCACCCGACGATGGAACGGACCTGGCGCAACGTCAACCTGCTGTGCCGGCTCACCGACGACGCGAACGGCGTCGGCCTCACCCGGGAGACCACCGATCCCATCCGCCCGGACCTGCTCGCCCTGTTCGAGAAGGAGGAGCTGGTCAAGTACCTCGCCGAAGAGGAGCTGTACGAGTGAGCAGCTACGAGGCCCGCTTCAAGGTGTGGCGGGGTGATGTCGGCGGCGGGGGTCTGGAGGACTTCGCGGTCGAGGTCAACGACGGCGAGGTGGTGCTGGACATCATCCACCGCCTCCAGGCCACCCAGGCCCCCGATCTGGCCGTCCGCTGGAACTGCAAGGCGGGCAAGTGCGGTTCGTGCTCGGCGGAGATCAACGGGCGGCCCCGGCTGATGTGCATGACCCGGATGTCGGTGTTCGACCGGGCCGAGACGATCACCGTGACGCCCCTGCGCGCCTTCCCGGTGGTCCGCGACCTGGTGACGGACGTCGGCTTCAACTACCACAAGGCGCGCGAGGTCCCGGCGTTCGTGCCGCCCGAGGGCGTCGCGCCGGGCGAGTACCGGATGTTCCAGGAGGACGTGGACCGGTCGCAGGAGTTCCGCAAGTGCATCGAGTGCTTCCTGTGCCAGGACACCTGCCATGTGGTGCGCGACCACGAGGAGAACAAGACGGCGTTCGCCGGCCCGCGTTTCCTGATGCGGGTGGCCGAGCTGGACATGCACCCGCTGGACGCGGCGGAGGACAGCGGCCTGGACCGCAAGAAGACGGCTCAGGACGAACACGGCCTCGGCTACTGCAACATCACCAAGTGCTGCACAGAGGTGTGCCCCGAGGGCATCAAGATCACCGACAACGCGCTGATCCCGCTGAAGGAACGGGCGGTCGACCGCAAGTACGACCCGCTGGTGTGGCTGGGGTCGAAGATCCGGCGGCGCTGATCAGGAAGGGGTCGTCCGCCCCGGCAGCTGGGGCAGGGGCCGGGCGCGCCGGGCGTACGACTGGAGCGCCAGGCCCGCCAGGTTCAGCCCCATGCCGATGAGCGGAAGGTCGCGGTACAGGTGGTGCGTGCTGTTCAGCGGGCCGAGGAACAGGAAGGCCGTCAGCCCGAACGCGCTGAGCAGCACGCCGGCCCCCCACAGCCTCGGCCGCTCCTCGATGCCGGTGAACCGCGGCGTCCAGCCCGCGACGACGGCCACCAGCCCCAGCACCGCCATGCCCACCACGCAGACGACCCCGATACCCACCAATGTCGCGAACATGACGGTCATGATCCCAGGATCGCCGGTACGCGCAAGAGCTTCGCCGGTGCTGTCGTCCCCGGGTCAGCGGGCCCGGTCCGGCCCGCGGCGACTCACCGCCCCCAGCCCTTCTCGTACGCCGCCCAGTCCGTCTCCGTCGCCGTGAAGTCCACGTACGCCGCCACCCCGAAGCGCCCGCGGTCGGCGTCGGTCCGGGACAGCCCGAGCCGTACGCCCCGGACGGCGGCGGCGACCGTCTCGGCGTGCGCCCAGTGGCCGAAGCGGTTCTCCCGGTAGAAGGGCAGCCCCATCAGCAGGTCGGTGGAGGCCGGGGTGACCTCCAGGGCGAGGGAGGTCTGCTGGGCGACGTAACCGCCGTAGGTGCTCTCCAGCGGCTGCATGGTGTCGTACGACATCACGGCGATCTGGTCGACCCGGCGGGCCACCTCCCCGAAGAACCGCTGCGACCACCACTTGGGGTGGCCGGTGGTCGCGCCCCAGAAGGAGTGGAAGCCGGGGAGGGGGTCGATCTGGTGCGCGGCGACGGAGAGTTGGGCGCCGCGCGAGCCGGTGAGTTCGTGCAGGGTGTCGAGGAGGGCGAGGTAGTCCCGGTCGCCGGAGTGCAGGGGCTCCAGGTCGAAGTGGGCGCCCTCGAAGCCGACGCCGAGGATCTGCCGGGTGGACCGCACGACGGCGGCCCGGGTCGCCGCCCGCTCCAGCCGCATCCCGTCCGGGCTCTCACTGGCGAGCCGGTCCCCCAGCCAGGCCTGCACCCGCACACCGGGTGCCGCCCGGTGGACCGCCGCGACGAACCAGGCCGCCCTCGGGTAGGCGGAGGCGGGCAACGTCCCGTCGTGTTCGAGGGGACCGGTGTGGACGTACAGATCGCGTATCCCGGTGCGGCTCAGCCGCTCGGCGAGCGCGGCGACATCGGCGTCCCCCTTGCGCCCGTCGACCCAGGCGTGCCCCAGCCAGAAGGCGTCCTTGCCGCGGGTACGGGTGCCGTCGGCCGGGTCGCCGAGGTCGTTGATGCCGAGGGCGGCCTGGGAGACGAGGACGGGGAGGAGGACGAGGGAGAGAAGGACGAGGAGACCGGTCCGGACGAGACGGACGAGACGGATGAGACGGATGAGACTGCGGGGGCGGGGATGCGGACGGGGGTACGGAGGTCGGGCGGGCTCGGGGGCCTGCACGGGGGCCTGCTCGGGGGCGGACTCGGGGGCGGGTTGAGGGGCTTGCTCGGGGGCGGGTTGAGGGGCTTGCTCGGGGGCGGGCTCGGGCTGTGACTCGGGCTCGGGTTGTAACTGCGACGCGGGCTTGGGCTCGGCCTCTGACTTCGGCTTCGACTCCGGCTTCGGCTTCGGCTTCGACTCCGGCTTCGGCTTCGGCTTCGACTCCGGCTTCGACTCCGGATGGGTCTCTGGCTTCGGCTCGGGCTGCGACTCCGGTTCGGGCTCCCGCTCGGGCTCCGTCCGCGTCTCCGGCTCGGTATCTGGTTCGGGGCCGGAAGGTCCGGGTGGTGTCGGCGGCTCCCGCCGCTCGTGCTCTTCCTCCCCCTGGGGTGCCTCGATGTCCATCCCCGTTCCCCCTTTCGTGGTCCCCCGCCCCACCGGTCCCGCCTCGGGTGTATCCCGCTCGCGTGGCCGCATTCACGGCCATACGCTCCGAAATGTGACGTCATCCATGCATCGAGGCAGGCGGCGGGCCAGATCGCACATACCCGTGCGGGTGGCGCACGCCGTGCTGGGCGGTGCGGCCGGGGTCCTGTGGCTGGTGTTGCCGGGGATGACGCCGGGGGACGACCCACCGGTTGCGATCAAGGACCCGCGGCCGGTCGTGAGCGCCGTGGCCCTGGCCGAGCACTCCCCACGGGACTCCCCGCCGTCACGGACGGCCGAGGACGACGAGACGTCCACCACCGACCTCGTCCTTCCCCTGGTCGCGGTCGGCGCGGTGGGCGCGGTCGCCGCGTACGGCTACATACGCCGGGTGCGGCGGACGCGCGAGCGGACCACCCCCGGCGGGGTGAGCGGGCCCCCGCCCACGGGCGCGGCGCCGCAGTCCCTCGCCGCACCGGACGCGGAGGCGTGCACGGCGCTGGTCCGCGCCGACGACCGGCTCCGCGTGGCCCGCGCCGAACTCGTCTTCGCGCGGGGACTCCTCGGTGCGGAGGCCGTCGCCCCGTTCGCACGGGCGCTGAGCGAGGCCGAGGGCGAACTGACCGCCGCCTTCCGGATGCGGCAGCGCTACGACGACGGCGTACCGGAGGAGGAGGCGCCCCGGCGCCACGCGCTCGCCGGGATGATCGGCCGCTGCGAGGAGGCGGGCCGCCGGCTGGACTCGGTGGCGGAGGGCTTCACCCGCCTGCGGGATCCGGACCGGGCCCTCCCCTACGCGGAGGCGCGCTTCCGCGACCTGACCGGACACACCGCCGCAGCCCAGCCTCTCCTCGCCTCGCTCACCGAGCGGTACGCCCCCACCGCCACCTCCGCCGTCACGGGCGCCGTCGAACAGGCCAAGGACCGGCTGCTGTTCGCGACCTCCCGGCTCAACCTGGCCCGCCAGGAACTCTTCTCGGGCCGTACGGAGGCAGCGTCCCGCCAACTGCACTCCGCCGAGGCCGCGGTGGCCCAGGCGGCCGTCTTCGTCGAGGGCGTCGACCGTACGGCCGCCGAGCTGCGGGACGCCGAGGCGACCGTGCCGGCGGCGCTCACCGGCGCGGAGGCGGAGCTGTCGACGGTACGCCGGCGCACCGTCCGCGAGGACGAGCCGCACCCCCGTCTCCTCAACGCCGACGCCGTCCTGGCCTCCGTACGCCAGGAGGTGACGTCGAACCGGCCGTACGACCCGCTGGGCGCCCTGCGCCGGATCGTCCGGGCGACCGCGCCGCTCGCCTCGGGGCGGGCCGGGGTGCTGTCGGCCGCCGCGCTCTCCGTGGCCCGCGCCTCGACCGCCGCCGCGGACGACTTCGTCACCACGCACCGGGGTGCGGTGGGCGCCACCGCCCGCACCCGGCTCGCGGAGGCAAGGCGCCTGCTCGCCGAGGGCGCACCGGAGGACATCGAGCGGGCCGACGAACTGGCCCTGGAGGCACGGGAGCTGGCGGAGCGGGACGTACGACTGCACGGCAATCCGGCGTCGGCGGCACCGGCCGGTTCGCCGGAGACGGACGGCTCCGCCGGGGCGGTCCTGGGCGGGATCCTGCCGGGGGAGGCGGCGACCGAGGAGGGCGGGGAGCGCTCCGCGTGGGGTTTCGGCGGGCTCTAGGCGCACAAGAACGTGAAAATAGCGGGCAGTTGTGGCGAACTGGTGACGATCCCGAGGCTATGTCAGCACCCCTTTGTATGATGATCTGATTCAACACGGGGGTGTGAGAGGCATGATCAAGCCGGAGGAAATTCCGCAGTTCACCGGCAATCTGTTCCAACTGGAGCTGGATCATGCCGCGTTGAAGAAGGACGCGGGAGACGTCCGGACCACGGGCAGTGATGTGGACTC
>NZ_JBEXXK010000038.1:0-76731 GCF_040630405.1 Streptomyces sp. NPDC005811
TGTGGGGCGGGCCGCGGGTTTCACCGCGCCCCCCGCGGGCGGGGCACCGGGGGCCGGGGGGCCGGGGGGGGGGGGGGTCCCGGGGGGGGGGGCGGGGGGGGGGGCCCCCCCCCCGGGGGCCCCCCCCCCCACACCCGTCAGAGCGCCAGCGGTCTGATCGAGGTCGGGGCATGCCCCGGTTCGGTGGCGACCTCCTCGAACTCCACGACCGCGCCGATGTCGTTGGTGACACTCATGGCGATGTTCGTGACCCGCTCCAGGATCGCCTCGACGACGACCGGCACCCGGAACTCGGCGGCCAGCTTGCGGGCCCGCTCGAAGGCCGCCCCCAGCTCGTCCGGGTCCGTCACCCGGATCGCCTTGCAGCCGAGGCCCTCGGCGACCTTCACATGGTCGACGCCGTAGACGCCCAGCTCGGGAGTGTTGAGGTTCTCGAACTCCAGGCTGACCTGGAAGTCCATGTCGAAGGCCCGCTGCGCCTGGCGGATCAGCCCCAGGTAGGCGTTGTTCACCAGGACATGGACGTACGGGATCCGGTGCTGGGCGCCGACGGCCAGCTCCTCGATCATGAACTGGAAGTCGTAGTCGCCGGAGAGGGCGACGACCTGGGCGTCCGGGTCGGCCTTGGCGACGCCGAGCGCCGCCGGGATCGTCCAGCCGAGCGGGCCCGCCTGGCCGCAGTTGATCCAGTGGCGGGGCCGGTGGACGTGGAGCAGCTGGGCGCCGGCGATCTGGGAGAGGCCGATGGTGGTGACGTACCGGGTCTCGGGACCGAAGGCCTTGTTCATCTCCTCGTAGACGCGCTGGGGTTTCATCGGGACGTCGTCGAAGTGCGTACGGCGCTGGAGCGTGGCCCGCCGGTGCTGCGCGGCCGCCGCCCAGGCGGACCGGTCGGGCAGTCCGCCCGCGGCCTTCAGTTCCTTCGCCGCCTCGACGAACAGGGCGAGGGCGGCCCCGGCGTCGGAGGGGATGCCGTAGTCGGGGGCGAAGATCCGGCCGATCTGGGTGGGGTCGATGTCGACGTGGACGAAGGTGCGGCCCCGGGTGTAGACGTCGAGGCTGCCGGTGTGCCGGTTGGCCCAGCGGTTGCCGATGCCGAGGACGAAGTCGGACTCCAGGAAGGTCGCGTTGCCGTAGCGGTGCGAGGTCTGCAGGCCCACCATGCCCGCGTTCAGCTCATGGTCGTCGGGGATCGCGCCCCAGCCCATCAGGGTCGGCACGACAGGCGTGCCGGTCAGCTCGGCGAACTCCACGAGGAGGGCGCAGGCGTCGGCGCCGATGACCCCGCCGCCCGCGACGATCAACGGGCGCTCGGCGGCGTTCAGCATGCCGAGCGCCTTGTCGATCTGGGCGCGGGTGGCGGCCGGCCGGTGGACCGGCAGCGGTGCGTAGGTGTCCGGGTCGAACTCGATCTCGGTCAGCTGGACGTCGACCGGCAGGTCGATCAGGACCGGACCGGGCCGGCCGGAGCGCATCACGTGGAAGGCCTGCTGGAACACACCGGGGACCTGGGCGGCCTCCAGGACGGTGACCGCCATCTTGGTCACCGGGCGGGCGATCGAGGCGATGTCGACGGCCTGGAAGTCCTCCTTGTGGATCACGGCGACCGGGGCCTGGCCCGTGATGCACAGGATCGGGATCGAGTCGCCGGTCGCGGAGTAGAGCCCGGTGATCATGTCGGTGCCGGCCGGTCCGGAGGTGCCGACGCAGACGCCGATGTTGCCGGGGTGGGTGCGGGTGTAGCCCTCGGCCATGTGCGAGGCGCCCTCGACATGGCGGGCGAGGGTGTGGTCGATGCCGCCGCAGGCCCTGAGCGCCGCGTAGAACGGGTTGATCGCCGCGCCGGGCACGCCGAACGCGGCGGTGACGCCCTCGCGCCTGAGGATCTCGACTGCCGCGCGGGCAGCGGTCATACGAGCCATCCCGTGCTCCTCCGTTCTCTCCGACTTCCCTGTCACTTCCACAATACGGAAAAGATTTTCTGCTATCTGGAAGCAATGTAAAGGGGGGCCCGAAGGTGGTCAAGACACGGACAGGAGGGGACAGGAGGAGGACGATGGGGCCATGTCCGAGAGCGTGCCGGTGCGCTGCCCGGCCTGCCGGCGCGAGCGCCTCTACACCGTGCCGTCCTATCTGTGCGCGTGCGGTGCCCCCGTCGCCCCGGCGCTCGATCCGGGGGCGGCTCCGACGGCGGTCGCGCACCGCGCCTGGGACGAGGACTGGGTCACCCTGCACTGCGGCTCCTGCGGCCGCGACGGCCAGTGGCCGCATCCGGAACTGGGCTGCCCGTGCGGCACGGCGCTGCGGCTGCCGGTCACCGGCGGGACCCGGCCCCGGCGCGCGGAATCCGAGGCACCGGAATCCGAGGCACCGGAGCCGGAGGCGGCCGGGCCGCACCGGCCCGTCTTCCGGTCCGTCGCCATCCGGACCGCCCTCGACGCGGTCACCGCGGCCGCCCTCTATCTGCGCTGGCTGGGCCACGGCGAGGTCCGGCGGGCCGATCAGCGGCCCACCTCGGGGATCGGTCTGGCCGCCCCCGGACTGCTGGCCCAGGTCGACCCGAGTGTGCGCCCGGCCGCGCTGCGGGACGTGGAGTGTCTGTGGCTGACGGCGATGACCGAGTCCGCGGACTGTGTGTACTTCTCCCTCGCCGGGTACGCCGACGAGGCCCGGGCGGGTGCCGACCGGCTGTGCGTCCCGCTGTTCCTGCTGGACCTGACGGGCACCCCGCAGCCCGTGAACGCGGCGGCCGCCGCCCTCGACGCCCGGGGCGCCTGAGGCGACGGCCGCCGGGGCTCAGGCGCCGTACGTCTCCCGCAGTTCGATCTTGCGGACCTTGCCGGACACGGTCATCGGGAACGCCTCCAGCACCTGGAGCCTGCTGGGCACCTTGTAGTGCGCGAGCCGCCCCTCGCAGTGGGCGCGCAGCTCCTCCAGGGTCGGTGGGTCGGCCGGGTCGGCCGGGATGACACAGACGAGGACCTCCTCGCCGTACCGCTCGTGCGGGACGCCGACCACCTGGACGTCCTGGATCTTCGGATGGCCGTGGAGGAACTCCTCGATCTCGCGCGGGTAGATGTTCTCGCCGCCCCGGATGATCATGTCCTTGATCCGGCCGACGATCTCCACGTACCCGTCCGCGCGCATCACCGCCAGATCCCCGGTGTGCATCCAGCGGCCCGCGTCGATCGCCTCGGCGGTCTTCCCCGGCTCGTCCCAGTAGCCGAGCATCACGCTGTAGCCGCGGGTGCACAGCTCGCCCGCCGTGCCGCGCGGCTGGGTGACCCCGGTCGCGGGGTCGACGACCTTCACCTCGATGTGCGGGAGCACCCGGCCGACCGTGCCGGTGCGATGGCCCAGGTCGTCGTCGCGGCGGGTCTGGGTGGAGACGGGCGAGGTCTCGGTCATGCCGTAACAGATCGACACCTCGGCCATGTTCATCTCCGAGACGACCCGCTTCATCACCTCCACCGGGCAGGGCGAGCCCGCCATGATGCCGGTGCGCAGGCTGGAGAGGTCGTACGACCCGAAGTCGGGGAGGTTGAGCTCCGCGATGAACATGGTCGGCACCCCGTACAGCGAGGTGCAGCGCTCCTGCTGGACGGCCTCCAGAGTGGCCCGCGGGTCGAAGGAGGGGGCCGGGATCACCACGCAGGCGCCGTGCGAGGTGGCCGCGAGGTTGCCCATGACCATGCCGAAGCAGTGGTAGAAGGGCACCGGCACGCAGATCCGGTCCTGCTCGGTGTAGGCGATCATCTCGCCCACGAAGTAACCGTTGTTGAGGATGTTGTGGTGGGAGAGGGTGGCCCCCTTGGGGAAGCCCGTGGTCCCCGAGGTGTACTGGATGTTGACGGGGTCGTCGCAGGACAGGGCCGCGAAGGGCACCGGCGTGGCCCGGGCGGTCAGGGCCGCCCAGCTCGGATCCCCGATGAAGACGGTCTCCCGCAGCTCCGGGCAGTTGCCCCGCACCTGCTCGACCATCGCCCGGTAGTCGCTGCTCCTGTGCCGCAGCGACGCGAAGAGCAGCGAGACCCCCGCCTGCCGGAGGACGTACTCCACCTCGTGGGTGCGGTAGGCCGGGTTGATGTTCACCATGATCGCCCCGATGCGGGCGGTGGCGTACTGGACCAGGACCCACTCCGGGCAGTTGACCGCCCAGATGCCGACCCGGTCGCCCTGGGCGATCCCGCTCGCGAGCAGGGCGTACGCCAGCTCGTCGACGTCGGCGGCGAACCGGGCGTAGGTCCAGCGCCGCCCCGAGTCCATGTCGACGAGCGCCTCACGGTCCGGCCAGGCGGCCACCGCCCGGTCCAGGTTCGCGCCGATCGTGTCGCCGAGCAGGGCCGTCCCGCTCGTCCCGTGCGTGTACGACGTGCCCGTCACCGGAAGTCCTCCTCGCGGTACTCCCCCGCCGAGCCCGCCGCCGTCGCCTCGCGGAGCTCGATCCGGCGGATCTTGCCGGAGACGGTCTTGGGCAGCGGGGCGAACTCCAGGCGGCGGATGCGCTTGTACGGGGCGAGGACCTCGCGGGAGTGCTCGAACAGGACCTTCGCCGTGTCCGGACCCGGCTGCCAGCCCTCCGCGAGGACCACGTACGCCTTGGGCACGGCGAGGCGCAGTTCGTCCGGCGCGGGCACGACGGCCGCCTCGGCGACCGCCTCGTGCTCCAGCAGCGCGCTCTCCAGCTCGAACGGGCTGATCTTGTAGTCGGAGGCCTTGAACACGTCGTCGGCTCGGCCCACGTAGGTGATGTAGCCGTCGGCGTCGCGGGAGCCGATGTCGCCGGTGCGGTAGTAGCCGCCGGCCATCGCCTCCGCCGTACGGTCCGGGTCGCCGTGGTAGCCGGTCATCAGACCGACCGGGCGGGCCGCGAGATCGAGCGCGATCTCGCCCTCGGTGGCGCCCGGGGCGCCCGAGACCGGGTCCAGCAGTTCCACCCGGTAGCCGGGGCTCGGCCGGCCCATCGAGCCGGTCTTCAGCTCCTGCCCGGGGCTGTTGGCGACCTGTACGGCCGTCTCCGTCTGCCCGAAGCCGTCCCGGATGGTCACCCGCCACGCCCGCCGCACCTGCTCGATCACCTCGGGGTTGAGCGGCTCGCCGGCCGCCACCACCTCCCGCGGCGGGGTCGCGAGCTGGGTCAGGTCGGCCTGGATGAGCATCCGCCACACGGTGGGCGGGGCGCAGAAGGTGGTGACGCCGGCCCGGTCCATCTCCGCCATCAGGCGGGCCGGGTCGAAGCGCGTGTAGTTGTGGATGAAGACGGTCGCCTCCGCGTTCCAGGGCGCGAAGAGGTTCGACCAGGCGTGCTTGGCCCAGCCGGGCGAGGAGATGTTGAGATGCACGTCACCGGGCTTGAGCCCGATCCAGTACATGGTCGCCAGGTGCCCGACGGGGTACGAGGTGTGGGTGTGCTCGACCAGCTTGGGGCGGGCGGTCGTGCCGGAGGTGAAGTACAGCATCAGGGGGTCGTCGGCGAGGGTGGGGCCGTCGGGGGTGAAGCCGTCGGGCGCGGCGTACGCGTCCTCGTACGCCTGCCAGCCGCCGGGCGCGCCGCCGACCGCGATCCGGGTGTAGCCGCCGGGCACCTCGTCGAACTTGCCGGCGTCCTCGGCGCGCACGAGGACGTGTGCGACCCGGCCGCGCTCCACGCGGTCGCGCAGGTCGGCGGGGCCGAGCAGCGGGGTGGCGGGGATGACGACGGCGCGCAGCTTCATCGCGGCGAGCGCGGTCTCCCAGAGTTCGGCCTGGTTGCCGAGCATGACGAGGATCCGGTCCTCGGCGGCGACCCCGCGCCCGCGCAGCCAGTTCGCCACCCGGTCGGAGCGGTCGGACAGCTCGGCGAAGGTCAGCCGGGTCTCGGTGCCGTCCTCCTCGACGATGTGCAGGGCGGTGCGGTCGTTGCCGCGCGCGATGACGTCGAACCAGTCGAGGGCCCAGTTGAAGTGCTCGGGGCGGGGCCAGGTGAAGCCCTCGCAGGCGGCGGTGTAGTCCTCACGGTGTTCCAGCAGGAAGTCCCTGGCCCTGCGGAACTGCTCGGTGGCCGTCGTCATCGGTGTCCTCCTAGGTGCCGGGCCATTGCCGGGCGGCTCTCTGCCATCGTGTAATCCGTGATGCAGGTCTCACTACCCCCGAACGGGGGGAGTGCGGCGCGCGGGGGTGACATGTGGGATCATCCCCAGCCACGCGGAAAGGGCGAGGACGTGGCAGCAGACCCAGCCGGTACGGCGGAGATCCGCGGCGCGCTGGCGCGCCTGCGGCGCAGGACGGGGCTGCCGGTCGCCTTCGGCGGCCTGGTGGAGCCGGGGCGTGCCCGGATGCGGATCAGCGAGTTCAGCGGCGCGACCACGCTCGCGCTCAGCGGCCTCCATGTGATCTCGGGCAACGGCCTCGGCGGCAAGGCGGTCGCGCGGGCCCGTCCGTGCGCGGTGACCGACTACTCGGTCTCCCAGCAGATCAGCCACGAGTACGACGCGGCGGTCGCCGAGGAGGGGCTGCGCTCGGTGCTGGCGATCCCGGTGGTGGTGCGGCGCCGGGTGCGCGGGGTGCTGTACGGCGCGCTGCGCACCGCCCAGCCGCTGGGCGACCGCACGCTCAGCGCGGCCGTGGACGTGGCGCGGGACGTGGAGCAGGCGCTGGTGGTGGAGGACGAGGCGCGCGGGCTGCTGGCCGAGGCCCTGCCGGGGCCCGCTCCCGGCCCCGCGTCCCGGCCGGGGCCCGGCTGGGAGCAGGTGCGCGAGGCGCATGCCGCGCTGCGGGCGCTGGCCCCGCGGATCGGTGACCCGGCGCTGCGCGCGGAGCTGCTCGACGCGTGCGGTCTGCTGACCCCGGGCGAGGCCGGTGAGCGGGTCGTGCTCGCCCCGCGCGAGCTGGACGTCCTCGCGTGTGTGGCGGCGGGCGCGACGAACGCGTCCGCGGCGGAGCGGCTCGGCCTGCGCCCGGAGACGGTGAAGGCCTACCTGCGCTCGGCGATGCGCCGGCTGGGCGCCCACACCCGCGGCGAGGCGGTGTCCGCGGCCCGCCGGTCGGGGCTGCTGCCCTAGGTCGTTTCTTGCCCGAGACGGGTGGTTCCCGTCGGTAACAAGGGCATGGAAGAGTGCTCCCACACCTGTCGCGGCACCCGGAGCGCGGGGGGTGCGGACCGTTCGGTTCAAGCCAGGGAGGGGCTGCCACGACGATCACTCATTCATCCGCCGCCGCAGTGAATTTACTTATGCGTAACGTTGTTATCTCCCTCACCCGGCCGTCCCTCCGAATTTCAAAGAGACGTTGCCTAGAATTTGGCCCGGACACGACACTCGGAAGGGAGCGGTGACCGTGCGACGGGACTTCAAGGAGCCTGCCAGGTGCCGCCCCGACCTGGTCATAGGCAGGGACGAGCTGTACACCTCGGCCCGTGACCAGCTCGCGCGCGGCGGCAGTGTGCTGCTCCACGGACCCGCCGGAATAGGAAAGTCGACCGTGCTGCGGGCATTGGCCGCGGATTACGGCGACGCCGCGCACACCGTGTTGCGCTGCTCGGCGACCGAGTCCGAATCCCACCTCCCGTTCCTGGCCCTGGCCGACCTGTTCGGCCTGGTCCTCGACGAGATCTCGGACAAGCTGCCGACCGCGCAGCGCACCGCACTGGAATCGGCCCTGACCGGCCGCGGCGAGTCCACCCTGCAACGCGACGGACTCGCCCTGCGGCTCGCCGTGCTCTCCGCCCTGCGCGCCCTCGCGGCCTCCGGCCCCGTCCTGCTCGTCGCCGACGACCTCCAGTGGCTGGACTCGGCCAGCGCCGAACTCCTCGGCTTCGCCGCCCGCCGCCTCGGCGACACCCCCGTCCAGCTGCTCTGCGCGGTCCGCACCGAGGGCCAGGAGTACGACCGCCATCTACGCGCGTCCCCGCCGGACACCCTCGCCGTCCGCCTCAACCCGCTCTCCCGCGCCCAGGTCTCCGCCCTGCTCGACCACCGCGGCTACACCGATCTGCCCCGCTCCACGGTCCGCGAGATCCACCGCACCAGCGGCGGCAACCCCCTGTTCGCGCTGGAACTCGGCCGGGCGCTCGGCGAGAACCCGACCCCGCCGCGCCCCGGCGAGCCGCTGCCGGTGCCGACCTCGCTGCGCGCCCTGGTGCTCAGCCGCCTCGACATGCTCTCCGACGAGGCCCGCCGCACCCTGCTGGTGGCCAGCGCCGGCGCCCGCCCCACCCTGGCCCTGCTGCACGCGGCCGGCCGGGAGAACGCCGAGGCCGAGACCGCCCAGGCCGCCGAGCTCGGCCTGCTGGCGACCGAGCCCGAGGGTCCCGCCGTACGGTTCGCGCATCCGCTGATCTCGGCGGCGCTCTACGCGGAGGCGCCCGTGCAGGAGCGCCGGGCCGCGCACGCCGCGCTGTCCACCGCCGCCTCCGACCCGATCGAGCGGGCCCGCAACCTCGCCCTCGCCACCACCGGCACCGACCCGGAGGTGGCCGCCCGGCTCGCCGAGGCCGCGGCCCTCGCCCGTGACCGCGGCGCCCCCTCCGTCGCCGCCTCCCTCGGGCTGCTCGCCGCCCGGCACACCCCGCCGGACGGCACCCCGCCCCCGGACGAGCACCGGCTGAAGGCCGCCGAGGACGCGATCACCGCCGGCGAGGTGGACCTGGCGCGGGACATCGCCCGCGAGGTGCTGACCCGGGCCACCGTGCCCGCCGACCGCATCCGCGCCTGGGAAGTGGTCATCGAGTCCGCCGGACAGGCCCTCGGCGACGTCGACGCCGTCTTCCCGCAGGCCCTCGCCGACGCCGGCGACGACCCCCGGCTGCTGGCGCTGGTCCACTACCACCTGGCCTGGCGCAAGCTGATCGTCGAGGGCGACTTCTCCGAGGCCCGCCAGGAGGCCGCGCACGCGGCGGAGCTGGCCGCGCGCGGCGGCGACCGGCGCACCGAGCTGATGTCGCTGTCCTTCCAGGCCCACACCGAGACCCTGATGGGCCATCCGAACGCGCCCGCCACCATCAAACGGGCGCTGAGGGAGCCTCAGGACCCGTATGTGGCGTGCCATCACAACGGCGTCGGCGCCGCCCGGTTCCGCTGGCTGCTGATGAGCGACCAGCTGCCCGAGGCCCGGGCCACCATCACCACCCTGCTGCGCGAGGTGCGCCGGCGCGGCATGGTGGAGAGCGAGGTGCACTTCCAGCGCTTCCTCGCCGAGACCGAACTGCGCTCCGGGCACTGCGGACGCGCCCTCGACCTGTCCCGCGAGAGCCTCAGGCTGGCCCGCGACTCCGGCATCGGCCTCGGCGCCTCCGCGATGCTCGCCTCGCTCGCCGAGGCCTCCGGCGGCGATCTGGACCGGGCGCTGGCCCTCGCCCGGGAGGCCGCCGACCGC
This sequence comes from Streptomyces sp. NPDC005811, assembly GCF_040630405.1. Taxonomy (NCBI): domain Bacteria; kingdom Bacillati; phylum Actinomycetota; class Actinomycetes; order Kitasatosporales; family Streptomycetaceae; genus Streptomyces; species Streptomyces sp. NPDC005811. The sequence goes on from NZ_JBEXXK010000038.1 coordinate 9,352, forward strand.
GCCGAGGAGGACGGCGACCAGATGTACCTCTCGCGCGCGCTGGCCGCGCTGGGCCACGCCCAGCTCGTGGCCGGCGACGCGGCGGCCGCGGTCGGCTCGCTGCGCCGGGTGCGGGAGCTGGAGGCGGGACTGCGCATCACCGACCCGGCGCGCGGCCGCTGGCACGGCGACCTCGCCGAGGCCCTGGTCCGCGTCGGCGAGCCGGGCGAGGCGCAGGACGTCATCGACGTCGCCCGCGAACAGGCGCTGCGGCTCGGCCGGGAGAGCGTCCTCGCGGTCCTCGACCGGGCGGAGGCCCTCGTCCGGGCCGCGCACGGCGACCACGAGGGGGCGCTGGCCCGGCTGACGTCCGTTCAGGACCGGCTGGCCAAGCTGGGGTACGGCCTGGAGGAGGCGCGGGCCGCGTTCGCCCTGGCCCGGCTGCGCGCCCCACGACCCGGTCCGACGTCGTACGACGAGGCGGCCCGGCTGTTCCGGCGGTGCCGGGCGCTGCCCTGGCTGCGGCAGGTCGAGGCGGCGGTGGCGGCCGCCGCCGGCGAGCCGGTGCCGGCCGCCCCGCAGGGACCGCCCGCCGCCGACGCCCTGGAGGGCCTGGCCTCGATGGAGCGTCAGGTGGCCGCGCTGGTCATGGAGGGCGCGACGAACCGGGAGATCGCGGCACGGCTGTTCATCAGCGTCAAAACGGTCGAGGCGACCCTCACCCGGGTCTACCGCAAGCTCGGGATCCGCTCCCGGGTGGACATCGTCCGACTGGCGGCGGGGCGTCACGCGAAGTGAGCCACACGGGGGTTAACTGCCGTACGCGGGTTGACGAGGGGCGCCCGCGGACCGACCGAGGGTTTTCCCTGCCCCGACGCCCCTAGGGGGTTCCCTCATTGGGAGGAGGCCGCTGCGGCCCCTAGCGTTCGGGATGTGCCGCTCGCCCGGGCACACGGGGGTCGGTCCCGCGACCCCCGTGCACTACCCCCCACACGACACCCGCGCGATCCCCCACCGGCAAATCCCCCACGAGGAGACGCATGTTCGCGCTCAACCGTGCCAAGAAGGCCGCGGCGCTCGTCGCGGCCACCGCCGCCGCGGCGGCGACGGCTCTGCTCAGCGCCCCCACCGCTGTCGCAGCGCCGCAGCCGATCGTCGGCGGCACGACCACCACGACGACGTCGTACCCGTTCATGATGCAGATCACGGACGCCTCGCAGAACCAGTTCTGCGGCGGCACCCTGGTCTCGGCGACCAAGGTGGTCACGGCGGCCCACTGTATGGTCGGCGAGACCACGAGCAGTGTGCGGGTCGTCGGCGGCCGCACCTACCTGAACGGCACCAACGGCACGGTCAGCCGGGTGAGCAAGATCTGGATCAACCCGGACTACACGGACGCCACCAACGGGGACGACGTGGCCGTCCTGACCCTGGCGACCTCGATGTCGTACACCCCGGCGTCGTACGTCTCCTCGTCCCAGACCAGCGTGTACGCGGCCGGCACCACGGCCCGCATCCTCGGCTGGGGCACCACCTCGGAGAACGGCAGCTCCTCCAACCAGCTGCGGACCGCGACCGTCCCGATCGTGTCCGACTCCAGCTGCCGCTCCTCCTACGGTTCCGACTTCGTCGCGACCGACATGGTTTGCGCCGGATACACATCCGGTGGCGTAGACACCTGCCAGGGCGACAGCGGCGGTCCCCTGCTCATCGGGGGCGTCCTGGCAGGGATCACTTCATGGGGCGAGGGCTGCGCGGAGGCCGGTTACCCGGGTGTGTACACCCGGCTGACCACCTTCTCCAGCCTCGTCACCGCGCAGGTCAACTCGTAGGCGCCGAGCCGGCGGACGAGTGACCCGCACGAATTCCTGAGCACCCCTCAGGTGAACGACCAGGGGGCGCTGCGAGCCTCCACGAGCGGCCCGCAGCGCCCCCTCTCCATGCCCCGGCCCCGTTCGCCGGGGCTACCGGGGTACGACGGTCCCGAACCGGATGTCGTACGGCGTCCCCGGGTGCAGCACCCGCAGCATCCGCTCCGCCTCCCCGGTCACCGCCGCCCGCTGCTCCCGGGTGAGCCGGCCGAACGGCTCGACGACGAGGGCGTCCTCCTCCTGTTTCCACAGGCCGGCCAGGAAGCCGTCGACGAGGAGCGTGCGAAAGGCCTGGTTGCCCTGCCAGGCGCGGCCGTGCAGGGCGGGCGGGACCACCCGGGTGCGGTCGGCGTGCGAGAGCAGCAGGTTGTCGAACTCCGGGAGGAAGCGGGGCGGGGCCGGGGTGTCCGGGTCGGGGCGCGGGGCGTCCGGAAGGTCGAAGAGTTCGGTGCCGTGCTCGTCCCGGAAGGTGAGGAGCGCGGGCCGCAGGCGTTCGAAGGCCGGGCGCAGCCGGGTGAGTCCGGCCCAGGTCTGCATGTCCTTGACGGAGGCGGGGCCGAAGGCGGCGAGATAGCGCCGGACGACGGTCTCCGGGTCGGGCGCCGCCTGCGCGGGCCGGCCGAGCCAGTGCTCGGCGGTGGTGAGGGCGACCTGTCCGCTCCTGCCCCACAGCCCGCGCGGGGTGACCTGGACGAGGGGCAGCCGGCAGCGGGCGGCGACGGCCAGGGACTGCGGGTCGGCGTCCGGCCACTCCGCGGAGAGGGCCTCGCGCAGCTGTCCCATGGTGCGCGGCTCGGCCTCGACGAGCTCACGGGCGAGCACGGCGAGCCGGTCGAGGTCGACGCCGGCGAGTCCGGTGCGGAAGTGGGTCAGCTCGCGGTCCCGGGCGGGCTGCACGAACGGCCGCAGGGTGAGGCAGTCGGCGGCCGTGTGGGTGTGGATGGTCGACCGCAGGGTGACGATCCGGACCATCTCCCGGTCCGCCATCGGCGCCGACAGCCGCTCGGGGGCGAAGCCCTCCAGCCGGGCGGCGAGGGCGTGGTACGGCGGCTTGACGTTCTGCGCCTGGAGACCCAGCAGGTGCTCGACGGCCGCCTCCACCGGCAGCGCGGCGGGCCGCAGGAGGAGCTGCCGGTCGAGGGTCGCGCGGTTGAGGGCGCGGGCCGTGAGCACGGGCCCGGACGCGGACGTCTTGTTCGTCATGGAGGGCAAGGTAGCCGGGAACGAGGACAGATCCTGTCCTCGACCGCCGCCCGGGTGCACCGGGCCCGCGTCCCGGGGGCCGCCGCCCCGGACGTCGTATGCCCGGTATATCCTGCGCTGTGATCACGCGGACGTAGGCTCGACCCCCCGCGACCGAGAGGCAGCCGCGATGCCCGAGCGCCCCCGTACCCGCAGGTCCGTGTGGCGCCGCACCCCGCCGCCGCCCGAGCCGCCCCGCCCCGGCCCGCCGGCCCCCGCGCCGCCGCAGCAGCCGGAGAACGGCGAGGTCGCCAGTGTGGTCCAGGCGGTGCTGTACCGCGACGGCGTGCGGGTGTACGCCCCGGCCGGACTGGCGGAGACCTACCGGGCGCTGCGCGAACGGCCGGCCGGTATGGCGTGGATCGGCCTGGCCCGCCCCACCGAGGCCGAACTGCACTCGCTGGCCGCCGAGTTCGGCCTCCACCCGCTGGCGGTGGAGGACGCCAAGGAGGCGCACCAGCGGCCGAAGCTGGAGCGCTACGGCGAGACCCTGTTCGTCGTGCTGCGGGCCGCCCGCTACCTGGACGCGCCCGAGGAGATCGACTTCGCCGAGCTGCACATCTTCATCGGCCCCGACTTCGTCATCACGGTCCGGCACGGCGCGGCGCCGGACCTCTCGGCGGTCCGCCGGCGTATGGAGGACAGCCCGGACCTGCTGAAGCTCGGGCCCGAGGCGGTCCTGTACGCCATACTCGACGCGGTCGTCGACGGCTACGCGCCGGTCGTGTCGGGCGTCCAGAACGACATCGACGAGATCGAGACGGAGGTCTTCCGGGGCGACCCGGAGGTCTCCCGCCGGATCTACGAACTCTCCCGCGAGATGGTCGAGTTCCAGCGCGCGACCCGCCCATTGGTCGGCATGCTGCACGGCCTGATGGCCGGCTTCTCCAAATACGGTACCGACGACGAACTCCAGCGCTACCTCCGGGACGTCGCCGACCACGTCACCCACACCAGCGAACGCGTCGACGGATTCCGCCAGGCCCTCACCGAGATCCTCACCGTCAACGCCACGCTGGTCACCCAGCAGCAGAACGCGGAGATGCGGGCGTTGGCGGAGGCGGGGTTCGAACAGAACGAGGAGATCAAGAAGATCTCGTCCTGGGCGGCCATCCTGTTCGCCCCCACCCTGGTCGGCACGATCTACGGCATGAACTTCCGGGAGATGCCGGAGCTGCACTGGGCCCTCGGCTACCCCTTCGCGCTCGTGCTGATGGCGGTCGTCTGCACCAGCCTGTACTTCATTTTCAAGGGCAAGGACTGGCTCTGAGCGGCGCGGGGGGGTCGGGGCGGGTGGCGACGGCGGGGGGCCGAGCCAGGAGCACCCGACTCCGGGTGCTCCCCCACCCACAGAGGGTGATCACCCTGACCGCGCTCGACGTCACCGATCACCCGCTGATCACGGCACCGGGACCGACGCTCCGTCAGGCGGGGGACGGACTTCGGCCATATGTCGGAACCGCATCGCAGATTCGACCATCGCTTCACCATAGCCCTGGCAGGGTGGTTTTGCGCCTGTTTGTACATGATCTTCGGGCACCTTGATCAACTCTGAGTGATCATCCCAAAACCCACCGCCACCCCCGGTGACCGGCGCCGGAGCGCTCGACCATGCCCTGGCAACGGTAAAGCGATCAAGTCTCAAAGGTTGAGCACAAAATACACACATCCTCTCTTCATACCGGCCTTGATGGTCTAGATTGACCGTGCTTCAGCTGTTCGGAGACGAGGCGACCATGAATGATCTATAGGTCCTGCGCTACGGAAAACCAGCAGTCGCGTCCCCGGCGTCAGGCGTGGGGATGATCAATTCGTGAGCCCGGCAAGGGACTTGGGATGCGGGGAGCATCCGGGGTTCCGACGGGTCCGGTACACCCCGAGCGTTCGGCGGGACCTGCGAGTCCACTGCCACCGGGGTGAGTTCAAGCAGCTCTGAGACAGCCGCGATGCCATGCGCGGGAGGCGGGGGCCTCTCGCGGGGAGCAACGGCACGGCGCGGGGGGCGGGGGCCCCGGAGGGGAGATCGGTGCGGGAGGCGGGGGCCTCCCGGGGGGAGCAACGGGAGCAACAGTGTTGGACGAACACGTCGAACCACTGGGGACCTGGGGGGTTCTGTGCGGCAAGGGGGACTTGTCAGCCCGTTCACGTCTGCGCGCGGACGTCTGGCGAACGGGACAATCAGCCAGCCGGCGACCGACTGGGAGCAGCGGTACCGCCGTACCGTGATCACCAGCGACACCGTGGCCACCGCCTGTGTGGTGGCGGGGATCGGCAACTTCTTCGGGGCCCGTGACGCGGCCAACTGGCATGAGAAATGGGGGATTCTCGCCTTCGGCACCGAGCTTCTGGTGCTGGGGTCGCTCGCCGTGAGCCGCTCGTGGGCGCCGGCCGTGCTCGGCCAGGGCGCCGAGGAGTTCCGCCGGCTCGGACGCTCGCTGTTCGCGGCGACCGTCGTCCTGGCGCTCGGCGGGATCGCTCTCACCTCACGCAACATCAAACTCTGGATCTTCGTCGCGATCCCCGCGATCGCGCTCGTCACCATGACCGTGCGGTACCTGCTGCGGCTGTCCCTGCACAAACAGCGCAAGGACGGCCAGTGTCTGCGACCGGTGCTCGCCGCCGGGAGCCCGGACACCGTGCACGACCTGATCACCCGGACCCGCAAGTTCCCCCACCTCGGCTGGCGGGTGGACGCGGTGTGCACGACGGACGGGCCCGGGGTCGACGGTGACCTGATCGACGGAGTGCCGGTGGTCGGCCAGTTGGGGGACGTCGCCAAGCACGTCCACGGCGACGGCTACCGTGTCGTCGCGGTCACCCCGGACCCGCACTGGTCACCGGAGCGGCTCCAGCGGCTGGCGTGGAACCTCGAGGGCACCGACACCGAGATGGTCGTGGCCCCCGTGCTGATGGAGGTGGCCGGACCGCGGCTGCACGTCGACGCGGTCCTCGGGATACCGCTGCTGCGGGTCAGCATGCCGACGTTCACCGGGGGCCGCCGGGCCGTCAAGATGGTCGTCGACCGGCTGGGCGCGGCGATCCTGCTGCTGCTGTTCGCGCCGCTGATGGTGTGCGTCGGGCTGCTCGTTCTGCTGGACAGCCGGGGCGGGGCGTTCTACCGCCAGCGCCGGGTCGGCAAGGACGGCCGCGAGTTCACCATCCTCAAGTTCCGCACCATGGTGGCCGGGGCCGACGGGGCCCGCGCCCAGCTCGCCGACCGCAACGAGGGCGCCGGCCCGCTGTTCAAGCTGCGCCGGGACCCACGGGTGACCCGGGTGGGGGCGGTGCTGCGCCGGTACTCGATCGACGAGCTCCCGCAGCTGTTCAACGTCCTCACCGGATCGATGTCGCTCGTCGGTCCGCGGCCCCCGCTGCCGGAGGAGTCCGCCGCGTACGGCCCGGACATCCGGCGGCGGCTGCTGGTCAAGCCCGGACTCACCGGCCTGTGGCAGATCAGCGGACGCAGCGATCTGTCGTGGGAGGAGGCGGTCCGGCTGGACCTCCGCTACGTGGAGGACTGGTCGCTCGCCCTGGACACAGTGATCTTGTGGAAGACGCTGCGTGCGGTGCTCTACGGGCAGGGGGCCTACTGATGCGCGCGAATCGTCGTCCGGCCGACAGGCCGGCGGCAGGCCGGAAGTGCCTGCCCTGGGGGAGGAACGAGTCATGAAGGTCAGCGTTTTCGGGCTCGGCTACGTGGGCTGCGTGTCGGCCGCGTGCCTGGCCAGCATGGGGCACGAGGTCGTCGGGGTCGACGTCAACCAGGTGAAGGTCGACCTGGTCAACGACGGCAAGGCCCCGGTGGTCGAGGAGCGGATCGGCGAACTCATCGCCGACGTCGTGCGGACCGGCGCGCTGCGCGCCACCCGCGACGTCCGCGAGGCGGTCATGGACAGCGAGGTGTCGCTGGTCTGCGTGGGCACCCCGTCGGAGCCCAACGGCAGCCTGTGCACCACGTACTTGGAGCGGGTCACCGAGGAGATCGGCGCGGCGCTGGCCGAGCGCGGTGGACGGCACACCGTCGTGTTCCGCAGCACCATGCTCCCGGGCACCTGTCTGAACCTGCTGGTGCCGATCCTGGAGAAATACGTCGGCGGCACCGCCGGCGTGGACATCGGGGTCGCGGTCAACCCGGAGTTCCTGCGCGAGGGCACCAGCGTCAAGGACTTCTTCGACCCGCCCAAGACCGTCGTCGGCGAACTCGACGCGGCCAGCGGCGACACGGTGCTGGCGCTGTACGACGGCCTGCCCGGCGAGCGGTTCCGGGTGCCGATCCCGACGGCCGAGGCGATCAAGTACGCGGACAACGCCTTCCACGGCCTCAAGATCGGGTTCGCGAACGAGCTGGGCGCGGTGTGCCAGGCGCTCGGGGTCGACTCGCACCAGGTGATGGACGTGTTCCTGGCCGACCGCAAGCTGAACATCAGCCCCGCCTATCTGCGGCCCGGCTTCGCCTTCGGCGGCTCCTGCCTGCCCAAGGACCTGCGCAGCCTGGTCCACGCGGCCCAGCGGGCCGACGTCTCGGTGCCGATCCTGTCCCATGTGCTGCCCTCCAACTCCGACCATCTGCAACGCGCGGTGGAGCTGGTCGAGCGCACCGGCAAACGCCGGGCGGGCCTGTTCGGGCTGTCCTTCAAACCCGGCACCGACGACCTGCGGGAGAGCCCGCTCGTGGAGCTGGCGGAACGGCTCTTCGGCAAGGGGTACGACCTGAAGATCTACGACGCCAACGTGAGCCTCTCCCGGCTGCTCGGCGCGAACCGCGAGTACATCGAGACCCGGCTGCCGCACCTGGCGCAGCTCCTCGCGGACTCCGTCGAGGAGGTGCTCGACCACGCCGAGGTGTGCCTGGTCGGCACCAGGGACCCGGAGGTGCTGTCGGCGCTGCCGCACGGCGACGGCCCGGTGATCGTCGACCTCATCCGCCTCCCCGACGCCGATGTGCGCCGGGCCGAACCGGGGTACATGGGCCTTGCTTGGTGACACGAACCGGGGCGGGCGGCCGGGCCGGCGCGCGCTGATCCTGGTGGAGAACCTGTCGGTGCCCTTCGACCGGCGGGTGTGGCAGGAGTGCACGACGCTGCGCGACGCGGGCTGGACGGTGGACGTCATCTGCCCGCAGGGCACGAAACGGGACACCGAGGCGGAGGCGGAGATCGACGGGGTGCGGATCCACCGCTACCCGTTGCGCGCCGCCACCGGAGGGCCTGCCGGGTATCTGCGGGAGTACGGCACGGCGTTGTGGCACACCGTCCGGCTGGCCCGCAAGGTCGGCCCGGTCGACGTGGTGCACGCCTGCAACCCGCCCGACCTGCTGTTCCTGCCCGCCCTGTGGCTGAAGCGGCGCGGCGCGCGGTTCGTCTTCGACCAGCACGACCTGGTGCCCGAGCTGTACCTCTCCCGGTTCGACCGCGGCCAGGACCTGCTCTACCGCGGGGTGTGCGCGCTGGAACGGATGACCTACCGGGCCGCCGACGTCGTGCTCGCCACCAACGAGAGCTACCGGGACGTCGCGGTGCGCCGCGGCGGACGCCGGCCGGAGGACGTCTTCGTGGTGCGCAGCGCACCCGACATCGACCGGTTCCACCCCGTGCCGCCCGAGCCGGAACTGAAGCGCGGCAAGCCCCATCTGCTGTGCTACCTCGGCGTCATGGGCCCGCAGGACGGCGTCGACTACGCGTTGCGGGCCCTGGCGAAGCTCCGCGACGAGCAGGGGCGGACCGACTGGCACGCGGTGTTCGTCGGGGCCGGGGACACCTTCGAGGCGATGGTGGAGCTGTCCCGGCGGCTCGGGCTCGCGGAACAGGTGCAGTTCACCGGGCGCATCCCGGACGCCGACCTGGTGCGCTACCTGTCCACGGCGGACGTGTGCCTCTCCCCCGACCCGCACAATCCGCTCAACGACGTGTCGACCATGAACAAGGTCCTGGAGTACATGGTGATGGGCCGGCCGCTCGTCTCCTTCGACCTCCGGGAGGCGCGGGTCTCCGCCGGTGACGCCGCCGTCTACGCGCCCGCCAACGACGAGAGCGAGTTCGCCGGGCTCATCGCGCGGCTGCTGGACGATCCGGAGAAGCGGGCCCTGATGGGCAAGATCGGCCAGGAGCGGATCAGCGGACCGCTGTCCTGGCGCAACTCCCAGCGCTCACTGCTCGCCGCCTACGCCGCCGCGTGCCGGGACCGGACCCCGGTGACGGCACGCGACCCGGATCCGGCAGGGGAAGGCCGCACCTTTGAGCGATGACACCATACGCCTGGTCACGATCGGGCGGATCGTCCGTCGGCGCTGGCGGCTGCTCACCCTCCTCGCCCTGGTGGGTGCGCTCGTCGGCTACGGCGCCTCCGTGCTGTTCCCGCCGCGCTACACGACCTCGGCGTCGGTGCTGCTGCCGGGGACGTGGGAGGAGCGCGAGCTGTTGACGCAGACGGAGGTGGCGACCAGTTCGGTCGTGGTCGACCGCGTGGCCGCCACCCTCGGCTGGCCCGGGGTGAGCGGCAACGACCTGCGGGAGCAGGTCAGCGCCAAGGCCACCGACGGCAACATCATCAAGATCACGGGCACGGCCGAGACACCGGAGCGCGCCCAGCGGCTCTCCGACCAGGTGGCCAAGGAGTTCGTCTCCTACGCCACCCGGATCGCGAGCGAGAGCGCCGACCCCGAGGCGGCGCAGGAGCTCGCCGCGCTGCAGAAGTCGGTGGAGGCCACCAGCCGCCGGATCAGTCAGCTGGCCGACGCGGCCGATCCGGGGCAGACCGTGGAGAGCGTGCAGACCCGCACCGAGCTGGAGAAGCTGCGCACCGCGCTGCGGGAGGCCATCAACACGCTGGAGCAGGCCGACCCGGCCGAGGACGAGGCGAAGAACATGGTCGTCATGGGGTCGGCGGCCCGGCCGACCGGCGAGGCACCGCCGACGCGGACGCAGCTGATCGCGGGCGGAACGCTGCTGTTCCTGCTGTGCGCGGTCATCGGGCATCTCACCGCCGCGCGGATGAGCCGCCGGCTGCGCGGCGAGGCGGAGATCACCGCCGCGCTGGGCTCGGCGCTGGTGGGCACGGTCGACGTCCCCGTCGAACGGCCCGGGCACCGGCCGGACGGCCGGGGTCCGCGCTGGCTCCGCCGGCTGCTGGGCCTCGACGTCCGGTGGGACCTCCCGGCACCGCAGTCCTCCGGCGACGAGGCGAGCAGGCGGATCCGCTACCGGCGGGTGTGCTCCCGGCTGCGGGACCAGCAGCCGGCTCCGCGGCGGCTGCTGGTCGTGTTCCCCGAGGGGGACGAGACCGCCCGCCGGGCCGCCGGGCAGCTCGTCGTCGAGGCCGGGGGCGATCCGCTGCTGCGCGCGGTGGCGGTCCCGGTGTCCCGGCCGATGGTGCCGGACCGCGAGCACGAGTCCGGTGCCCTGGTCGTGGTCAGCGCCGGCAGCTGGACCGCGGGGGAGCTCGCCGGCCTCGCGGAGGCGTGCGCCGACGCCAAGCACGCGGTCGTCGGCGTCGTCCTGGCCGGTCCGGTCCGTGCGACGCGGCCGTCCGACCGGCCCCGGCGGGCCGCGGTACCGGCGCTCGCGGAGTTCGACGGTGAGCTGGACGAAGCGACGGGGGTCACAGGGTGACGACGAGTACGGCCGCGGAGTCGTCGGCCGCCGCTCCGCTGATCGATCTGCAGGTCCTGGTGGCCGCGGTGCGCAGAAGGCGCCGTCTGTGGTGCTCCCTCGCGCTGCTGGGGCTGCTCGCCGGCGCGGCGGTGGCGTTCCTGCTGCCGCAGCCGCCGACCGCGGTGACCAAGGTGCTGGTGGCGCACGAGGAGGACCAGCCGAACGACCCCGGAACGCTGATCCGCACCGATGTCGCGCTGCTGCAGACCACGCGGATCGCGGGCACGGCCCTGAAGTCCCTCGGGTCGCAGGAGAAGGCCGAGGACTTCATGAAGGACTACAGCGGTCTCGGACTGACCAACAACGTCCTGCAGATCACCGTCACCGGGGACAGCGACGCACAGGCGGTGGCCCGCGCCAAGGCGCTGGCCGACGCGTTCGTGGCGGACCATGTACGGCGGATCCAGGCGTCCGCGCACGCCGAGGCCAAGGCCCTGCTCGACCAGCGTGACCAGCTCAAGGCCCAACTGACCCAGGTCAACAAGGCGATCGGGGACGGCAGCGGGGAGAGCGGGCCGGAGTCCTCGGCGGACCTGGAGTCGCTCTACGCCCGCCGGGCCGAACTCACCTCGCAGATCACCGACTTCGGCCAGCGTGCCGCGGAGGCGAGCATCGGCACACCGCGGCTCGTCGCCGGCACGCAGATCGTGGACTCCCCGCAGCTGGTGCGGCAGTCCCTGCCGAAGACGGCGGCCACCGACGCCGGGATCGGGCTCTTCCTCGGGCTCTTCCTCGGGCTCGCGGTGGCCGCGGTCGGCGCGGTGGTGGCGGACCGTCCCGTGCTGCGCCGGGAGATCGCCGGGAACCTCGGCGCCTCGGTCATCGCCGAACTGCCCCACCGGCCGGCGGGGCGGTGGCAGCGCCGCCGGGTCCGGGCGGCCCGCGAGCGGCTCACCACCTCACTGGCCCGTGCCGTGCGCGGCGCCGCGGAACCCGTGTCGCTGCTGGAGCTGGGCTGCGCGCGCAACGCCTGTGTGATCGCCCTGGACCTCGCGAGGGCGCTGGCGGCGGACGGGCGGCCGGTGGTCGTCGTCGACGGTCTGCCCGGACCGCAGCTCTCGCGCCGCCGCCCGAAGCCGGGCGACCCCACCGTGGTGGGCGGCGAGCGCGCCGAGGCCGTGTCGCCCCAGGAACGCCGGCTCGGCGTCGGCTCGGTGGCGCCCGGCACGGCGTGGACCGACCTGCAGTACCTCGGCACCCGGACCGTGCTCGTCGTGCGGGCCGGACACGGCAGCGCCGCATGGCTGCACACCGTGGCGCGGCAGCTCGCGGACCAGCGCATCCCGGTGATCGGTGTGGTGCTGATCGACCCCGATCCGCGTGACCGGACCGACGGCACGCTGTGGGACGGACTGCACACCGCGTTGCGCGGCCAGAGCGAGCGGCCGGCCCGGCCGAAGGGGACGCTCCCCCGGCGGGCGGAACGGCTGCCCCTGTGGGCGGCGCGGGTCCCGGACAGCGACCAGGAGGCTCAGTAGGACATGTGTGGCATCGCAGGAGCTTACCGATGGCCGGACGGGAAGGCGGTGACCGACCGGCTCACCGACACCCTCGCCCACCGCGGTCCGGACGGGGCGGGCCGCTACAGCCACCCCGTCGGTGACGGCGAGGTGCACCTCGGGCACCGCCGGCTGTCCATCATCGACCTGTCGGAGACCGGCGCCCAGCCGATGGCCTCGGGCGGCCTCGTCCTGACGTACAACGGCGAGCTGTACAACGCGCCCGAGCTGCGGGCCGAGCTGGAGGGCACCGGGGTGCGCTTCCGCGGGACCTCCGACACCGAGGTGCTGCTGGAGGCCTGGCGGCGCTGGGGCACGGACTGTCTGCCCCGGCTGCGCGGCATGTTCGCGTTCGGGGTCTTCGACGAGCGCACCGGTGAGCTGGTGCTCGCCCGCGACCAGCTCGGCATCAAGCCGCTGTTCCTGCTCCGGCGGGGCGACGGTCTGCTGTTCGCCTCCGAGCTGAAGGCGCTGGCCGCCGTGACGGGCGGCTCGTTGCAGGTGGACCCGGCGGCGCTGGTGGCGTCGCTGCTCTACTACTGGGTGCCGGACTCGCGGTGCGCGTTCCGCGAGGCGGAGAAGCTGCCGCCGGGGAGCTGGCTGCGGCTGCGGCCCGACGGCCGGGTGGAGCGCGGCCGGTACTGGAACCTCCGGGACGTCGCCGCCGAGGGCCGGGAGCGGGCCCGCAGCGGTGACCTGCCGGACATCGCCGCCGTCGTCGAGGAGTCGACCCGGCGCCATCTGCTCTCCGACGTCCCCGTGGCGACCTTCCTCTCCGGCGGTCTCGACTCCAGCTATCTGACCGCGCTGGCGGCCCGGGACCGGCCCGGGATCTCCGCCTACACGATCGGGTTCCGCGCCGAGGACGCCCGGTTCGAGGCGATGCCGGACGACCTGCGCTACGCCCGGCAGGTGGCCGAGCGGTTCGGCGTCGACCTGCACGAGATCGAGATCGCTCCGGACGTGCTCGATCTGCTGCCGCGGATGACCCATTACCTGGACGAGCCGATCGGCGACCCCGCCGCGATCAACACGTTCCTGATCTGCTCGGCCGCCCGGGAGGCCGGGGTGAAGGTGATGCTCTCCGGGATGGGCGCCGACGAGCTGTTCGCCGGGTACCGCAAGCACCTGGCCAACAAGATCGCGCTGCGCTACCAGCGGGTCCCGCGTCCCCTGCGGCGCGGTCTGTCCTCGGCCGTGGACCGGCTGCCGGTGGCCTCGGCGCGCCGGGGGTACCGGTCGGTGCGCTTCGCCAAGCGGTTCCTCTCCTTCGCCGATCTGCCGGAGGAGACCGCGTTCCGGCGCAGCTACACGCTGTACGACCAGGAGGAGCTGCTCGCCCTGATCGATCCGGACCTGGCCGGGACGGTCGACGACGTCCTGACCGAGCACGCGGACGTCTACGAGGACAACGACCTCGACGACTTCGTCAACCGCATGTGCCTGGGCGACGCCCGGATGTTCCTGCCGGGCCTGAACCTCGCCTACACGGACCGGTCGAGCATGGCCGCGTCGACCGAGGTGCGGGTGCCGTACGTGGACGTCGAGGTGGTCAGGGCGGCGTTCGCCGTGCCCGGCGACCGCAAGATCGTCGGACGGCAGGGCAAGGCGGTCCTGAAGGAGGCGGCCTGCTCGATCCTGCCGCGGGAGATCGTGTACCGGCCCAAGGGCCTGTTCAGCGCCCCGCTGCGGGCCTGGATGAGCCGGGATCTGGCCCCGCTGGTGCGCGAGGTGGTCAACGACGGCGAGCTGGTCCGGTCCGGGCTGCTGCGCCGCGAGGCGCTGGCGCGCATGGTCGCCGAGGACGCCGCCGGGCAGCGGGACTTCTCCAAACATCTGTGGCATGTGCTGACCCTCGAGTACTGGTATCGCGGCGCGACCTCCGGAGCCGGCCAGCACTCTCCCGTGACGGCGTAGAGACAAGAGGACTTCGGGTGAAACAGGTCGTACAGAACTACAAGAGCGGCGAGCTGGCCCTGCTCGACGTGCCGGTGCCGGGGTGCAAGCCGGGCGGGGTGCTGGTCCGCAGCGCCTACTCGCTGATCTCCACCGGGACCGAGCTGATGAAGGTGTCCGAGGCCGGCATGTCGATGCTGGGCAAGGCCCGGTCCCGGCCGGACCAGGTGGCCAAGGTCGTGCAGAGCGTGGCCACCAACGGGGTGCCCGCCACCTACCGCAAGGTGATGGGCAAGCTGGACTCCTACACGCCGCTGGGCTACTCGCTGTGCGGGGTGGTCGAGGAGGTCGGCGCCGGGATCGACGAGGTGAAGGTCGGCGACCTGGTGGCCTGCGCCGGCAACGAGCACGCGCTGCACGCCGAGCTGAACTGGGTGCCGAAGAACCTCTACACGCGGGTGCCGGACGGCCTCGATCCGCGGCACGCGGCCTTCGGCACCGTCGGGTCGATCGCGCTCCAGGGCGTCCGCCAGGGCGAGTCACGGCTCGGCGAGGTGGCGCTGGTCATCGGTCTCGGGCTGATCGGACAGCTGGTGGTGCAGCTGCTGTCCGCCTCGGGGGTCCGCGTCGTCGGGGCCGACCCCGACCCGGTGCGCTGTGAGCTGGCCGAGCGCCTCGGCGCGGCGGCCTGCGGCGATCCCGCGTCCTCGGCCGTGGAGAACGCCGTCGCCGAACTCACCGGCGGTCACGGCGTCGACCAGGTCTATCTGGCCGCCGGCGGCGGCAGCAACCAGCCCGTCGAGCTGGCCGCCCGGCTGAGCCGGGACCGCGGCCGGGTCGTCGACATCGGCAAGTGCCGGCTGGACCTGCCGTGGAACGCGTACTACGAGAAGGAGCTCGACGTCCGCTTCTCCCGCTCGTACGGCCCCGGGCGCTACGACCCGTCGTACGAACTCGAGGGGCGGGACTACCCGATCGGCTATGTGCGCTGGACCGAGCGGCGCAACCTGGCGTGCTTCCTCGATCTCCTCGCCCTCGGCCGCGTCGACGTGGAGCCCCTGATCTCCCACGTCGCCGACTTCGACGACGCCGTCGAGACGTACGGGCGGCTGAAGGAGGGCGAACTGAAGGCCGTGGCCGTGCTGTTCCGGTACCCCGGGCACACGGTCGAGGCCGAGGCCCCGGCGGTGACCCTGCCCGCCGTGCCCGCGGTGGCCGGGAAGCCGGCACCGGTCCGGGCCGCCGGGAAGCCGGTGCGGCTCGCGTTCGTCGGCGCGGGGAACTACGCGACGTCGATGCTGCTGCCGCACCTGGCGGGGCGCGAGGGTGTCGAGCTGTCGACGGTGGTCACCACGACGGCGCTGTCCGCGGCCAACGCACAGCGCAAGTTCGGCTTCGCCGGCGCGACCACCGATCTCGACGCCGTCCTCGGCGACCCGTCGATCGACGCGGTGTTCGTGGTCACCCGGCACAGCTCGCACGCCGACCTGACCCGCAAGGCGCTGCTGGCGGGCAAGACCGTCTTCGTGGAGAAGCCCCTGGCGCTGACCGAGGACGAGCTGGCCGGGGTGCTCGCGGCGGTGGAGGAGTCCGGCAACGACCGGCTCCAGGTGGGCTTCAACCGCCGGTTCGCGCCGCTCCTGACGGAGGCCAGGGAGCAGTTCGGCGCCCGGTCCGGGCCGGCGAGCCTGCGGTACCTGGTCAACGCGGGACGGCTGGAGCACGGCAGCTGGTATCTGCAGCAGGGTACCGAGGGCTCGCGGTTCGCCGGCGAGGGCGGCCACTTCATCGACACGGCGAGCTGGCTGCTGGAGGCCGACCCGGTCTCGGTGTACGCGGTCGCCACGCCCGGCACCGAGGACCTCCAGGTGCTGCTGCGCTACCCGGACGGGTCCACCGCCACCGTCAGCTACGTCAGCACCGGCGCGCCCGGGTTCCCCAAGGAGACGCTGGACCTCGTGGCGGACGGCAAGGTGCTGCGGCTCGACGACTTCGTCCGTGCCTCGGTCCACAGCCGCAAGCGGTGGGTGAGTTCGCGGCTGCCCAAGGCCCGGGACAAGGGCCAGTCCGCCGAACTGGCCGCGTTCGTCAGGGCCGTGCGGACCGGCGGGCCGATGCCGGTGCCGCTGGAGTCGCTGGTCGCCACCACGGCGGCCACCCTCGCCGTGCAGGCCGCTCTGGCCGCCGGTGTGCCGGTGACGCTGGCGGGGGCGCGATGACCATGAGCGCGGGCTGGTACCTGCGGCGGCTGTCCCGGATGGGGCCGCGCGAGGTCGGCGGCCGGGTGACCGACGCGGTGCGCAGGCGGCGGTGGCGGTCGGCGCCGCCGGCCGGCCCGGGCGTGACCGGCGACGCCCTGTTCACCTCCGTCCTGCCCGCGGGGGCGATCGCCGCGGTGCCGCCGGACGCCGCGAAACGCCTCGTCGCCGAGGCGGACCGGCTGATGGAGGGGCACGGCGGGTTCTTCGGGGTGGACCGCGACGACCTGGCCGACCCGGACTGGTGGTACGACCCGAAGACCGGGCGACGGGCGCCGGCGGGGTACGCCTTCGACGTGCCGTACCGCGACGAGGACACGGTCGGGGACATCAAGCAGATCTGGGAGCCCTCCCGGCACCAGTACCTGACCCGGCTCGCCGCCGCCTACGCGGTCACCGGGGACGAGCGGTACGCCGAGCGGGTGGCCGCGCACCTGCGGTCGTGGTGGGCGGCCAACCCGCCGCTGCACGGGGTGCACTGGACCAGCGGCATCGAGCTGGGGATCCGGCTGCTGTCCTGGGTGTGGATCCGCCGGCTGCTCGACGGCTGGCCGGGCGCGGCCGCCCTGTTCGAGGACAACCCGGTGGCGCTGGACCAGATCTGGCACCACCAGCGCTGGCTGGCCGCCTTCCCCAGCCGGGGGTCCTCGGCGAACAACCACGTCATCGCCGAGGACGCGGGGCAGTTCGCCGCGGCCTGCGCGTTCGGCTGGTTCCCCACCTCGGCGCGCTGGCGGGCCGACGCGCTGCGGTCGCTGGAACGGCAGCTGCGCGCCAACACCTTCCTCTCCGGTCTCAACCGCGAGCTGGCCACCGAGTACCACGGACTGGTGCTGGAGCTGGGCCTGGCCGCGCTGGCCGAGGCGGACGCCGCCGGTGTGCCGGTCCCCGCGACGGTCCGGCTGGTGCTGCTGCGGATGACCGACGCGCTCGCGGCCGTAGTGGACAGCCGGCTGCGGCCGCCGCGCCAGGGGGACGCGGACGACGGGCACGGTCTGGTCGTGGACGGCGCGGGCACCGACCGCTGGGGCTCGCTGCTGGCCACCGGGGACGCGGTGTTCGGCCGGCTCGCCTGGTGGCCGGAGGTGCCCGGCACCGATGTGCGCACCCCGCTGCTGGCCTCGCTGATCAAACCCACGGAACTGTCGGTGACCCGTCCGGCGGACCGGCCGGCCCACTTCGCCGACGCGGGCCTGACGATCCTGCGCGGCCCGGGCGGGATCTGGTGCCGCTGCGACGGCGGTCCGCACGGCTTCCTGTCCATCGCCGCGCACGCCCACGCGGACGCGCTGTCCGTGGAGGTCCGGCACGACGGGGTCGACGTGCT
Organism: Streptomyces sp. NPDC005811; assembly: GCF_040630405.1. NCBI lineage: Bacteria > Bacillati > Actinomycetota > Actinomycetes > Kitasatosporales > Streptomycetaceae > Streptomyces > Streptomyces sp. NPDC005811. The sequence goes on from NZ_JBEXXK010000038.1 coordinate 27,073, forward strand.
CGCCGACCCGGGGACGTACTGCTACCACGGGCAGCCCGAGTGGCGGCGGTACTTCCGGTCGACGCTCGGCCACAACACCCTGCAACTGGACGGCGCCGACCAGTCCGTCTCCGGCGGCCCGTTCCTGTGGACCCGGCAGGCCCGCACCCGTGTCCTGGTCGCGGACCCGGCCCGCTGGTGCGCCGAGCACGACGGCTACGAGCCGTCCGTGCACCGCCGCCAGGTGGAACTGACGTCCGAGACCGGGGAGCTGAGGATCGTCGACGAGGTGCGCGGCCCGCGCCGGGCCGTGCGGCTGGCGTTCCACCTCGGCCCGGCGGTCACCGCGGACCTGACGGGGAACCGGGCGCGGCTCACCTGGACCCGGGACGGCGAGGACCGCTCCGCGGTGCTCGACCTGCCCGAGGGGCTGGACTGGCGGGCCCACCGCGGTGAGAGCGAGCCGCCGCTGGGCTGGTACTCCGCCGGCTTCGGACGCAGGGAACCCGCCACCGCGCTGGTCGGCACCGGCGTCACGACCGGCACGCAGGGGTTCACCACCGTACTCGGGTTCCACGGTTAGGCAGGGGGGAGGACGCGTGGGGATCACGTGGCGGCACCGGATGTGGCCGGCCGCACCGCTGGTGCTGGCGCTGCTGGCGGCGACCGGCTGTGACAGCGGTACGACGGACGCGGCGCCGAAGCCGACCTCCGCGCCCTCCGGATCGGTGGCCCGGGTGTGCGCCAAGGCCCCGGCCGGACCGGCGAAGGCGCCGGCGGGCGCGGTGACGGTCGACCCGGCGGTGCCCGGCGACCTGGCCGCGAAGACCGAGAGCAGTCCCCCGCGCACCACCTTCTGGCTCCGGCCGGGCAAGCACACGCTGATGTCGGACCGCTACGACCAGGTGACCCCCAAGGAGGGGGACGTCTATCTCGGCGCGCCGGGCGCGGTGCTCGACGGCCGCAGGAGCAACCAGTACGCGTTCGGCGGCGACGCCTCCGACGTCACGATCCGCTATCTGACGGTGCAGGGGTTCGCCGCGCCCCGGGACGAGGGCGTGGTCAACCACGACTCGGCCGACGGCTGGGTGATCGAGCACACGAGGATCCAGAAGAACTCCGGCGCCGGGCTGATGGCGGGTGCCGGCCAGCGGGTCCGCGCCAGTTGTCTGCGCGACAACGGCCAGTACGGCATGAACGCGTACAAGGGCGGCGGCGCCCTGCGTGATCTGGTGGTCGAGGGCAACGAGATCGTGGGCAACAACACGGACGACTGGGAGCAGCGGCGGCCGGACTGCGGCTGCACCGGAGGCGTCAAGTTCTGGGCCGTCGACGGCGCGGACGTACGCGGCAACTGGGTGCACGACAACCGCGGGACCGGGCTCTGGGCGGACACCAACAACAACGACTTCCTGATCGAGAACAACCTGATCGAGAACAACGACGGTGCCGCGCTCATCTACGAGATCAGCTACAACGCGGTCGTCCGGAACAACACGATCCGGCGGAACAACTGGGTGGAGGGCCGCGCCTACGCCGCCGCCGGCGACACCTTCCCGTTCGCGACCGTCTATGTGTCCGAGTCCGGCGGTGAACCGCGGGTCCGGGCCCGCACGGACAAGATCGAGATCTATCGGAACGTGCTGGAGGACAACTGGTCCGGGATCACCCTGTGGGAGAACGCCGACCGGTTCTGCAACAGCCCCGCCAACACCTCCTCCGGTGACTGCACGCTGCTGGTGAAGAACACCGGCCGCTGTGTGCAGCCGGCGATCGCCAGGGCGCCGCTCTACTCCGACTGCCGGTGGAAGACCCAGCGGGTGGACATCCACGACAACCGCTTCGTGCTGGACAAGTCCGTCCTCGACTGCACGGTGAAGTGCGACCGGATGGCGGTGCTGTCCAACTACGGCACCTATCCGGACTGGTCGCCGTACCAGGGCGAGCGGGTGGCCGAGGCGATCACCGAACAGCAGGACAACCGCTGGCACGACAACGTCTACGTCGGCCCGTGGACCTTCGTCGTCCACGACGCGAGCCGGACGGTCGGCTTCAAGCAGTGGCGGGGCGCGCCGTACCGGCAGGACGCGGGCAGCACCCTGCGCGCAGGGGACGGTGAGTGAGATGAGGGCGCCGGACACCGGCACGGATCACACGCCGAAGATCGTCGGGGCGGTCTGGGGGCTGCTCGTCCTCAACACCCTGGGCTCCGCCGGGGCGCGGACCATCGTCCCGCTGCCCCGCTCGCTCATCCAGATGGTCACCATGGGCTCGCTGGTCGCCGCGTTCGCGCTGGCGCTCCTGGTCAACCCCCGGGTGCGGGTCCGGGCCAGCGCCTACGTCCTCCTGCTCACCCTGCTGCTGGTGCCGAGCCTGATCTCCAGCGTGAGCCAGGGGGCCGGGTTCGGCGCGCTGTTCCGCTGCACCCGGCTGGCGCTCTTCATCGGCACGCTGTGGCTGCTCAGCCGCTGGTGGGACGGCGGCACGACGTTCGTCCGGCACCACATCCGGATGTACTTCGCGGTGCTCACGACGGTGGCCGCCGGCCTGGTCGTCTCCCCGGGCGCCGCCCTGCCCGATCTCTACGGCGGGCGGCTGGTCGGCGCGTTGTGGCCGCTCACCCCGCCGCAGATCGGACAGTACGCCGCGGTGATCATCGGACTGACCGTGCTGCTCCTGCTGGGCCGGCGGACCGACCGGACCGGTGCGGCGGTGGTGATCGTGCCGTCCCTCGTCCTGCTCGCGCTGACCCACACCCGGACGGCGACGCTCGGCCTGATCATCGGGCTGGTGCTGGCGATCGGCTCGCTCGTGCTGACCAGCGCGGCCGCCCGCCGGTTCTTCACCTGGACGGTCGTGTGCGCCGCGGTGGCCGCGGTGGGGTTCAGCTCCGCGCTCCAGGCGTGGTTCCTGCGCGGGCAGAGCCAGGAGAACTTCGCCAGCCTGACCGGCCGGGCCAAGGTCTGGCACGCCCTGCTGGCGGCGCCCCGGACGACCACGCAGTACCTGTTCGGCACGGGCCTGGGCGACAAGTCGTTCGGCGGGCTCCCGATCGACAACAGCTGGCTGGCCGTCTACAACGAGCAGGGCGTGACCGGCATCGCCCTGGTGGCGGCGATCATCGTCGTGCTGGGCGGTGTCGCGCTGCTGCGGCCGCCGTCGCTGTCGAGGGCCTGCGCGATCTTCCTGATCAGCTACTGCGCGATCGCGTCGTACACCGAGGCCGGGCTGGGCGACGCCTCGCCGTATCTGCTGCATCTCGCCCTGGCCGCCTCGCTGCTGGCGGCCCCCGTCGAGCCCGCTCCCCCCGGGGCGGAGCCCGGCGTCCCCGGACCACGCGTACCGCGAGGGGTCCAGAGATCGGAGGTGACCTGAGCATGCACGTTCTCGTGGTGCACAACCGCTACGCCTCGGCGCAGCCCAGTGGGGAGAACAAGGTCGTCGACCAGGAGGTGGCGCTGCTGCGCGGGGCCGGCCACCGGGTCGAGGTGTTCGAGCGGCGCAGTGACGACATCGCCGCCCGGTCCCTGCCGGGCAAGGTCGCCATACCGCTGCTGGTGCCGTGGAACCCGGCGGTCCGCACGGAGCTGGCCGCCCGGCTGCGCGCCGAACGGCCGGACGTGGTGCACGTCCACAACGTCTTCCCGCTCCTGTCGCCCGCGGTGCTGGCCGCCTGCGCCGACGCCGGGGTGCCCGCCGTCGCCACGCTGCACAACTACACCCAGGTCTGCCCGCCCGGCACCCTGCAACGGGACGGCCGGCCGTGCACCGAGTGCGTCGGGTCCACGCCGCTGCCCGCCGTGCGCCACGGCTGCTACCGGGGCTCCCGGCTGGCGACGGTGCCGCTCGCGGTGAGCCTGTCGGTCAACCGGCGGCGGTGGTGGTCCGGCGTGGAGCGGTTCCTGTGCATCTCCGCGGCGCAGCGCGAGGTCCTGGTGCGGGCCGGTCTGCCGGCCGGGCGCCTCACGGTGAAGCACAACTTCGTGCCCGAACCCGGCGCCCGCAGAGAGGGCGCCGGGGAACATCTGCTCTATCTCGGCCGGCTCGCGGAGGCCAAGGGCATCCGGCTGCTCATGGCCGCCTGGGACGAGATCGCCGCCGGGGGCGGGGTGGGCGTGCCGCTGGTGATCGCCGGTTCGGGTCCGCTGGAGCCGGAGGTGACCGCCTGGGCGGCGGGCCGGGACGACGTCCGGTACGTCGGTCTGTACGACCAGGCGGCGTGCCGGCGGGCGATCGCGCGGTCGGTCGCCGTGGTGGCTCCCTCGACCTGGCTGGAGGCGTTCGGCCTGGTGGTCGTGGAGGCGATGGCGGCCGGGGTACCGGCCGTCGCCGCCGGTCACGGCGCCTTCGTCGAGCTCGTCGAGGACGGGGTGACCGGGCTGCTGCACCGGCCGGGCGAGGCCGCCTCGCTCGCGTCCTGTCTGCGCCGGATCGCGGGCGACGGGGCCCGCAACCAGGAGATGGGCCGGGCGGCCCGGAGCCGTTACGAGCAGGGCTTCAGCCCGGCCGTCGGCCTGGAGCGCCTGGTGGAGGAGTACCGCACCGCGATCGCGGGTCGGACGGAAGCAATGGGGGGCAGTAGATGACACGATGCCGACTCTGCGGCTCGGCGACGCTGGCGAGCGTCGTCGATCTCGGGGCGACGCCACCGTGCGAGAGTTTTCTCGCCGCCGACCAACTGGACCGACCGGAACCGACGTACCCGCTGCATCTGCGGGTCTGCACCGACTGCTGGCTCGCGCAGATACCCCCGCTGATCACACCGGAGGAGACGTTCAGCGAGTACGCGTACTTCTCCTCCTTCTCGACCTCCTGGGTGGAGCACGCGCGCACGTTCGTCGCCGGCGCCGTGGAGCGGGTGGGGCTCGGCCCCGACGCGTTCGTGGTCGAGGTCGCGAGCAACGACGGCTATCTGCTGAGGCATGTGGTGGACCGGGGGATCCGCTGCCTCGGCGTCGAGCCCTCGGTGAACGTGGGGGCCGCGGCGCGGGAGGCGGGTGTGCCCACGCTCACGGCGTTCCTGTCGCCGGAGACCGGCGCGGCCGTCCGCGCCGAGCACGGCCCGGCCGACCTGGTCGTGGCCAACAACGTGTACGCGCACATCCCGGACGTGGTCGGGTTCACCCAGGGCCTGCGCGCCCTGGTCGCCGACGACGGCTGGGTCTCGATCGAGGTGCAGCACCTGCTGACGCTGATCGAGGAGAACCAGTACGACACGATCTACCACGAGCACTTCCAGTACTACACGGTCGCGTCCGCGATCCGGGCGCTGGCGAGCGGCGGGCTCACACTGGTGGACGTCGAGCTGCTGCCGACGCACGGCGGTTCCATCCGGCTGTGGGCCCGCCCGGCCGAGGTGGCCGGCGAGCCGAGCGGGCGCGTGACCGACGTACTGGACCGGGAGAAGGCCGCCGGGCTCCAGGAGCTGTCCGGGTACACCGAGTTCTCCGCCCGGGTGGCCAAGGTGCGCCGGGACCTGCTGCGGTTCCTCGTCGAGGCGGCCGAGCGGGGCGAGACGGTCGTCGGCTACGGCGCGCCGGGCAAGGGCAACACCCTGCTCAACCACTGCGGCATCCGGCCCGACCTGCTCGCGTACACGGTGGACCGCAACCCCTACAAGCACGGCAGGTTCACCCCGGGCACCCGTATCCCGATCCTGCCGCCCGAGCAGATCGCCGTCGACAAGCCCGACTACGTGCTCGTCCTCCCGTGGAACCTGCGGGCCGAGCTGACCGAGCAGCTGTCCTACGTGCACGAGTGGGGCGGCCGGCTGGTCTTCCCCATCCCGGAACTGAGCGTCGTCGAGGTGAAGTCATGAAGGTCGTCCTGTTCTGCGGCGGTTACGGGATGCGGATGCGCAACGGAAGCTCCGACGACGTGCCCAAGCCGATGGCGATGGTCGGCCCGCGGCCGCTGATCTGGCACGTCATGCGCTACTACGCGCACTACGGGCACACCGAGTTCATCCTGTGCCTCGGGTACGGGGCCGACCACATCAAGAACTTCTTCCTCAACTACGAGGAGACGACGTCCAACGACTTCGTCCTGCGCAAGGGCCGGACCGAGCTGCTGTCCACGGACATCGCCGACTGGACCATCACGTTCGCGCAGACCGGCATCGAGTCCCCGATCGGCGAGCGGCTGCGCCGCGTACGCCACCACCTCGACGGCGACGAGATGTTCCTCGCCAACTACGCCGACGTCCTCACCGACGCCCCGCTGCCGGAGATGATCGAGAAGTTCTCCCGGCGCGACGCCGGCGCGTCGATGATGGTCGTACCGCCCCAGTCCTCCTTCCACTGCGTGGAGTTGGGCGAGGACAACCTGGTCGGCGGCATCACAGCGGTGAGCGAACTGCCCCTGTGGGAGAACGGCGGCTACTTCGTGCTCCGCCAGGAGGTCTTCGACCACATCCCGGAGAACGGGGACCTGGTCGCCGACGGCTGCGCCCAACTGGCCAAGCGCGGCCGGCTGGTGGCGCACCAGCACCGCGGCTTCTGGAAGCCGACGGACACGGTCAAGGAGCGGGCCGCGCTCGACGAGGCCTACGCGCGGGGCGACCGCCCGTGGGCCGTGTGGGAGCAGGGGGTTCCCGCGTGATCCGGCTCGGGGCCGGATCCCCGGAGCGGATCGTCGCCGTGGGCGCGCACTGCGACGACATCGCGATCGGCGCCGGCGGCACGCTGCTCGCCCTGTGCCTGGCGCGGCCCGGTCTCCGGGTCGACGCGCTGGTGCTCTCCGGCGGCGGCACCGAACGCGAGCAGGAGGAGCGGGCCGCGCTCGCCGCCTTCTGCCCCGGCGCCGATCTGCGGCTGACCGTGCTCAAACTGCCGGACGGCCGGATGCCCGTGCACTGGGACGAGGCCAAGGCCGCCGTGGAGGAGCTGCGCGAGCGGACCGACCCGGATCTGATCCTGGCCCCGCGCACCGACGACGCCCACCAGGACCACCGCGGCCTGGCGCGGCTGATCCCCACCGCCTTCCGCGACCACCTCGTGCTCGGCTACGAGATCGTCAAGTGGGACGGCGACCTCGGCCGCATGGCGGCCTACCAGCCGCTGTCGACGGAGCTCGCCGAGGAGAAGGTACGGCTGCTCCAGGAGCACTACGCCTCGCAGCGCCACCGGCCCTGGTACGACCGGGAGGCCTTCCTCGGCCTCGCGCGGATCCGCGGCATCGAATGCCACGAGCGATACGCCGAAGCGTTCGCCGTCACCAAACTCACGCTCAACCTGGGGGGTTGAACCATGCGCGTACTGCTGACCGGACACCAGGGCTATCTGGGAACCGTCATGGCCCCGGTCCTCGCCGCCGCCGGGCACGAGGTCGTCGGTCTCGACGCCGGCCTGTTCGCCGACTGCGTCCTCGGCCCGGCGCCCGAGGACCCGCAGGGGCACCGCGTGGACCTGCGCGACGTCACCGCCGAGCAGGTGGCCGGGGTCGACGCGGTGATCCACCTGGCCGCGCTCTCCAACGACCCGCTGGGGTCGCTGGCGCCGGAGCTCACGTACGACATCAACCACCACGCGTCCGTACGACTGGCCCGGCTGGCCCGCGACGCCGGAGTGGGCCGCTTCCTGTACGCGTCCACCTGCTCGGTCTACGGCGCCGCCGGCGGCGACGAGCTGGTCGCCGAGGACGCCCCGCTGCGGCCGGTGACGCCGTACGCGGAGTCCAAGGTGCGCGTCGAGGACGACCTGCACGAGCTGGCCGACGGCGACTTCACCCCGGTGTTCATGCGCAACGCCACCGCCTTCGGCCACTCGCCCCGGCTGCGCGCCGACATCGTGCTGAACAACCTGGTGGGCCACGCCCTGCTGTCCGGTGAGGTGCTGGTGCTCTCCGACGGCACCCCGTGGCGCCCGCTGGTGCACGCCGTCGACATCGCCCGGGCCTTCACGGCCGCGCTGACCGCGCCCCGGGAAGCGGTGCACGACCGGGCGTTCAACATCGGCAGCGAGACCAACAACGTCACGGTGGCCGAGATCGCCGAGCAGGTCGCCGAGGCGGTGCCCGGCTCGCGGGTGAACATCACCGGGGAGAACGGCGCCGACCCGCGGTCGTACCGGGTGGACTTCTCCCGGTTCCGGGCCGCGATCCCCGGCTTCGACTGCGAGTGGACGGTGAAGCGGGGCGCGCTCGAACTCGCCGACGCCTACCGAAAGTTCGACCTGACCCGGGAGGCCTTCGACCAGCGTTTCACCCGGCTCGCCGTGCTGCGCGCGGCGTCCGAGGCCGGCACGGTCGACGACACCCTGCGGTGGCGCCGATGACGACGGCCGGCGAGGAGATGCACGCCCTGGTGGCGCGGCTGTACCCGCTGTGCCGGAGCATCACCGGCGACGGGGTGCGCGCCACCCTGGACATCGTCGGCGAGTACGTCCCGCTCCAGGTGCACGAGGTCCCGACCGGGACGCAGGTGCTCGACTGGACGGTGCCGCAGGAGTGGAACATCCGGGACGCGTACATCGCCGACTCCACCGGCCGGCGGGTCGTCGACCTCGCCGAGTCCAGCCTGCACGTCCTCGGCTACAGCGTGCCGGTGTCGGCGACCCTGCCGCTGTCCGAGCTGCGCGCGCATCTGCACACCCTGCCGGACCAGCCGTCCTGGGTGCCGTACCGCACCAGCTACTACCAGCCGGAGTGGGGCTTCTGCCTGGCCCAGGACACCCTGGACGCCATGCCGGACGGCGACTACGAGGTCCGCATCGACTCCACGCTCGCCGACGGCCACCTCACCTACGCCGAGCACGTGGTCCCGGGGCAGGTCGCCGACGAGGTGATCGTCTCCTGCCATGTCTGCCACCCGGCGCTGGCCAACGACAACATGGCCGGCGTCGCGGTGGCGGTCTTCCTGGCCCGGGCGCTGGCCGAGGAGAACCCGTACTACACCTACCGGTTCATCTTCGCGCCCGGCACCATCGGCGCGATCACCTGGCTGGCCCGCAACGCGGAGCGGGTGGAGCGCGTCAAGCACGGGCTGGTGCTGGCCTGCGCCGGCGACCCGGGCTCCTTGACGTACAAGCGGAGCAGGCGCGGCGACGCGGAGATCGACCGCGTGCTGCGGCATGTCCTGGCCGTCTCCGAACGCCCGCACCGCATCAACGAGTTCACCCCGTACGGCTACGACGAGCGGCAGTACTGCTCGCCCGGCTTCGACCTCGGCGTCGGCTCGCTCACCCGGACCCCGTACGCGGGCTACCCCGAGTACCACACCTCGGCGGACAACCTGGACTTCGTCTCCCCTGAGGCCATGGAGGACACCCTGGCCGTCTGCCGCGAGGCGTTCGGCGTCCTCGACCGCAACCGCCGGTACGTCAACCTCAGCCCCTACGGCGAACCCCAGCTGGGCCGGCGCGGGCTGTACGACGCGCTCGGCGGCCGCAGCGACACCAAGCAGGCCCAGATGGCCATGCTCTGGGTGCTCAGTCTCTCCGACGGCGAGCACAGTCTGCTCGACGTCGCCGAGCGGTCCGGGCTGCCGTTCGACGCCGTCGCCACCGCGGCCGACGCCCTGCGCGGCGCCGAACTGATCAAGGTGTGACGCCGATGACCACCGAGAAGGAGACTCCGCAGCCCACGGCGCCACCGGCCGGATCCGCGAAGCGGGCCCTGGTCGGCCGGCTGTCCTGGGGACTGGCCGACCAGGCGGCCTCCAGCATCTCCAACTTCGCGGTGGGCATCTACGTGGCCCGCTCGCTGGGGGTCACCGCGTTCGGGGTGTTCAGCCTGGCCTGGGTGACCTACGGCGTGGTGCTCAACGTCTCCCGCGGGCTGGCCACCGACCCGCTCGTGGTGCGCTTCAGCGGTGTGCCGGAGGCGTCCTGGCGCGCGGCCGTGGCCAGGTCGACGGGTACGGCACTCGTCGTCGGTACCGCCATCGGCGCGGTGTCCCTGGTGGTCGGACTGGCGCTCGGCGGCCGGCTGGGGCCCGCGTTCGTCTGCCTGGGCGTCCTGTTGCCGGGGCTGCTGCTCCAGGACGCCTGGCGGTTCTCGTTCTTCGCCGCGGGCAACGGGCGCAAGGCCTTCGTCAACGACGTCGTGTGGTGTGTGGCGCTCGTCCCGGCCATGGTGGCGGCGGCCCACGCGGGCACCGTGGCCGCCTTCGTGCTGGCCTGGGGCGCGTCCGCCGCGGTGGCCGCCGCGTACGGCTGCCTCCAGTCCGGCATCCGGCCCCGGCTGACCGAGGCGCGCGGCTGGCTGGGCGAGCAGCGCGATCTCGGCTACCGGTATCTGGTCGAGAACGTCAGCCTCAGCGGCGCGAGCCAACTGCGGGCCTACGGGCTCGGCGCGATCGCCGGGATCGGCGCGGTGGGCGCGGTGCGCGGCGCCGAGCTCCTGATGGGCCCCTTCCTCGCCGTACTGATGGGACTGTCGCTGGTCACCGTCCCGGAGGCGGCACGGGTGCTGCGGCAGGCCCCGCAGCGGCTCGGGACGTTCTGTCTCCTCCTCGGCGGCGGACAGGCCATCGCCGCGCTGCTCTGGGGCGGGTCGCTGCTCCTGCTGCCGGACCGGCTCGGCGAACTGGCGCTCGGCAGCGTCTGGCCCTCCGCCTCGCAGCTCATCGTGGCGATCACCTTCAGCGTCGCGGGCGCCGGCCTCGGCACCGGCGCGGCGGCCGGACTGCGCGCGCTCGGCGCCGCCAGGCGCAGCCTGCGCTCCCAGCTGTTCGCCTCCGTCTGCTATGTCGGCGGCGGCCTCGGCGGCGCGGCGCTCGCCGGCACGGTCGGCTCGGCCTGGGGCGTCGCCGCCGCGACCGTCGGAAGCTCGGCCGTGTGGTGGCTGCACCTGCGGTCCGCTCTGCGTGAGCGTCACTCCAACTCCGTTCCCGAAGTGAGGACTTCATGACCTCCCAACCCAGGCTGACCATCGGCCTGCCTGTCTACAACGGCGAGGAGTACCTGGCCGAGTCGCTCGACGCCCTGCTCGGCCAGACCTACGCGGACTTCGAGCTGGTCATCTCCGACAACGCCTCCGCCGACGGAACCGAGGACATCTGCCGCAAGTACGCCGCGCAGGACGCACGCATCCGGTATCTCCGCCTGCCCAGGAACATCGGCGCCACCCCGAACCACAACCGGGTGTTCGCCGAGTGCCGCGGTGAACTGTTCAAGTGGGCCTCGCACGACGACCTCTACGCCCGCGATCTGCTGCGGCGCTGCATCGAGGCGCTGGACGAGCGCCCGGACGTCATCCTCGCCCACGCCGACCAGGCGGTCATCGACGGCGACGGGCAGGTGAAGGTCCCCTACGAGTACACCCTCGCGACCGACTCGCCGCACGCCCCCGAGCGGTTCCGCAGCATGCTCTTCGAGCCCGGCGGCGACGACTTCTACGGGGTGATCCGCGCCGACGCGTTGCGCCGGGTGAAGCCGATGGACAGCTACCACCACGCCGACCGCACCTTCGTCGCCGAGATCGCCCTGCACGGCCGCTTCCACCAGGTGCCGGAACTCCTGTACTTCCGCCGCGACCACCCCACCCGCGCCGAACGCGCGAACCCCTCCAAGCGCTCCCGGTGCGTCAACCTGGACCCGCGCCGGGCCGGGCCGCTGCACCCGACGCCCCGGCTGCTCGCCGAGTACGTCTGGGGCTTCGCCTCGGCGATCCACCGGGCGCCGCTCTCCCCGGCCGACCGGCGCGCCTGCTACCGCCACATGGCCGCCTGGATGACCAGCCGGGTCCGGCCGGGCGCCGGTGAGCGGGTCGAGGACCGCGCCCCGGTCGACCCGGCCAAGCTGACCGTCTCCGTCGACGCCCTCGTCGCCGGCCGTGAGGGGAGGCGGCCGTGAGCGCCGCCCGCGTCGGCCTGTTCGGCCTGCTCGGCTCCGGCAACCTCGGCAACGACGGATCGCTGGAAGCCCTCCTCGGCTATCTCCGCACCGAGCACCCGGACGCGGAGGTGGACGCGCTGTGCGGCGGACCCGAGGCGGTGACGGCCAGGTTCGGGATCCCCGCGACCCGGCTGCACTGGAACCGGGCGGAGTACCGGACCGCCTCCCGTGTCGGCTCGGTCGCCTCGAAGGGGCTCGGCAAACTCGTCGACGTCTTCCGCACCGCCGCCTGGGTGCGCCGGCACGACGTGGTGATCGTGCCCGGCATGGGCGTCCTGGAGGCCACCCTGCCGCTGCGCCCCTGGGGCTTCCCGTACTCGCTGTTCCTGCTCTGCGCGAGCGGCCGGCTGACGCGCACCCGGATCGCGCTGGTCAGCGTCGGCGCCGCCGAGATCAAGAGCCGCCCCACCCGGGCCCTGGTCCGCTGGTCGGGACGGCTCGCCGCGTACCGCTCGTACCGTGACGGACAGTCCCGCGACGCGATGCGGGCGATGGGCGTGGACACCGCGCGCGACGAGGTCTACCCGGACCTCGCGTTCTCCCTGCCGGCACCGGAGTCCGGCGCGCCCACCGGCACGCCCGGTACCGTCTGCCTCGGCGTCATGGACTTCCACGGCGGCAACGACGACCGCGCCCGGGCCGACGAGATCTACGGCCGCTACCTCGACGGGACGATCACGTTCGTCCGTACGCTGGTCGAGGAGGGCAGGCCGGTCCGGCTGCTCACCGGCGACACCTGCGACGAGGCGGTGGTTTCCGCGATCCTCGACGCGGTCCGCTCACCGCTGGTCACCGCGGCCCGACCGGCCTCCCTGGCCGACCTGATGGACGAGATGGCCGCCGCCGACTCCGTGGTGGCCGTCCGCTACCACAACCTGATCTGCGCGCTGAAGACCGGAACCCCCGTGCTCGCCCTCTGCTATGCGGCGAAGAGCGACGCGCTCATGGACCGGATGGGCCTCGGCGCGTACTGCCACCCGGCCCGCGAGGTCGACGCCGACCGGCTCCTCGAACAGTTCCGGGACCTGGAGAAGCACGCGGCGGAGCTACGGCGGACCCTCGCCGAGCGGAACCGGACCGCCGTACGGCAACTCGCCGAGCAGTTCGCCGCGTTGACCACGACCCTGTTCCCGGCGCGCGACCACGCCCACGCACCACGGAAGGCCTCATGAAAGCGACCGAAGTCCCCGAGATCGCCGGCGCGTACCTGTTCGAGCCGACGCCGTACAGCGACGAACGCGGCTTCTTCTGCCGCACCTTCGACGCCGACGTGGTCCGCTCGGTGGGCCTCGACCCGGACGCGTTCGTGCAGGACAGCCTCTCCCGCTCGGTCCGGGGCGTGCTGCGCGGGCTGCACCTGCGCTCCGGCGCCGGCGAGGCCAAGCTCGTGCGGTGCTCGTACGGGCGGATCTTCGACGTCGTCGTGGACCTGCGGCCGGACTCGCCGACCTACCTGGGCCGGGGGTTCTTCGAGCTGTCCGGCGACACGCAGGTGACCCTGTACATCCCGGCGGGGTGCGCGCACGGCTTCCAGGCGCTGACCGAGACCGCCGACACCTCGTACCGGATCGACCGCCCGCACGATCCGGCCGAGGACGTGACGATCGCCTTCGACGACCCGGAGCTGGCCATTCCCTGGCCGCTGCCGGTCACCTCGATGTCCCAGCGGGACCGGGAGGCGCCGAGCCTCGCCGAGGTCCTGAAGTAAGAAAGAAAGTTGAGGTCGGTGTGGACACCGAAGACACCCAAGTGCTCGCCCTGCCCCGGTCGCGGACGGCGAACGAGCGGCTGCACGCCCTGATCCCCGGGGGCGCGCACACCTACGCCAAGGGCGACGACCAGTACCCCGACAACCTGGCCCCGGTCATCAGCCACGGCCAGGGTGCCCATGTGTGGGACGTCGACGGCAACCGCTATGTCGAGTACGGCTCCGGCCTGCGGTCGGTCAGCCTCGGTCACGCCCATCCCCGGGTGATCGAGGCGGTGCGGCGGGAACTCGACCGCGGCAGCAACTTCGTCCGGCCCTCCATCGTGGAGGTGGAGGCCGCGGAGCGCTTCCTGGCCACCGTGCCGACCGCCGAGATGGTGAAGTTCGCCAAGAACGGCTCCGACGCCACCACCGCCGCGGTGCGCCTCGCCCGCGCCGCCACCGGGCGGCCGCGGGTGGCGCTCTGCGCCGACCACCCGTTCTTCTCCGTCGACGACTGGTTCATCGGCACCACGCCGATGTCCGCCGGGATTCCGGCGTCGACCAACGAGCTGACCGTGGCGTTCCCGTACGGGGACCTGGCCGCCACCGAGGAACTGCTCACCCGGTACGAGGGCGAGGTCGCGTGTCTGATCCTCGAACCCGCCACCCACTCCGAGCCGCCGCCCGGGTACCTCGCCGGTCTGCGCGCGCTGGCCGACCGGCACGGCTGCGTCCTGATCTTCGACGAGATGATCACCGGTTTCCGCTGGTCCGAGGCGGGCGCCCAGGGCCTGTACGGCGTGGTCCCCGACCTCTCCACGTTCGGCAAGGCGCTGGGCAACGGGTTCGCCGTCTCCGCGCTGGCCGGGCGCCGCGATCTGATGGAACTGGGCGGACTGCGGCACTCCGGCGACCGGGTGTTCCTGCTGTCCACCACGCACGGCGCGGAGACGCACTCCCTGGCGGCGGCGATGGCCGTGCAGGCCACCTATGTCGAGGAGGGCGTCACGGCACGGTTGCACACCCTCGGCGAGCGGCTGGCCGCCGGGGTCCGGGAGGTCGCGGCCGGCCTGGGCGTCGGCGACCACCTCGTCGTCCGGGGGCGGGCCAGCAATCTGGTCTTCGCCACCCTCGACGAGCACGGGCAGCCCTCGCAGCGGTACCGCACGCTGTTCCTGCGCCGGCTCCTCGCGGGCGGGGTGCTGGCCCCGTCGTTCGTGGTGAGCAGCGCGCTCACCGAGGCCGACATCGATCACACCGTCGAGGTGGTGGCGCAGGCGTGCGCGGTGTACCGGAAGGCACTGGACGCCACCGATCCCACGCCGTGGCTGGCCGGGCGGCCGGTGAAGCCCGTGTTCCGGCGCCTGGCGTGACCTCATGTCAGCGTCGCTCCCGTCGGCCGGTCCCGACCGTCCGGTCGGTGGCCCGCTCGGTGGTCCCCTGAGCGGTCCGATCGTCGGGCCGGGCCGTCAGCCGGTCGGCCGTCCGGTCGACCAGCCACGCGGTCGCCGGTGTCAGCGCCAGCGCGGTGCACCAGCCGCCGAGGACGTCGGTCGGGTAGTGCGCGCCCAGGGCGACCTGCGCCCAGCCCATGGCGGCACCGGCCACCAGCGCCGCGCCGAGGACGAGTGAGGTGCCGGCCGTCCTGCCGAGGCGGAGCCGGTCCGCCGCGAGCAGGGCCACGGCGACGGCGAGCGAGGTGAGGAAGGCGGTGTGCCCGCTCGGATAGGACAGGTTCCCGTCGTGGATGGTGCGTCCCACGAGGGACTTGAGCAGCGTCGCCGTGGTCACGGCGGCGCCTGCGCCGGCCACGACGAGCACCGCCGCGCGGGGCCGGCGGAGCAGCAGACAGCCCGTGACGGTGGCGACGACCACCGTCACGGCGCCCGTCGGCTCCCCCAGGAAGTCCAGGGCCAGGGCGACCTGCCGCCAGGCCGGTGTCACCCCGTCCACCACCGCCGAGATCCGTGTGTCGACGGGGCCGGGGCGGCTGTCGTCGGCGTACCGGACGCCGAGCACGACGACCAGCAGTGAGGCGAGGGACGCCATCAGCCCGAGCCACCCCCGTACCGACGGGGGCAGTACCGCGGGCGCCGGCCGGCCGGTCACGCGCGGCCCGCGGGGCTCTGCCGTGACCGGTGGACGGTGTTCCGGATCCGTAACAGCACTTCTCCCGTGGCCGGTTCGGAATCGGTCTGCGGGCGCCGGCTGCCGCCGGCCCCCTCCGGCACCCTAACGAACACGGGCCTCGGGGCACACCGCGATCGGGTTGTGGGCGGGTCAACACTCCTTGAAGTCCATGGGGTGACGCTATGCCCGGTGATCGGTGGGTGTCGATCCCGCGGCCCGCAGGACGTCCAGAGCCGCCCCCGCCACCGCGCTCGTCCGGTGCCCGCGGAGGTCCAGGACGGGGCCCGGGTTCGACAGACCGTGGGACGCCAGCAGGTTCATCAGGGGCCAGAGGGCGGCGGAGCGCCGGGGCAGCGGGACGGCCCGGCCGTCGGGGGTGACGACCGTGGCGGCGGTGACGCCCGCGAGGAGGACGGTGCGGCTCCAGTCGACGTCGTACGACCTGCCGCCCGGGCCGACGACGAGGACCACCTCCCGGGTGTGGTGCAGGACGGCGAGGTAGTTCATCGGCACGGTCAGCCGCCGGGCGGCGACGAACGGGGGTGTGCCGTCCGCCGGCCGGATCCGCAGGACCGTGTCCAGGACGGGGCCGTGGTCCTGGAAGGTGGTCCTGCCGCGCATCTCCAGGAACCTGGCCCGCACGAGATGTCCGCCGTGCCGCGCCCACCGCCGGCCGGCGGTGCCGAACCCGCCCTCCTCGCCCGGGAGTCCGTCGGCCGGCAGACGTGCCTCCTCCCCCGGTTCGGTCACCGGCGCCCGCTCCTCGGGGACGGCGCGGGCGTGGTCGGCGACGGCGCCGTAGCGGGCCGCCGTCTCCGGGTCGAGGCGGCGCAGGTCGATCGTGTCGCCGACCATCTCGACCCCTCCGACCGACCGTGAGATCCGCATCTGGGCGAGCTGGCGGTGCGGTTGCCGGGTCACGTCGGCCGTCCGGCCGTCGAGGCCGACGACCCGGCAGGTGCGCGTGCCCGCCAGCAGGAGGCTGCGCGGCCAGTGGACGTCGACCTTCTCCGGGCCCCCGGTACCTGGCGGGTGGACGAGGACGGCCAGCCGGCCCGCCGTGATCGCCGACAGGCACAGGGACGGCACCCGCCACTCGTCCGTGACGTCGAACCCGTCGGCCCCCTCGGCGGGATGCACCCGCAGCCTCATCCTCACCACCGGGGTGAACTCCGCGGGAGCGTAGTCGCCCCCGTACGTCGTGAACGTCGCACCCCCTTCGGGGCTGTAGCTCACGAGGGACGCCTCCACGACGTCCGCCCGCACCAGCCGGGCGGCGGCCGGGCCCGGTGCGGACCGGGGCGCCCCCACCACGAAGGTGTCGTCGCCGTACCCTCCGCCGCCGGCCCGCACGAGGTCCCCGCGCGTGATCCGGGGGAAGTCCTGCCGTGTGCTGGTGAGGGCCACGACGGGGATCAGGGCGGTGCCGGCCGCGCCCAGCGCGCAGACCGCCCAGCCCCAGCGCGCGCCGTCGTGCCAGGCGGCGTACCCGACGACCAGAAAGGCCGGGGCCACCGAGAAGCAGACCGCGGCGAACACGAGATGACCGACGAACGTACCGGCGAAACCGCGCACGTCTTCTTCCTCCGTTGCTGGTCGGATCGGCCGGCGTACGGCCACGGGGGCGGCTCAGAAGACCACGCGGAAGACCCCGCGGGACGGGTCGACGACGGCCGTGAGCCGCAGTCCCACGCGCAGGGCGTCGTGGGACGAGCGCCGCCAGGCCGTCTCGAACGTCGTGAACCCCGGCCCGACGACCCGCAGTCCGACCGTGACGCCGACGCTCTCGCCGTCGTCCCAGTCGGTCAGCTCCGTGATCTCCGCGGTCGCCGGTACCCCGACGGCGTCGAGCCGCCGGTTGCTCTCCCGCTCGAAGCCGGTGTGCGCCCAGAGCCCCAGGCCGACCGGCAGGAAGACCACCGTGAAGACGAGGCCCATGCCGAGGAGGTCCGCGCCCGCGAGGAAGTGCGCGCCCAGCATCACCGGTCCGCACAGGGCCGTCAGCGCCGCGCTGCCGTACAGGGAGGCCGCGTCCCACGGGCCGACCCGCGACACCTGCGTCCACCGGATCCCGTCCGTGTCGTCGCCCATGTCAGTGCCGCGGGGCCGGGGGCGGCAGGCTCTCCGCCAGCCGGTCCGCCAGAGCCCGCAGGCCGGGGAGCAGCGGGGCGTCGTACGGGATGGAGTGCCGTCTGCCGTGCCGGGTGACGATCTGCGCGAGGCGCCTGCGGCCGGTGCCGAACTCCAGCCGGGGCCTTTCCCAGACGTGGTAGCGGGCGTCGTCGACGTAGCCGAACACCTCCAGCACCCGGCCGTCGAAGGCGAGCAGGACGTGGTCGTTCGCCGGTGCCTCGTACGGCGGGGCCGGCGTCACGGGGTCACCCCGGGCCCGGCGCGGTCCTTCCTCATCTGTCCCATGGCCGCCTCTCCTTGTGGTGGGCCGGTGCGGTGCACGGTGGGGACGGTAGGCGGACCGGGGCGTCTACCGATCCCAGGTTCGCCCGCCCGTCCGGGGGCGACGTACGCTCCCCCCATGCCGCCCCCGCGCCAGCCGGCCGCCGCGTCCCGGCCCCGTGCCCTGGTCATCGACCATGCCTGGCGGGGTCTGGGGCCGGGCCTGGAGCCGCTGAGCGGCCCCGGCGGTGCCCCGTTGACGCGGACCGTCAAGCTGATCGTGCTGCCGCTGATCGTCCGGCCCGCGCTGCGGCCCGGCCTCGCGGCGGACTTCCTCGCCCCGGCGCAGGCCGCACAACTGGAGGCACTGGTCCGGGAGTCCGGGGCGCGGCTGGCGGCGACGGCCCGCTGGTTCACGCTGCTGAAGAAGGCCCGGCGGGCGCTGGGCGTCGTGGCCGGGAACCCCCAGGACCTGTACTTCCAGCGCTGCTTCGAGCTGGCCACCGAGCACGGGGCGCCCTCGGCCGGTGCCGACGCGGTGGCCCGGGCGGTGGTCGGGGAGGTGGCGGACGCGGACGGCGGACGCACCGTCGAGGCGCTGCGGGAGCACCTCGCGGACGCCGGCCGGCGGGCCCGGATCGACGCGGAACTGGCCGTCGCGTGGGAGAGCCGTACGACCGTCCCGTCGAGCGGTGTCGCCACGGGGCTCGCGCTGGCCGCCGAGGCCCTGGACGCGTGCGGCGGTGGGCCCGGTGACTCACCGGCGTACGTCGCCCTGGTCGGGGCGGGGCACGGCGCCCGGTTCGGCCGGGCCCTGTGGGCGCGTGCGAGCGGGGTCTGGGGCGCCGAGGGGCCGCCGGGCCCGCTGGGGCTGACCGCGCACCGGGTGCCGCCCCGGCCGGCGGCCGGCCACGGCGCCTCCACCGCCACGCTCCCCGCGCCGCTCGACCGCACCCTCTGCGAACGGCTCTTCGTGGTGCTCCAGTCGTCCGCGCGGCGCGCGGAGCTGCCGGCGGTCCCGGAGCTGGTCGCGCGGGAGACCGGCCGCAGCTGTGCCCCGCTGGGCCTGTACGACGAGAGCCTGCGCGTCGCCGTCCTCCTCGGCGGACGGCTCGCCGTCGGCCTCGACCCGCTGGGCACCGGCGGCAGCGGGCCGGAGCCCACCGCGGCGCACCGGGCCGTCAACGGCCGCTGGCGGAGGGAGGCTTCGGTCCTGCGCGCCCGCCGGATGACCGTCTCCCCCCGCCCCGACCCGGACGGCGGCGCCCTGGAGGCCCTGGCCCGGGACCTCCGCACCCCCTGGGCGGCCTACATGCGACGGCTCTGGGTACGGCTGCACGGGCGGGACGTGCACGGGGCGCCGCTGGCGGACCTCGCGTCGGCCTGGGCGGTGCTGGACGGGGTCGCCCGCTCGGTGATGATGGACCACCGCGCCAAGGTCCGGTCGGCGCTGCGCACCCGCCCGGTGGCCGACGCGGAACCGGCCGAGCCGAGGAGCGCGTGATGGCGGGGGCCGGACCGGACGTCCGGGTCGCCCGGGACGAGGACGGCACGATCAGGGTCACGCCCGGTCCCGTCCCCGGGGCCACGGGGGCCCACGACGAGAGGGGCGCCGTCGGCGCGGACTTCACGCGGTCCGTGCTCGACGTCGCGGGGGCGGTGCTGTGCTGGCCCGTCCTCGGGGAGCCGGTCCTGCCGGTGGCGGAGATCCACGACGCGGGTCGGGCCCAGCAGTGGCTGTGGGCGCTCTACGGCGAGCGCGTCGCCGCCGCCGTGCACGAGGCGGGGGCGGGGGCGGGGGACCCGGCGGGCACGCCCGTCGGGGCGGAGCCGTCCGCCCTCGCGGGCGCCGCCGCCCGGCTCGGCCTCGCGCACTGGGCGGCCCGGTGGTGGCCGGCCTCCTACCCGGACGGCGTCCCGGCGCTCGAACCGGACGTGCTCGGCCTGGAGTCGGCCGCGCTCACCCACCGGTGCCAGCAGTTGTTCGACGACGGCGACGACCAGCCCGACGACTGCGCGGCCGAACTGATCGAGGAGCATCGGGCCGCCCTGGCCCCGCTGCTGCGCTGGTGGCGGACGGCGCCCCGACCCGCGGACACCGCACGCCACGTGGACGACGTCCTGCGGCTGATCGACGACGCGGCGGACGGTGCCGGGCTCGACGGGACCGAGTTGCGCCGGCTCCACTCGGCCCTGGACCGGGGACGGGACCACGGACGTACGGACGCCTCGGACACCACGGACACCACGGCCGGCCTCGGCGCGCTGTTCGCCCGGCAGGACGGCTACGCGCTCGCCGCGGACGGTCCGCCCACCGGGGGCGGCGGCCGGGTGATCGCCCGGGGCCGGGGGACCAACGACTGGCGCCGCTACCCGCCGGGGCTCGTGGACGCCGCCGAGGACGCGGTGTCCTGGACGGCGCGTGCGCTCGGAGCGCGGCGGCAGATCGAGGTCGAGGCCCTCGCGCACGTCGCGGCGCCCGCCACCGGGGTGCTCCTCGTCGCGGAGGTCCGGGTCGGCGGTGGCAGCCCCGGCCGGGTGCCGCTCACCCGGCGGGACGACGTGTGGACCGGCCGGGCGGAGCTGGACCCGGGCACCGGGCCGCCGCGCATCGACGTCGAGGTCCTGCTCCCCGGCTTCGACCCGGGCGCCGGTCCCGGGGCCCGCGCCCGCCGTGACGCGATCCGCGCCCTGGCCCGGCGGCGGCTGGCCGACGCGGCCCGGCCCCCGGCGTACGGCGCCCACGAGGGCGTACCGGAACCGTTCCTCGCCGAGACCCTCGCCGCCGCCACCCGTGAGGACCACTGACCGATGACGGACACGACAGACGCCTGCGGCGCGCCGCCGCAGCTGTACGGGGAGCCCTTCGACGGCGGCTACGCGCGGGCCCACGCGCACCACCTGGCCGCCGAGTTCGGCGCCGCGTGCGCCGCCTACGACGAACTGCTCGGCCTGGCCGAGTCCCTGGAGGACTCCCCCGACGTCCGGTTCCTGCGCGCGCATCTGCTGGCCGACCTCACCAGCGTCCTCCTCTCCGCGTCGGACCTGCCCCGCGCCGAGGACACCAACCGGCGCTCGCGCGCCCTGCTCGACGGCATCGCGTCGGCGCCGATGGGACCGCGCGGCCGTCAGCTGTGGCGGGAGATCCTGCTGCGGACGCTGGTCGCCGGGTCGGCCGTACTCGCCGGCACGGGGCGCCCGGACGAGGCCCTCGCCCGTCTCGACGAGGCGGCGGACCTGCTGCCCGGGTTCGACGACCCCGACGGGCTGCGCGCCGCCGAACTCGGCCTGGGCCGGGTGCTCCTGCTGATCGACCGGGGCGAGTGGGGCACCGCCGAGGAACACGCGACGCTCCTGCTGTCCACGACCCCGGCGACCGCGGCGGAGACCCTCCCGCGGCTGCTGACCGCGCTCGGCTCGATCTGCTGCGCGACCGGGCGGTACGACGCGGCCGAGGACCACTTCGCCCGCGCGGAGGACGGCTTCCGGGCGCTGGGCGACACCGGTCAGGAGCAGTCGCTGCTCGCGCACCGGGCGTTCCTCGCCCTGGAACGGGGTGAACTCGACCTGGCGGAGCGGATGTTCGCCGAGGCGTCCACCGTCTTCGAGCACCGGCGGCAGTTCGGGGATCTGGCGGCCTGCGAGCAGGCGCGCAGTCATCTCGCCGGTCTGCGCGGCGACACCACGGGGGCGCACGACCTGATGACGGCGAGCCTGGCGCGCTTCGCCCGGCTCGGCGCCACGGTCGCCGCCGCCGACACCATGCTGCTGGGCGCCCAACAGGCCTACGAGCGGGGCGACATCGAGGAGATGAAGCGGCTCGCCCAGGAGGCCCGTGACGTCTACCAGGAGCGGGCGATCCATGAGCGGTGCGCCCAGGTCGACCTCATGCTCGCGAGGACCCTGGAGGACGACCTGGACCGGTCCGGCCACGCCGGCCGTCCCGGCCACGGGACGGCCTCCGTCGACACCGCGCTCTCCCTGGCCCTCCCCGCCGCGCTGACCCTGGCCGCGGCGCGCCACGACTTCGTCACCGCCCACGCGCGCAGTCAGTGGCTGCACCTGGCCGACGAAGCCATGCGGTTGGTGTTCCGGCTCGCCGTACGCCGCGGGGACCAGGGGCTCCTCTTCGAGCTGGTGGAACACCGCTGCGCGGGCGCGGGCCTGGCCCTGGACGCCACACCGGGCGCCGCCGAGGACGGCGGGACGCCGGTCTTCCCGGACCCGGCCATGAAGACGTACGGCGACGGCGAGGGCGGGGCGCTGGCGCTCGGCGGTGTGGCCGCCGATGCCGCCGGGTCCGCCGGACTGCGGGTCGCGCCGCCGCCGAAGGTACGGATGTCGGCGGAGTCCGGCCGGGTCGCGCTCCAGGAGTTCATCGCCGCGGCCGAGTTCCGCTACCGGCGGCCGATCGTGGCCGAGGAGGACGTGCCGTTCTGGAACACCGAGGAGCTGACGAGCCGCCCGGTGGTCCAGGTCCGGCTGGCGGACGCGGGGGACCTGTTCCTGACCTGGACCTGGGCCGGGGGCGCCCGGGGGTTCGGCACCGGGCGCGGCCCGGCCGCTGAAGTCGACATCGCCGTAAGGGAGTTGATGGCGGCGCTGCCCGGGACGGGCGAGGGTGCGGCGGGGGTGCGGCGCGCGTTCGCGTCCGGTGCGCTGACCGACCGGGACGCCGAGCGACGGCTCGCGCGGACGCTGGGCGAGGCGCTGTGGCCGGACAGGCTGACGGCGCAGCTCCGGCAGGTGGCGGAGCGCGCGGGCCGGCCACTGGTCCGCATCCAGCCCTCGCCCCGGGTCGCCCAGGTCCCCTGGGAACTGCTCGCCGTCGACGACGGAGACACCCGGCTCATCGACCTGGCGGACGTGGTGACGACGGCACCGACGTCGTTGCGGCGGCAGCGGACCCCCGGGCGTCCGGCGCCCGGCAACGGCCCGGTCGTCCTCCTCCTCGACCCCCGCGTGCCCGGCTTCCGGGCCGACTCCCCGCTCGGCTCGGTCCTCGGGCCGCCCGGATCCGACCCGGACCTGCTCTCCCTGGTCGCGCGCCACCTCGGCACGGGCGCCGTGGAGCCCACTGCGGCGACCCCGGCGGAGGCCTTCCGCCGCACCGACCTCGACCGGGACTGGCTGGGCGAGGTGCTGCGCAAGGGCGCCCGCAGACTGCTGTACGTCGGTCATGTCAGCGGTGCGCCGGTCGAGGGCGGGCAGAGCGAGGACGGCGCCCTGCATCTGTGCTGCGGTCCGCGGACCGCCGGCCTGACGGAGCCGGTCCGCACCCATCGGCCGCTGTCGGCCAAGGACCTCCTGCTGGGCACGCTGCCCCTGCGCGACGACGGCGAGCCCGGGGCGCGGATCTGGCCCGCGCCCCCGCGGGTCGCCCTGATCGGCTGCGAGAGCGGCGGCGATCTGCGGTTCGCCGAGTCGTTCGGCCTGGCCACGGCGATGCTCCACAACGGCGCGGACCTGGTCACCGCCACCCGCTGGCCGCTGCCGACCAGTTTCGCCTTCCACCGGCTGGCCGGAGTGCCCGAGCGGGTGCGCCCCTTGACGGACGCGATCGTCGCCGTCGACGCCGCCCACGAGGACGAGGACCCCGTACGACGGCTCGGCCGCTGGCAGCGCGAGTGCCTGGACCGCTGGCGCGCGGAGGGCCGCATCGAGCACGCGCCCCTCCTCTGGGCCGCGCTGACCTGCATCGTCGTATGAGGCCCGGGGGAACCGGCGACCGGTCCGGGGCTAGAGGCAGTCGAGGACGAGGTAGCCGTCGATACGGCGTGTGTTCCCGCCGTCGGGGTCCGGCGGGAGTGCGTGGCCGAGGGCGTCGGCGCGGACCTCGCCGATCCACTGGTCGTGCTGGTACTCGTGGTTGACGAGCGTGGTGAGCAGATGGGTCGCGACGACGGTGAGCTGGGCGGGCGCCCCGACCCGGCCGGCGGCGATGTCGCCCATCCGGGCGTGGACGCGTTCGGCGACGGTGTCGCGGAAGGCGGTGAGCCGCTCGACGGTGGGCAGCGCGCCGCGGAACCTCTCCGGGTTCGCCGAGTCCATCAGCGCGTCCAGCTCCGGGTCGGGGCTCGGTTCGGCCGCGGTGAGGTTGCGGATCATGAAGTGGGCGACATGGGCCTGGTGGCCCAGGTGCCAGCCGATGGCGCTGGAGTTCTCGTGCGGGCGCCAGGTCACCTCGTCGGGGGTGAGGTCCTTCCAGAGGTCGTCGGTGTAGGCGCGAGCACGGTCGTACTCGCGCAGCAGTGCCGCTATCTCGTGCATACGGTCGCCTCATCTGTGCTCGGGGGGCGTCCTCGCCTCGGCCGACGCCGGAGTGCCCGGTTCCGCTCGCACGGTAGGACGTCCCGCGCCCTTTCCGGTAGAGGATCATGGGAAATGGCGCCATAGGCAGCCCTTATGGAGACGGGAAGGTGCCCCCGTCCGGTCCGGGCGAGGGCACCTTTCGTGCCGCGCGGGTGAGGCGTCGGATCAGTCCTCGGCCGCCGTCGAGCGGCGCCGGACCAGCCACCACGCGCCGCCGCCCAGCACGGCGAGCGCCGCGATCGCACCACCGGCGATCAGCCCGGCCGAACCGCCCCCGTCCTCACCCTTCTTCTCTTCGTCCTTCTTCTCTTCGCCCTTCTTCTCCCCGGCGGTCGTGGCGGCCGACGCCGAGGGGGCGGCGGCGGGCGCCGTCGCGGTCACCGAGGGCGAGGCGGTCGCCGTGGGGCTGGGGCCGATCGGTGTGGCACCCGCCGCGGCGGCCTTGAGCTTCAGCACGGGCGCGGGCTGTTCGGGCTCCGCCCCGCCGCCCGGCAGCTCGATCCAGCGGGAGATCTCGCCGTCGCTGTACGTCTCGACGGTCTTGAAGGCGATCTCCTCGGCGTCCGGCAGCTGCCTGACCTTGACCTTGTACTCGGCGTCGGTGCCGACGGCGAGCTTCGGACCGCCGAGGGTGTAGCCGTCGGCCGTGGCCTTGAACGTCCAGCCCTTGGGGGCCTCGACGAGCGTGACGTCACCCGGTGCGATGCCCTCCGGAAGGACGACGCGCATCTCGGTGAAGCCCGCCTCGGCGGACTCCGCCTCGGAGACGAAGCTGAGGGTGACGTTCTCGGCCAGGGCCCGCGCGGTGTCGGCCTCGACCTCCGCGTGGGCGAAGGCGGGCCCGGCCAGGGCGAGGGCGGCGGTCAGCGCGAGGACGCCGACGGCACCGGCCCGCCGCGCGGTGCGGACGGACGGGGACGGGGACGCGGGGAACGGACGCACAGGAGGACTCCTTGCTGGTACGGGGACCCGGCGGGCCGAAGCCGGCCGGCCGGGGTGAGGGAAGGACCGGGACGTGCGACCGTCCCGGGGGTCCCCTGCGCACCAGCGCGTGTTCCAGATCGCGTGTCCCCGCCGCGACGGGCGGGGTGAAGTGGCCGGTCCGGTCCCTGGCCGCCGACGGCTCGTGGAGCGTTCCGCGGACGAGCGGCGGCAGCACCCGCGCCAGCACGGCGCGCACGGCCGACCGCACGGTCCGGGCCGCCGCCAGGGCCACCGTCACGGCGGTGTCGGCGCGGTGGAGCAGCCAGGCCGTGGCGAGCGCCGCCAGCAGGTGAGCCACCGTCATGGCCGTGCCCGCGTGATGCGGGACGTGCCCGTCCATCAGCGCGGCATGAACGGCGTGACCGGTATGACCGACATGACCGGTGCGGCCGGTGTGCCCCATGGGGTCCATCCCCGCCCCGTGCCCGCCACCCGCCCGGGCCAGGGCGAGGTGCAGCCCGGTCTGCGCCACGAGGGTGCAGCCGACGGCCACCGGCAGGGAGAGAGAGCGCCGGACGAAGGGCCTGGCCAGCGCGCACTGAGCCACCGTGAAGACGGTCACCAGCCGCCACGGCACCGCCTGTTCGGTGACGGCGTGATGCCCCAGGGCTGCGAGCACACTGCCGACGAGCGCGAACAGCCCGGCTCGCACCCACGCGGAGGCACGGTCCGGCTTCTTCGCGGTCACCTCGACGTATACGGAGGAAACACCGGGGCCGTTCAGGAAAACCCGTGTTCAGAGGCCCGGTCGGCGGCGCGTCCTAGGTCCGATCGCCGAGGCGGAGTCCGTCCGTGGGCCCATCCCGGGGGCGGGGCACGCCGCTACCCTGGGCCGTCGATCGCGGCCGTGGTCGGGACCGGGAGTACGGGAGGGCCGATGGAGGCTCGGGGCGGTGGCGCCGGGGCCGGGCGCAGCGATGCCGTCCGCAATCGTGCCCGGCTGCTGGAGGCCGCGCGGCGGCTGGTCGGCGAGCGCGGTGTCGAGCAGGTGACCATGCAGGCGGTCGCGGAGGAGGCCGGGGTCGGCAAGGGCACCCTGTTCCGCCGGTTCGGCGACCGGGACGGTCTCCTGCTCGCCCTGATCGACGAGGCCGAGGCCGGGTTCCGGACGGCGTACACCTCGGGTCCCCCGCCCCTGGGCCCGGGCGCACCGCCGGTGGAGCGGCTGGCGGCGTTCGGCTGCGCGCTGATCGACCGGGTCGCGGCGACCTCGGACCTGGGCGCCGCCCTGGGACGCCGGCTCCTGCCCCGGCACCGCAGCGGCTCCGCGACGGGCCTCGCCTTCCGCGCCCATGTCGCGGACCTCCTGCGCGAGGCGGGCGTCGAGGGTGACCACGAGATGCTCGCCCAGGCCCTGCTCGCCTTCACCGACTTCGAGACGATGGACTATCTGGGCGGCTCCTGCGGGATCCCGGCCGACCGTCTCCGGGCCGCCTGGGCGGACCTGGTACGGCGGGTGACCCGCCCCTGAAGCCCCTGGTCGGCGCCGGGGTGTCCCACTCGTATAATTTGACTCCGAACGATCGACCGATGATCGCATCGAAGGGAGCGTGCCAGTGCCTGGGCACCGGTCCATCACCGAAGCGGAGAAGCTGGCCGCGGCCAAGCTCGGCGGGATACCGATCCATCGCGAGCAGATGGCGGTGGTCGCCAACATCTACCGCGCCGCGTCGGCCGTCCGCCAGCACCTGGAGAACTCCGTGCTGCGCGGCGCCGATCTGACCTGGACGGCGTTCGTCGTGCTCTGGGTGGTGTGGGTCTGGGGCGAGTCCGAGACCCGGCATGTCGCGGAGGAGGCCGGTATCTCCAAGGGCACGCTCACCGGGGTCTCCCGGACCCTGGAGGGGCGCGGGCTGCTCCGGCGGGCCGGTCACCCCTCGGACGGCCGGCTGGTGCTGCTGAGCCTCACCGAGGAGGGCGAGACGCTGATGCGCCGTCTGTTCCCGGAGTTCAACCAGGAGGAGGCGTTCGTCGCCTCCCGGCTCAGCGACGAGGAGTGCCGCGGTGTGGCCGAGGGGCTGCGCCAGGTCGTCCGGCAGGTCGAGGAGCACGGCGAGGAGCGCCGGCTGACCCTCCTCGACGGCGCCGAACCCGCCCCGCGCCGCAGCGGCCGACGGGCGAAGGGCTGAGCGACGCGGAAGAACTGAGCGACGCATAGGGGCGCCGCGCCGCCGGCCTCGCGGGTCGTGGCGGTGCGGCGCCTTCGCGTGGGCGCGGTCAGCGGCGCGGCGGGCGGATGCCGCGGAACTCCCAGTCGCCGCCGAGGGCCGTGGAGAGGACCTCCTCCGACTCGGTGGGCTGGGCGCCGACGTCGGTGCGGATCGCGGTGGGCCCGGTGACGACGTGGTTGGTGAGCCGGCCGAGGCCCTCGACCTCGACCTCGACGACGTCGCCCGGCTGGACGGGACGGGAGTTGGCCGGGGTGCCGGACAGCAGCACGTCGCCGGGGTACAGGGTGATGGTGCGGGCGATGTCGGCGACCAGGTAGTGCATGTCCCACTGCATCTCGTCGGTGGAGCCGTCCTGGACGACCTCGCCGTTGACGTAGGTGCGCAGGTACTTGCCGTGGAAGTCCCAGTCGGTGACCAGCCCCGGGCCGAGCGGGCACAGCGTGTCCGAGCCCTTGACCCGGAGCATGGAACCGGCGTCGGTGTCACGGAAGTCGTGCAGCCCGTAGTCGTTGGCGACGGTGTAGCCGGCGATGTGGTCGCCCGCCTCGGCCGGGGAGATGTTCCGCGCGGTCCTGCCGATGACGATGGCGACCTCGCCCTCGTAGTTGAGCCACTTGCAGCCCTCGGGGCGCACGATCGCGCCCTGGTGGGAGTTGAGGGCGGAGGTCGGCTTGTGGAAGTAGGTGGGGGTGTCGGGCAGCTGGATACCGAACTCGTCCACGCGGCTGCGGTGGTTGAGGTGGACAGCGATCACCTTGGACGGGACGACCGGGGGCAGGTGCTGCGCCTCCTCGGTCTTGACGCGGCGGCCGTCCCCGGCGACGAGCTCGTCCCCGTCGACGGTGACCTGGACGGCGGCGCCGTCGAGGAGGATACGGCGGTACTCGGGCATGACGGTGGCTCCTAGATACGGCTGTGAGGGGTGCGCTGGGTCTGCTGGACTCCGCTGCCGGTCCAGCCGTCGGCGGGGCGGTCGAACCACAGGTGGACCTGGCCCGTGCCGACGGAGTTCTCGTACTCCCCGTACTGCCGGGCCTTCGCGGTGCAGGCCTGTTCGCCGAGGGCGCCGGCCATCATCAGGTAGTGGAAGAACTTCGCCTCGGGCTTGACCTTCCAGAACGCGTCCATGGTGTCGAGGACCTTGTCGTGGCGGCCCTCCTTGAACCAGGCGATGCGCTCGTAGTCCGCGTCCCGGGCCTCGGGGGTGCGGATGTGGACCGGGTCGCTGGACTCGTGGTCGCGCAGTTCGCGCAGTGGCCAGAAGGTGTGCGAGAGCGCACCCGAGGCGATCAGCAGGACGCGCCGCCCCGGCGTGGCGGCGATCCCGTCGGCGAGCGCCCGCCCGAGCCGCAGATGGTCCTCCATGTCACCGGTCTGGCAGACGCCGATGGTGACCCACCGCTTGTCCGGCAGCCCCTCCCCCAGGAACTTCCAGAGGTTGGTGGTGGCGTAGTAGATCGGCAGGTAGTCGTCGTCGATCGCGGTGATCCAGGTGCCGTGCTTGTCGGCGAACCTCTCCACGTTGCGGGCGAGTTCGGGGTCGCCGGGGAAGTCGTACGGCATCCGGCACATCCCCCGCGGCAGTTCCTCGGAGGTGAACAGTCCGGCCCGCCGCTGCTGGGCGGTGACGACGAACTCGACGGTGGTCGCCCAGTGGGAGTCCAGGACGACGACGGTGTCGTAGTCGTCGCGCTCGAAGACCTCCCGGCGCAGCTCGTTCAGGCCGGTGACGAGGGTGATCTCCTTGCCCTCGTTGAGCTCCAGCCGGTCCGCCTCCGGCAGCACGATGGTGGGCACATGGGCGAGCAGCCCGGCCCCGACGATCTCACCCACGGTCGGTCCACCCCTTCGGCGCGGTCACGGTGTTCTTCAGGTCGCAGTAGAAGTCGAAGCTCCAGGTCCCGCCCTCCCGGCCGACGCCGGAGTGCCGGGAGCCGCCGAAGGGCGCCTGGAGATCGCGGACGAAGAAGCAGTTCACCCACACGGTGCCCGCGACCAGCTGCGCGCCGACGCGCTCGGCGCGCTCGCGGTCACCGGTGGCGAGCGTGGCGGCCAGCCCGAACCGGGTGTCGTTGGCGAGCCGGACCGCCTCCTCCTCGTCGGCGAAGGTCTGGAGGGTCAGGACCGGCCCGAAGACCTCCTCCTGGACGATCTCGCTGTCCTGGCGGACGTCGGTGAGCAGGGTCGGCGCGTAGAACTGGCCGTCCCCCCGCCGCCCGCCGATCACGGCCTTGGCCCCGCCGGCGAGGGCCCGCTGCACGAATCCGTCGATCTTCTCCAGCTGACGCGGATGGATGTTCGGCCCGATGTCCGTGGCCTCGTCACGGGGGTCGCCCTGGACGAGCGCGCCCGCCCTCTCCACGAACCGCCGGGTGAACTCCTCCGCCACCGACTCCTCGACGAGGAAGCGGGTCGCGGCCAGACAGACCTGCCCGGCGTTGTCGTACTGCTCGACGGCGAGGTCGACGGCGAGGTCGAGATCGGCGTCGGCGAACACCAGCAGCGGTGACTTGCCGCCGAGTTCGAGACTCAGCGGGGTGAGGTGGGCCGCGGCCGACTCCGAGATCCGCTTGGCCGTGGGCACCGAGCCGGTGAAGCTGATCCGGCGCACGTCCGGGTGCGAGGTGAGCGCGTCGCCGATCTCGGAGCCGTAGCCCTGGACGACGTTCAGCACCCCGGCTGGCAGCCCCGCCTCGGCGGCGATGTCCGCGAGCAGGGAGGCGGTGAGCGGGGACCACTCGGCGGGCTTGAGGATCACGGTGTCGCCGGCCGCGAGGGCCGGGGCGACCTTCCAGGTGGCCAGCATCAGCGGCGCGTTCCACGGGGTGATCAGCACACAGGGGCCCGCCGGGTCCCAGGACACGTGGTTGGTGTGCCCGCGGGTCTCGAAGTCCTCGTGCCCGAGCGTGAGCAGCCAGTCGGCGAAGAAGCGGAAGTTGTGCGCCACCCGCGGCATCACACCGCGCCGGTGGGACCGCAGCAGCGCCCCGTTGTCGGTGGTCTCGACGATGGCGAGCTCTTCGAGCCGCTTCTCCACCCCGTCGGCGATGGCGTGCAGGATCCGCGCCCGCTCGGCCCACGGGGTGGCGGCCCAGCCGGGAAAGGCGGCCTTGGCGGCGGCGACGGCGGCAGCGGCCTCGGTGGGCGTACCCCGGGAGATCTCGCCGAGCGCACTCCCGTCGATGGGCGAGTGATCGGTGAAGGTGTCGGCGGAGGCGACACGCTCGCCCCCGATCCAGTGCCGGGTGTCGACGGAGACACCGGCGACATTGATCTTGTGGGACATGAGCAAGGGTCCAATCTCGATTAGGGGGACTGCCGCTTACCTAGGGGCGCGGGGTTGTGCCGATCGGCGGCTCCGCCGCGTGGGCGCGACCAGCCACAACGCACCCGCACCCGACCACCGGCCTCACTCAGCGGCACTCGCTCCCGACATACCGGACTCCAACAGACGCCCCCCGTCCCACACCACCCCGACCTGCCGGTAGTACGCCGCGATCGGCTCCCGCACCTCCAGCCGCGCCAATTCCTCCGTGGGCGCCTCGAACAGCTCCAGCTCCGCGTCCCCGGCCCACGCCTGCCCGCCCTCGAAGGACGCCGCGCCGGACTCGATCAGCTCGTCCAGGGCCAGTCCCTTCCCCTTCTCGATGGAGGGCAGCCACCGGTGGTGGGCCATCGGGTGCCCGTTGACGAACCCGTTCGTCGCCGACGGCTCCCGCAGCGTCACCACCGTCTGGGCCAGCCGCCGGTCCGCGGCGGCGAGCGTCGCCCCGAACCGCGCCCCCGCCTCGATCCGCGGCGCGGGCCCGTAGGGATGGGGGCGCGTCTGGTGGATCGAGCCGAGCTTCTTCGGATAGCCCTGGTGCAGCCCGCGGGCGATCGCGAAGTCCTTGTCGACCCAGATGTAGACGCACCGCGAGTAGGTCTGCCCCCGGTAGCTGCAGCGGACGACCGCGAAGGCCTCCTTGTACTGGGCCAGCACCGGGTCCAGCAGTTCGTCGCCGGAGGCGGAGCAGGACTGCCAGTCGGCCCAGATCAGCGCGACCGCGCCGGGGTCGTCCTCGGCCAGGTCCAGGGGCTCGGGCAGGAGTTCACGCACCCGCGCCGGGTCGGTGCGGTACTCGACGGTGAGCAGGTCGCCGGAGTAGCGCCACGGCGGGGACGGGATCAGCGACGAGGCTCCCGTCGCGGTCTTGGGGGAGAAGAAGCCACGGACAGCGGACATGACGGGGGTTCCTTACGCGGTGAGGGCGGGCTGCTGGAGCAACTGGGCGCGGTACCGGGCGGCGCCCAGCGCGGCGGCCTGGCCGCCGAGCGCGACGACGCCGACGAGCCGGTCCGTGTGGTGGTAGCCGACGAGGAGGTCGCCTTCCGGACGGCCGTCCGTATCGCCGTCCGGGTCGCCGTCCAGGACCCGGACGTCACCGAGGCCGAGGACGGGCGCGCCGAAGGACTGGAGCCGGAAGTCGTGCTGGTCGCTCCAGAAGGTGGGCAGCGGGGCGAACGGGGCCGGCTCCCGCTCCTCGCCGAGGAGATGGCCGACGAGCGCCTTCGCCGCGTGCCGGGCGGTGTCCGTCGGGATCGACCAGTGCTCGACCCGGCGCGGTACGCCGTCGTAGCGGGCGTTGGGGAAGCGGGCGACGTCGCCGACCGCGACGACCTCCGGCCGGCCGCCGACCCGGAGCCGTGCGCAGGTGAGGACGCCGTCGGTGAGGTCGAGGCCGTTGTCCTGAAGCCATTCGACGTTGGCGACGGAGCCGACCGACTCCACCACCACGTCGGCGGGCAGCACGGTGCCGTCGGACAGGACGACCCCGGTCACCCGGTCGGTGCCCTCGAACCCAGCGACTCCCGTGCCGAGCGCGAAGCGCACCCCGCGCCGCTCGTGCCGCCGCAGCAGGGCGCGGCCGAGCAGGTCGCCGAGGGGGCCGGCCATGGGCAGCGGCAGCGGATCGACGACGGTCACCTCGCCGACGCCGAGGCCCACCGCGGTCGCGGCGACCTCGCAGCCGATGAACCCGGCGCCCACCACGACCACCCGGACGCCGGGGCGGGTCAGTTCGTCGCGCAGTCCCCGGGCGTCGGCGAGGGTGCGGACCGTGTGGCGGCCGGGGAGCGGGCCGGGGCAGCGCAGCCGACGGGGGCGCATGCCGGTGGCGACGACGAGACCGTCGTACGGCAGCGTGGAGCCGTCGTCGAGGGTGACGGTCCGTTCGTCGAGGCGGGCGCCGACGGCCTTCGTGCCGAGCCGCCACTCGACGTCGGCGGCGGCCGCCTTCGGGGTGAAGGCGAGCGACTCGAAGGGGGCCCGGCCGGCCAGTACCTCCTTGGAGAGCGGCGGCCGGTTGTAGGGCATGTGCGGTTCCTCGCCGACGACCGTGACGGCCCCGGTCCAGCCGGCCGCCCGCAGCTGCTCGGCGGCGCGCAGGCCGCCCATCGAGCCCCCGGCGACGACGATGCGTCCGGTCATGGGGTCAGTCCTCGATCCGGATGGCCTGCAGCGGGCAGACGTCGGCGGCTTCCTCGACCTCGTCGCGCAGCGCGTCGTCGGGGTCGGGGACGTAGGCCAGGCGTCCGGCGTCGTCGAACGAGAAGACGTCCGGGGCCGCGAAGACGCACTGGCCGTGGTCCTGGCACTTGTTCATGTCGACGACGACCTTCATGGCCGCCCTCCTCACGCTCGCAACTCGTTTGGCTTCAAACAACATAGGAAGCCGCCCAGCCCTGGTCAATACCTGTCCAGGTGGATAAATTTTTCGGCGCACCCCCTTGCGGGGCGACGACCCCTCTCCATACCGTTCGGGACCAAACGATTAGCCGGGTACGAGGGAGCACCAGGGAGTCCCCGCCCGTCCGCTCAAGGAGACTTCGGTGAGCGCATCAGACATCCCAGACATCCGCCGCCACATGGAGCGGCTCGCCGCCGAGGGCGTCGACGTGGTCCGGGTGATCTACCCCGACCTCATCGGCACGGACCGCGCCCGTGACGTCCTGCTGGACCATCTGCCCACGGCCTGCGCCCATGGCCTGGCCTTCTGCCGCGCCGTCTACCACACCTCGCCCCAGGGGGACGTGGTCCCGGTCGCGGGCGGCCTGGACGCCGGGCTGCCGGACGTGTGCGTCCGCCCCGACCTGTCCACGCTGACCGTGCTCCCCTGGGAGCCGGGCGTCGCGGCCTGTCTGGGCGAGGTCACCGACCCGGCGACCTCGGCCCCCGCCCCCGAGTCCCCGCGCGATCTGCTGCGGGCCGTCCTCGCCCGGTGCGCCGAGGAGGGCCTCAGCCCGGTCGTCGGCCCCGAGCTGGAGTACTTCCTGCTGGAGCCGGCCCCCGGCAGCCCCACCGGCTGGCGCCGTTCGCCGGAGACGACCGGCGCCGTCTACACGGCCGGTCTGCGCGCCGACCCGGACAACCATCTGCTGCGCACCCTGCGGCTGCTGCGCGACCTGCGGATCGGCGTCACCAACGGCAACCACGAGTTCGACGGCGGCCAGTACGAGATCAATCTGACCCACTCCGGCGCCCTGGACGCCGCCGACCGCGCCTTCCGCTTCAAGGCCGCGGTGAAGGAGCTGGCCCGGCGGGAGGGCCGGCTCGCCACCTTCATGGCCAAACCGTTCGGCGAGGCGGGCGGCTCCGGGTTCCACCTCCATCTGTCCTGCGAGGACCCCGACGGACGCAACGTCTTCGACGACCCGTCCGGCGCCCACGGGCTGTCGGCCACCGCCCGGCACGCCGTCGCCGGTGTCCTCGCGCACGCCCCCGCCCTCGCGGCGCTGGCCAACCCGACCGTGAACTCGTACAAACGCTTCGGCCCGGACACCCTCGCCCCCTGGCTGATCGACTGGGGGCTGGACAACCGCAGCGCGATGCTCCGGATCCCGCCGGAGCGCGGCTCCGGGGCCCGCCTCGAGCTGCGGCTCGGCGACGCGAGCGCCAACCCGTACCTGCTGATCGCGGGCACGGCCGCGGCGGCCCTGCTGGGCGTCCGCGCGGGCGAGGAGCCCCCGGCGCCGCTGGAGGGCTACGGCTACGACACCACCCGCGCGGCCCTGCTGCCGCCCACCCTGTCCGCCGCGCTGGACGCGCTGGAGGCGGACACCGCCCTGACCGACCTGCTCGGCAAGGACTTCACCACCGCGTTCCTCACCTACAAGAGGGACGAGGTCGCACGCTTCCAACGGCATGTCACCGACTGGGAGTTCACCGAGTACGCCTACCACCTGTGACCCCCATCCCCGTGACCCCGAGGACCCACCGATGACCGAGATCCTGACCCCCGCCGTGCACGAGCCGCTGCCGCTGGCGGACGTGAACCTCGCCGACCTCGACCGCTTCACCGACGGCGTCACCCCGTGGCGCATGTTCCACACCCTGCGCCACGAGGACCCGGTGCACTGGCAGCCCGAGGACGCCCCGAACTCCGGCTTCTGGGCGGTGACCCGGCACGCCGACATCGCCCGCGTCGACCGGGACGCCGAGACCTTCACCTCCACCCGGTTCGTCAACCTGGAGGAGGTCGACGACGACCAGATCAAGAAGCGGGCCTCCATCCTGGAGCTGGACGGCGTGCGGCACCGGGCGCTGCGCAGTGTGATCCAGCGCCAGTTCGGGGCGAGCGTGATCAACAGTTACGGCGACTTCCTGCGCGGGCTGACCGCGAGGACCCTGGACGCGGCCCTCACCAAGGGGACCTTCGACTTCGTCGCCGACGTCTCCGCCGACTTCCCGATCAATGTGCTGGCCCGGCTGCTCGACGTACCGCCGGAGGACAACCAGAAGCTCATCGACTGGGGCAACCGGATCATCGGCAACACCGACCCCGACTACGCGGACGTGCTGCTGCACAGCGCGGAGAGCGAGAAGTACCGCGATCTGCCGTTCCGCTCCCCCGCCTCGGTCGAGGTCTTCGAGTACGGCCGTGAGCTGGCCCGGCAGCGGCGCGGCAAGGACGGCTCCGACCTGGTGTCGAAGCTGGTCAACACCACCCCGCGGGACGGGGTGCCGCTGTCGCCGCAGGACTTCGACAACTACTTCCTGCTGCTGGTCGTCGCCGGCAACGAGACCACCCGGCACACCATCTCGCACTCCATGCTGGCCCTGCTCCAGCACCCCGAGCAGCTCGCCCGCCTCAAGGACGACCCCTCCCTCATCCCCACCGCGGTCGAGGAGTTCCTGCGCTGGGCCTCCCCCGTCTACCACTTCCGCCGCACCGCGACCCGGGACGTCGAGCTCGGCGGCAAGCACGTCAAGGAAGGCGACAAGGTCGTCATGTGGTACGCCTCCGGCAACCGTGACGAGGAGGTCTTCGGCAACCCGTACGACTTCGACGTCGCCCGGCAGCACAACGACCACGTCACCTTCGGCAAGGGCAGCCCGCATCTGTGCCTGGGCAATCTGCTCGCCCGCACCGAGATCCGGATCATGTTCGAGGAGCTGATCCCGCGGATCGCGGACATCCGGCTGGCCGGGGACGTGCCGCGGGTCCGCTCCAACTTCGTCAACGGCATCAAGAAACTGCCGGTGGAGGTGACGCTCGACTGACGCCCGGCCGTGGTGCTCAGTTCCCGGTGGCCCCGGTGGGCCTGAGCAGCACGAAGTCGGCGTCGGCCGGGTCGACGCAGACCGCGACGCGGCCCACGCCCTCCGCGTCCGCCGGTCCCATCTGCACACGGCCGCCGTGGCCGGTGACCTCGGCGACGGCGGCGTCGCAGTCGGTGACGGTGAAGACCGGGTGCCAGTACGGGTGGCCGTCCGCGAGGGCGAGGTCCTGCTCGCGGACCTCCATCAGCCCGCCCTGCATCCGCTCCTCGGGCAGCCCCTCGGGGGTGATGAGGGTGTACGTGCCTCCACCGCCCGGCATCTCCATGTCGCCGAACCGCCAGCCGAGGACCTCGCCGTAGAACTCCTTGGCG
This sequence comes from Streptomyces sp. NPDC005811, assembly GCF_040630405.1. NCBI lineage: Bacteria > Bacillati > Actinomycetota > Actinomycetes > Kitasatosporales > Streptomycetaceae > Streptomyces > Streptomyces sp. NPDC005811. Next base: position 63,480 of record NZ_JBEXXK010000038.1, read on the forward strand.
GCCCGCGCGTCGGTCGTGTGCAGCTCGGTCCAGGACAGCGAGCCCGGCTCCTCGACCAGCTCGAAGCCCGCCTCGCTGCCCGGCTGCCAGACGGCGAACTGGCCGCCCTGGGGGTCGCTGTACTGCGCCATCCGACCCCATTCGCCGAGGTCACGGGGTGCCACCCGGACCGTGCCGCCCGCCCGCCGGACGGCCTCGGTGGTGGCGTCCGCGTCGGCCACGTCGTAGTAGATCATCCAGGCGGAACGCGCCCCCTCCTCGGTGAGCTTGCCGAGCCCGGCGACGGTCTTCCCGTCCTTCTTGAACATCCCGCCCTGGCCGGCCTCCCCTTCGCCGCCCATGGGCTCGTAGTCCCAGCCGAGCACGGCGTGGTAGAAGTCCGCGGCGGTCCCTACGTCGGGGGCGCCGAGGTCGATCCAGCAGGGGACACCGGGAGTGGGGTCGGTGGTGATCACGGGGATTCCCTTCCGCAGCCGCGAGTCCTGGTCCCTTCAGCCTGACACCGGCGGGGGACCCCCGCCCGTCGGCCGCCTCCTGAGCTCCCTCCTAGGGGAAGGCGGGCTCCGGGAGGCCGGCCGAGTCGTCGAGCTGGGCCCAGACCGTCTTGCCGTGGCGGGCGTGCCGGGTGCCCCAGTGTTCGGCGAGCCGGGCGACCAGGAGGAGACCGCGGCCGCCCTCGTCGTCGGCCCGGGCGCGGCGCTGGTGGGGGGTGGTGCTGCCGGCGTCGGAGACCTCGCACAGCAGACCGCGGTCGTGGATGAGGCGGAGCCCGATGGGCGGGGTGCCGTAGCGGATGGCGTTGGTGACCAGTTCGCTGACCACCAGCTCGGCGGTGAAGTCGAGCCCGTCGAGCCCCCAGTCGGCGAGCTGCCGGGCCACCTCGGAGCGGGCCCGGGAGACGGCGGCCGGATCGGGCTCCAGGTCCCAGCCGGCCACCCGGCCGTCCCCGAGGACGTGGGTGCGGGCGAGCAGGAGGGCCACGTCGTCGTCGGGGCGGTCCGGCAGCAGGGTGGACAGCACGGCGTCGCAGGTGGCCTCCAGGTCGTCGGCGGGCCGGGCGAGCGTCTCGCGGAGCAGGGCGAGGCCGGTCTCGACGTCGTGGTCGCGGGCCTCGATCAGGCCGTCGGTGTAGAGGGCGAGCAGGCTGCCCTCGGGGAGCTCGACCTCCACGGCCTCGAACGGCAGCCCGCCCAGGCCCAGCGGGGGCCCCGGCGGCAGGTCGAGCAGGGCGACGGTGCCGTCCGCGGCCGTCACCGCGGGCAGCACATGGCCGGCCCGGGCGAGCGTGCAGCAGCGGCCGACGGGGTCGTAGACCGCGTACAGACAGGTGGCGCCGATGTCCCCGGTGTCCTCGCGGTCCGGGTCGGCGGCGGCCTCGGCGGACAGCCGCAGCACCACGTCGTCGAGGTGGGTGAGGAGTTCGTCGGGCGGCAGGTCGATGTCGGCGAGGGTGCGGACGGCGGTGCGCAGCCGGCCCATGGTGGCGGCGGCGTGGATGCCGTGGCCGACGACGTCCCCCACCACGAGGGCGACGCGGGCCCCGGACAGCGGGATCACGTCGTACCAGTCCCCGCCGACCCCTGCCCGGCCCCCGGCGGGCAGATAACGGGAGGCGACCTCCACGGCGGACTGCGGGGGTGTGCGCGGCGGGAGCAGACTGCGCTGGAGGCTGAGGGCGGTGGCGCGGGCGTGCGTGTAGCGGCGGGCGTTGTCGACGGCGACGGCCGCGCGGGCGGCGATCTCCTGGGCGAGCAGCAGGTCCTCGTCGTCGTAGCGGTCGGGGTTGCGGTGGCGGCAGAACCGGGCGACGCCGAGGGTGGCGCCCCGGGCGCACAGGGGGACGACCAGGGTGGAGTGGACCGGGGGGCGCCTTTCCGGTGGGGTGTCGGTGGGCGGGGTGTCGGTGGGCGGGTCGGTGTGGTGGCGTACCGGGCGGCCGGTGGTCAGGGCGCGGTCCGGGGGTGAGCCCTGCGGGTACGTGTGGAGCCGGGGCGTCCCGTCGTACGGATCGCCCGCGGGGCGCCGGGCGAACCGGCGCAGGGCGAGGGGCCGTTGCGCCGGGGTGTCGGGGCCGTGGAGCGCGGAGTCGAGCAGATCGACGGTGGCGAGGTCGGCGAAGTGCTCGGTGGCGAGATCGGCGAGCTCCTGGGTGGTGCGGGCGACGTCGAGGGTGGTGCCGATGCGCATCCCGGCCTCGTTGACCATGGCCAGCCGCCAGCGCAGCCTGCGGTCCCGTTCCCGCTGGAAGGCGACCACGCCCTGCTGGGAGGTGCGGTCCACGTACGCGGTGGTGATCGCGATCAGGCTGCGGGCCGCCGCGGCGATCAGCCCGGGGTCGCGCGTCAGCCGCGGCAGCTGGGCGAGCAGCCGGTCCAGGACGATGGCCTGGGCGAGGCGGTGGGCCCGCAGCATCGCGGTGACGGGGGTGCCGTGCCGGGCCAGCCGGCGGGCCCGGTCGGCATCGGCGGCGGGCGGATCGATCCGGTCGGGGTCGATGCCGTGCGCGAGGCCGGCCAGCGCGCCGACGAGATGCTCGGTGATGTTCCGCGAGGCCATCCGGCCGATGCCCGGGTCGTCCCACAGGTCCGGGACCTCCTCGCGCAGGCACACCTCCACGTCCGCGATCAGCCCGTCGACCTGCCGCCCGAGCTCCTGCGCGGCTCGGGCGACGACGGTGTCCGCGGTGACGTCCACACGTCGACGTTACGCCGTACGGGGGTCACGCACCGCCGGGGCACCGGGCGCCCCGCCGGGAGGGCCGACTAGTTTCTTGCTCGCCAATGTGCAATTATCAAGCCCCCTCCCCCTTCGCCCCCTTCTCCCCCTTCTCCCCCTCCTCCCCCTTCTCGTCATGGACCGGAGGTCCGACATGAGCGGCCCACGTGTCCCGGGCGGCGGGCGGCACCACACCCCGCCCACCCGGGCCCGCATCCTGGAGGCGGCGCGCCGGGAGCTCGGCCGCGACCCCGAGGTCGGCCTCGGTGCCATCGCCGAGGCGGCCGGCGTGGCGCGCCGTACCGTCTACGGCCATTTCGCGGGCCGTCCCGCGCTGGTCGAGGGGCTCGTCGCGGACGCCGCGCAGGCACTGCGGCGCGCCCTGGCGGCGGTACGGATCCCCGAGCACGACGCCGTCGCCGCGCTGACCGGGTTCGTCCTGGCGCTGTGGCCGGTCGGCGACCGCTACCGGATGCTGCTGCGGCTCACCCCGCAGGACCAGGGGCCGGAGCGGGTGGCCGCGCTCCTGGCGCCCGCCCGGGAGACGGCCAGGACGATCATCGAGCGGGGCCAGCGGGAGAGCGTGTTCCACGACGGCCTCCCGCCCGGACCGCTCAGCCGAGCGCTCGAAGGGCTGCTGCTGGCGCTCCTGGACTGTGCGAACACCGGGACCTGGAGCGACGACGAGGGCACCCGCACGGTGGCCGCCGCCCTGATCGCGGTGGGCGTGGACACCGGCCTCGCCGTCGCGCGCACCGACGACTGACCCCCTCCCGAGAGGAACGCACGTGTACCGACCCCAGAACGACAAGGGCTCCACCCCGCGCCGGCGCGGGCGGCGGATCGCGGCGGTCGCGATCGCCAGCGCCGCCGCGCTGGCGGCCGGGGCCGTCGCCGTCGACCGGGCGGCCGCCGCCCGCGCGGAGGGCCGTACCGCCGAGGCGTTCCAGGAGGGCATGGCGACCCCGGAGCGGCCCTCGGTGCACGTCCGCGGCTTTCCCGTACTGACACAGCTGGCCGGCGGCAGTCTGCGGCATGTCGACCTCACCGCCCGGGACATCCCCGCCCGGGGTGCGGACCGGCCGCTGCCGGTGACCCGGCTGACCGTCGGCCTGGACGGGCTCAGGACCGGGGGCGGTGCGCAGAGGGCGCGGGCGCGGAGCGTGGAGGCGACGGCGTTCCTGTCGTACGCGGACCTGTCGGACGCGCTGGGCGTGGAGATCTCCCGGGGTGACGGGCCGGGCCGGGTCGACGCGACGGTCGCGCTGCCGCTCGCGGGGGACGTGACGGTCGGCGCGGACGTGTCGGCGGCCGCGGGGAACAGCGTCGCCTTCACGGACGTCCGCCTCGCCGGGGACGAACCGGCCCCGGCCGCGCGGGCCCTGCCGGACCGGGCCCTGGCGCGCCCCGTCCCGCTGCGGAACATCCCCGAGGGACTGCGGCTGGAGTCGGTCACCACGACGGACGACGGACTCACCGCCCGCTTCACGGGCACGGAGGTCACCTTCCACCCGGACCGCTCCTCCACCTGAGCCCCGCCCCGAACCCGCCGTCCCCCTGCACCCAGACCCGACCCGAACCCGCCCGACCGCCCAGACCCGACCCGGGCCCGCCAACCGCCCAGACCCGAGATCCGACCCGCACCCGCCAACCGCCCAGACCCGACCCGCCCCGGGCCACGCTCCGCCTACGGTCCGGCCCGAACCAGTCCTCCACCTGACGCCCGACCCGAACCCACCATCCACCCAGGCCCGACCCGAACCCGCCACCCACCCAGGCCCGGACCACACCCCGCCTACACTCCGGCCCGAACCCGCCGTCCCCCTGCCGTCAGCCCCGAACCCGCTGCCCCCTGCCGTCAGCCCCGAACCCGCTGTCCCCTGCCGTCAGCCCCGGGCCCGCCCTCCGCCGGAAGCCCCAACCGGACCCCGCCCCACATTCGGGGCCCCGCCCGTACCCGCTCTCCGGCGGAGGCCCCGCCCGAGCCCAGCCTCCGGCCGAGGCCCCGCCCGAAACCCACCCTCCGCCCGAGGACCGACTCGGCCTCAGCCGAGTTTTGGCAGCGGTCGTCGTGCGACCTCGTGGGCGTCCTCCACGGTGAGGCCCAGCATGCGCAGGACCATCTCCGCGAGGTTCGAGGCGGCCTCGTCGCCGTCCAGGTCGGGGCGGGTGAAGCGCAGTTCGACCAGGGACAGCAGGGTGCCGCCGAGGGCGGAAAGGGCGACCACGGGGTCGAGGGCGGTGAAGCGGCCGGAGGCGAGACCCAGCTCCAGGTCACGCACGGCGCGAGTGGCGAGGCCGTTCTCGGAGTGGAGGTAACCGAGTCCGCGCCGGCGCAGCACCTGCATGAGCTCCGGGTGGGAGTCCGCCATCCGCGCACTGAGCCGGAAACCGGCCGCGACGAGCTCCGCCGGGTCGTCGATCCCGGTCAGACGCGCGTCGAAGGCCTGGCCGAACTCCTCCAGCGCGTCGACGACCGCCGCGTCGAACAGCTCCGTCTTCGACGCGAAGTGGTTGTAGAACGATCCGAAGCCGACGTCCGCGCGCTCGGCGATCGCCTGGATGCTGACGCCGGTGTCCCCGGTCTCGGCGAGGATCCGCCGCGCCGCGCGGATCAGGGCCTGGCGGGTCTCGGCACGGCGCCGCTCGAAGCGGTTGCGGGGCGGGGCTGACGAAGACATGTGCGGATTCTAGCCGTGTCGCATCACACACCCACAGTTCTGATGGATTCATCAATTCTTCCCCGCGCACCCTTGACGCAAGGTTCCGTCAAATTTGATGATTTCCTCATTACGGCGATGTTGCACGACGTTGCTCGACGGATGCGGAGGATGCCCATGTCCCGGACGGCCCATCAGGACCTCCACAGCGAGCGGGGCGCCCTGCGGGGTGAGCATCCCGGCCGCTCCCGGAACCCCGTGATCAGGGTGGCGGACCTCGCCTGGCTGGAGTTCGAGAAGCCGGACCTGGACCGCGCCGAGGTGTTCGCGCTCGACTTCGGCTTCTCGGTGGCGGCCCGGACGCCGGACGCCCTCTGGCTGCGCGGCACCTTCGCCGGCCCGCCGTGCATGGTGATCCGCCGGGGCCGTGCCTCCCGGTTCGTCGGCCCGGCGTTCCGCGCGGCCGGGCCGGCCGACCTGGACCGGCTGGCACGGGCCACGGGGAGCGCCGTACGGGAGGCGGACGTACCCGGTGGCGGGCGGGCGGTGGGCCTGCTGGACCCGTCCGGCCTCCCGGTGCGGGTGGTGCACGGCACGCGGGAGCTCCCGGCGCTGCCCGGGCAGCGGCCCCTGCTCCTCAACTCCGGCACCGCGCCGCTGCGGACGAACGCCGTACAGCGTCCGCCGCGCGAGCCGTCCCGGATCCAGCGCCTCGGCCATGTGGTGCTGGAGACCCGGGTGTTCGGGCGGGCGCTGGACTGGTACCTCGACACGCTCGGGATGATCGTGTCCGACTTCCTGTTCCTGGACGGGCAGCGCGACCGGGGTCCGACGATGGCGTTCCTCCGCTGCGACCGGGGTACGGAGGCCGTCGACCACCACACCCTCGCGCTGCACCTGGGCCCGGGCGACGGCTATGTCCACTCCGCCTACCAGGTGACCGACCTGGACGCGATCGCCGCGGGCGGGGAGTACCTGGCCGAGCGCGGCTACCGGCGCAGCTGGGGCATCGGCCGGCACATCCAGGGCAGCCAGCTCTTCGACTACTGGCGCGACCCCGACCGTCTCATGCTGGAGCACTTCGCCGACGGCGACCTGTTCTCGCGCGACCTCGAACCGGGCTGGGCGCCCATGTCAGGGAGCGGGCTGGCCCAGTGGGGGCCGCCGGTCACCCGTGACTTCCTCGGCGCCTCGCCGTCCCCCGCGAAGGTCCGCGAGGTCCTGCGCGCGCTGCGCGGCGACAACGAACTCGACCCGGCACGTCTGCTGGGCCTGATGAAAGCGATGACCTCATGAGCACGAACGTCCTGCGTACGGCCGAGGGCTGGTGGGTGGTGCGCGACGCGCACGCCGTCCGGATCGGGACCGCCGCCGAGACGACCGCCGAACTGCTGGCCGACCGGGCCGCCGTGCGGGCGGCCGCCGGCTCCGGGGAGACGGGCACGCCCGCCGCGGGGCTGGCGGCGCTCTCCCCCGTCACCACGCCCTGCCGGGTGGTCGCGCAGATGGTCAACTACCGCAGCCACGCCCGTGAGTCGGGCTTCACCGGCGACTTCCCGCCCGCCTTCTTCCGCAAGGCGTCCGGCTCGGTCACCGGACCGCGCGACACCGTCGTCCGGCCGCCGCACGTGCGGTTCCTGGACTACGAGATCGAGCTCGGCCTGGTCCTCGGCGCACCGCTGCCGGTGGGCACGGTCGTCGAGGAGCGGGACCTGCCCTCGTACGTCGCCGGGCTGGTCGTCACCAACGACATCAGCGCCCGGGACGTCCAGCTGACGCGGACGCAGTTCTACGAGAGCAAGTCGTACCCGACCTTCACCCCGACCGGGCCGTACCTGACGCTGCCGGAGCCGGAGGACTTCCCGCACCTGCTCGATCTGCGGCTCAGGCTGTCCGTCAACGGCGACCCGCGCCAGGACCGCACCCTCGCCGACATGATCGTCCGCCCGGCCCGGGCGCTGACCCTGCTGGCCCGGTTCCAGCGCCTCGACGCGGGCGACCTGCTGCTGACCGGCACCCCCGGCGGCACCGCGCTGAAGGCTCCGCCGAAGGCCGTGGAGAAGATCGGCGCGCTGCTGCCGCCCGCGCTGAAGTGGAAGGCGTTCTTCAGGAGCCAGGCGAAGAACCCGCGCTATCTGCGGCAGGGCGATGTGATGACCGCGGCGATCGCCACGGCGGACGGGCGCATCGACCTCGGCGAGCAGCGCACGCCCGTCGCCGACGCGCGCTGAGACCGTGAGCGAGCCGCACATGACCGTCGCGCACGACGCGCCGGACGTCCCCGTGGTGATCGTCGGCGCCGGGCCGGTCGGCGTGACCGCCGCCCTGCTGCTGGCCCGGCACGGGGTGCGTTCCGTCCTCCTGGAACGCCACCGGGACGTCTACCCCCTCCCCCGGGCCGTCGCCGCCGACGACGAGGTCCGCAGGATCCTGCAGGCCGTCGGGATCGCCGACGCGTTCGCCGCGCTCGCCCGCCCCGCGCGGGGACTGCGGCTGCTGGACGCCCGGCACCGGGTGATCGCCGAGTTCCCGCGCTCTCCGCGCGGCCACCACGGCTACCCCCAGACCAGCATGTTCGACCAGCCCGAGCTGGAGCGGCTGCTGCGCGAGGCCCTGGCCCGCACCCCGCTGGGCGAGCTGCGCGGCGGCGCGGAGGTCACCGGCGTCGCGCAGGACGGCACCGGCCCGGTCCGGGTGACGTACCGCGACGGCGACGGGGAGCACGTCCTGTCGGCGGCGGCCGTCCTCGGCTGCGACGGCGCGAACAGCCTGACCCGCGGCGCCGTCGGCGCCGTCTGGGAGGACCTGCGCTTCGAGGAGCGCTGGACCGTCGTCGACGCCACGACGACCGCCGCGGTCCGCGGCTGGGAGGGCGTCGACCAGGTGTGCGACCCGCACCGGCCGGCGACCTTCATGCGGATCGGCGAGCACCGCTACCGCTGGGAGTTCCGGCTGCGCGCGGGCGAGGAGCTGGACGACGGGCTGCTGCGCCGGCTGGTCGCCCCCTGGGTGGACCTCTCCCGCGCCGGGGACTTCCGGGTCGTGCGGCAGGCCGCGTACACCTTCCGCGCCCGGGTCGCCGACCGCTGGCGCCGGGGCCGTGTCCTCCTGCTCGGCGACGCCGCCCATCTCACCCCGCCGTTCGTCGGGCAGGGCCTGTGCTCGGGGCTGCGGGACGCCCACAACCTGGCCTGGAAACTCGCCCGGGTCCTGCGGCAGGGCGCCGACGACGGTCTGCTGGAGACCTACGAGCGGGAACGCGCACCGCACGCCCGCCATGTCGTGCGGCTCGCCGTCGCCACCGGCTGGGCCATGACCGGCGGCCAGGACCGCGCGGCCGCCGTGCGCCGGGCCGCGGTCGCGGCGGCCTGCCGGATCCCCGGGGTGACGGCCCGGGCGAGCCGGGACCTCGGCCGTCCGCTGCCCGCCGGTCCGCTGGTCCGCCGCGGCCCGCTCGGCGGGACGTACGCCCCGCAGCCCCGGGTGACGGACGAGGACGGACGACGGGTGCGCCTCGACGACGTCCTCGGCGACTCCTTCGCCGTACTGACCGCCGTACCGCTGCCGCCCGTGCCGCGCGCGCTCGCCGACGCCCTCGGCGCCCGGATCGTCGAGGTGCGGCGGTCCGGCGACGACGGCGCCCTCGCCGCCTGGCTGCGGACGGGCCGCGCCGACGCCGTGCTGCTGCGGCCGGACCGCGTCGTCCTGGACGTCGTCCCGCAGGGCGGCGACGACTTCACCGGTACGGCGGGGTGGGCGCCCCTGCTGTGCACCGGCCGGACACCGGCCGAGCCGCCCGTGTCCCCGTCCCGTCCCTCGCCGAGGAGACCCCTGCCATGACCCAGCCCTTCTGGACCCCTGACCCGGAGTCCGCCGCCGCGAGCCGGATGGCGGACTTCGGCCGCCGGACGGCCGCCCTCCGGGGCGCCGGCGCCGATCCCACCGACTACGCCGCGCTGCACCGCTGGTCCGTCACCGACCCGGAGGGCTTCTGGGGCGCTGTCTGGGACTACTTCGGCATCGACGCGGACACCCCCTACGAGCGGGTCCTGGCCGAGGAGACCATGCCGGGCGCCCGCTGGTTCACCGGCGCCACCCTCAACTACGCCCACCACGCGCTGCGCGCCCTCGCCGACGACGCCACGGCGATCGTCGCCCTGGACGAGACCGGCGCCGGGTACGAGGTGACCGGGCGACGGCTGCGCGCACAGGTCGCCTCGGTGGCCGCGACCCTGCGCGAGCTGGGCGTCGGCGAGGGCGACCGGGTGGTCGGCCATCTCCCCAACACCCCGCACGCGATCGTGGCGTTCCTGGCGGCGGCGAGCCTGGGCGCGGTGTGGTCGGTGTGCGGGCAGGACTACGCGCCGCAGGCGGCCGCCGCCCGGTTCGCCCAGCTGGAACCGACCGTGCTGATCGCGGCCGACGGCTACCTCTTCAACGGCGTCTCGCACGACCGCCGTGAGGCCGCGCTCGAACTGGCCCGCGCGCTGCCCACGCTGAAGGCGACCCTGCTGGTGGACCACCTGGGCCTGCCGTGGCCCGCGCGGGCGTACCCGACCCTCGTCGTCCCCTGGGAGGACGCCGCCAGCCGCACCGAGGAACTCGCCTGTACCCCCGTGCCGTTCGACCATCCCCTGTGGGTGGTGTTCTCCTCCGGCACCACCGGTCCGCCCAAGGGCATCGTGCACGGCCACGGCGGCGTCCTGGTGGAGCACCTCAAGACCCTGGGCCTCCACTCCGACCTGGGCCCCGGTGACCGCCTCCTGTGGTACACCACCACCCACTGGATGATGTGGAACCTGATCGTCTCCACCCTGCTGACCGGCGCGACCACCTGCACCTACGACGGCGGCCCGGCGCCCGCCGCCCGCCCGGACGTGCTCTGGGAGCTGGCCGCCCGCCACCGGGTCACCGTGTTCGGCACCAGCCCGCAGTACCTGCTGGGGATGGCCAAGTTCGGCATCGACCCGTCGGTGCACGACCTGTCCTCGGTCCGGGTGGTCGGCTGCACCGGCTCCGCCCTCCCGGCCTCCGCCCACCCCTGGGTCCGCGACCACGTCGGCGACCGCGTCCTGCTCGCCTCCATCAGCGGCGGCACCGACATCGTCTCCGGCTTCGCCGGCGGCACGCCCCTCACCCCGGTGTGGGCGGGTGAACTGTCCGCCCCGCACCTGGGGGTGGCGCTGGCGGCGTACGACCCCGCGGGCACGCCGGTGACGGACCGGGTCGGCGAGCTGGTCGTCACCCGCCCGCTGCCCTCGATGCCGCTGTCCTTCTGGAACGACCCCGACGGCGGCCGCTACCGCGACGCCTACTTCTCCACGTATCCACGGGTCTGGCGGCACGGCGACTGGATCACCATGACGGGCCATGGCTCGGTGATCGTGCATGGCCGCTCCGACAGCACGCTCAACCGCAACGGCGTACGGCTGGGCAGCGCCGACATCCATGACGTCGTCGAACGCCTGCCGGAGATCGCCGAGGCGCTCGTCATCGGCGCGGAGGAGCCGGACGGCGGCTACTGGATGCCGCTGTTCGTGGTCCTCACCGCCGGGGCGGTCCTGGACGACGCGCTGCGCGACCGCATCCGCGAGGCCGTCCGCGGCGGCGCCTCGCCCCGGCACGTCCCCGACGAGATCATCGAGGTGCCCGGCATCCCGCACACCCGCACCGGCAAGAAGCTGGAGGTCCCGGTGAAGCGGCTGCTCCAGGGCGCTCCCGCCGGCCGGGCGGTCGACCCGGCGACGGTGGACGCCCCCGACCTCATCGGCCACTTCGCCCGCCTGGGCGCCGAACGCCGGGCCGCGACCGGCCGCTGACCCCGAAGGGCTCCCGCGCGCACGTCCGCGCGGGAGCCCCTCGTCCTGCCGCCTGCCGCGTGAAGGGTGAGAAGACGATCACGAGCAGGACGTTCCGGTGCGCTCAGGGCGCGAGGAGCAGGCTGTCGCCGCGTTCCCCGGCGGCGGTGTACCGCCGGGCCACGTCCTGCCAGTCGACGACCTGCCACATCGCCTCGACGAAGTCCGCCTTCTGGTTGCGGTACTGGAGGTAGAAGGCGTGCTCCCAGGCGTCGAAGACCAGCAGCGGGGTGGAGCCCTGGCCCACGTTGCCCTGATGGTCGTAGACCTGCTCGACGACGAGCCGCCCGGACAGCGGTTCGAAGGCCAGGACGCCCCAGCCCGAGCCCTGGGTGGTGGCCGCGGCCCTGGAGAGCTGCGCCTTGAACTTCGCGAACGAGCCGAACGACTCCGCGATGGCGTCGGCGAGTTCGCCCGTGCCGTCCTTCTCCAGCGGCTCACCGCCGCCGTCGCCGGACATGTTGTGCCAGTAGACGCTGTGCAGGATGTGCCCGGAGAGATGGAACGCCAGGCTCTTCTCCAGGCCGTTGATCGAGCCCCAGGCCTCCTTGTCCCGCGCCTCGGCGAGCTGCTCCAGCGTGTCGTTCGCGCCCTTCACATAGGCCGCGTGGTGCTTGTCGTGGTGCAGCTCGACGATCTCCGGGCTGATCACGGGAGCGAGCGCCGTGTAGTCGTAGGGCAGCTCCGGGAGCGTGTACACCGCCATGTCCAACACCCTTCCAGCTTATTGCGAATGATATGCAGCTGCAAGATAACAGCAGGAGTGTCATCGTGGCGATCATGGGCTCTCGGTATGCTCGCGGCCATGGCGAACACCGTGACCAGCTACGACTACGAGAAGGACGGCGCGGCCATCTACCGTCAGTCCTTCGCCACCATCCGCGCGGAGGCCGATCTCTCGGGGCTGCCCGCCGATGTCGGACAGGTCGCGGTCCGGATGATCCACGCCTGCGGGATGGTGGACCTCGTACGGGACCTGGCCTTCACGCCGGGGGTCGTGGCACGGGCCCGGGAGGCCCTGCGCGGGGGCGCGCCCGTCCTCTGCGATGTGCAGATGGTGGCGAGCGGGGTGACCCGCCGACGGCTGCCCGCCGGCAACGAGGTGCTCTGCACCCTGTCCGACCCGGCCGTGCCGGAACTGGCGGCCGAGCTCGGGACGACACGCAGCGCCGCCGCGCTGGAGCTGTGGCGGGACCGGCTGGACGGCGCGGTCGTCGCCGTCGGCAACGCGCCCACCGCGCTGTTCCGGCTGCTGGAGATGATCGAGGCGGGCGCGCCCCGGCCCGCCGCCGTGATCGGCGCGCCGGTCGGTTTCGTCGGCGCCTCCGAGTCCAAGGACGCGCTGGCCGCCAACCCGTCCGGACTGGAGTACCTGGTGGTGCGGGGCCGTCGCGGGGGCAGCGCGATCGCCGCGGCGGCGGTCAACGCCCTCGCCAGCGAGGAGGAGTGACGGCGGCGGGCGGCGGGTGAGGGGCCGGTACGGAGGTCAGCCGGCCGTGCGGGATTCCTGTGCGGCGACCCAGCGGGCCGCCGCCTCCGGGGTGGGGGTGACGGGGACGCCCTCGGGGAGCGGGGGACGGCGGACCACCACCACCGGCAGGCCCGCCTCGCGGGCCGCCGTCAGTTTCGGGGCGGTGGCGGCTCCCCCGCTGTCCTTGGTCACCACGACGTCGATGCGGTGCCGGCGCAGCAGCTCCCGCTCCCCGTCGAGGGTGAACGGGCCCCGGTCGAGCAGGATCTCCGCCCGGGCGGGACGAGGGCCCTCGGGCGGCTCGACGCACCGAACGAGGAACCACAGGCCACCCGGCCCAGCGAACTCCGGCCCGGCGAAATTCGGCCCAGCGAGCTCCGACCCGGCGAACTCCGACCCCACGAACTCCGACCCCACGAGCTCCGGCCCAGCGAACTCCGGCCCGGCGAACTCCGGCCCAGCGAGCTCCGACCCGGCGAACTCCGACCCCACGAACTCCGACCCCACGAGCTCCGGCCCAGCGAACTCCGGCCCGGCGAACTCCGGCC